>JANNKM010000258.1:0-16903 GCA_031396305.1 Rhizobacter sp.
GATGCGCTGCCCGCTTGCCCACCGGCACGGCTTCGCCGGTCAGCAGCGATTCATCGGCTCGCAGGCCGTCTGCCGACACCAGCAAGGCATCGGCGGGGACGCGGTCGCCTTCGCTCAGTTGCAGCAGGTCACCGCGCACCACGTCGCGCCCGGCGATGCGCTGCGGCCGGCCATCGCGGATGACCAGTGCGCGCGGGCTCGTCAGGTCCCGCAGGGCTTCGATGGCGCGCTCGGACTTGCCTTCCTGATACAGGGTCAGCGCCATGGTGACCGCGACGAAGCCGAACAGCGTCAGGCCTTCCTGCAGGTCACCGAACACGAGGTACAGCGATGCGGCTGCGATCAGCAGCAGGAACATCGGCTCGCGCGCGGTCTCGGCGGCGATGGCCAGCAGGGTGCGGCGCTGTCCGCCGGGCAATGCATTCGGGCCGTCTTCCCCCAGGCGCTCGGCGGCCTGGGCCGCGGACAGGCCGGATTCAGCCTGGCTTGCAGTTGATTCAGGACTGGATGTCGCTCATGCGTCGAAAGCGCGCCTTTCACCGTACCGGATCGTCCCATGCGTTGAGGCGAAGATTGCGCCGATCACCGCGCCGCTTCCGCTGTGGTGCCCCGACGATGCCACAGCGCCGACCACTGCGCCGCCCGACGGCGCCGCGCCGCAGGCGAGCGCGACCCGGCCGGAAACGCCGCGCATCAGGATCGACACAGTAGGCATCGTGCGGCTCAACTGCGATCGGACAATCGGCCCATCGCGCAACTGACGAACGACTTGGCCACTGCCGCCGCCGAGCGCAGACCTTCGACCGAGCCCTTGCGCGGATAACCCAGGCGCGCGAGCGTCGCGCCGATGTCCTGCGTCACATCAGCCGCGGCCTGCACGGTCACGACATGGCGTGACAGATCAACCGCGACATGCGTCACGCGCGCATCCGCGCGCAGCGCCTCTTCGATCGTATGCGCGCAGCCGCCGCACTTCAGGTTTTCGACTTCGAATTGCAACTCCATGCTGTGCTCCATGACGAAACATGCCTCGGCAACTTAGATTGACGTTCATCGTGCGTCTCCGGCGGTGGCCGGGCTTTGTCCTTTGTCAATCAAGCGACTCGCGCGTTCAAAGATACTGCGTTCACGCGACTGTGCAATCGCGAGGGGGTTTTCCATGTATGGTTTCCACGCCCGGCTCGACAACACCACGTTCGACGACGCGGTGCTCAAAGTCATCGATGCATTGAAGCTTGAGGGCTTCGGCGTTCTCAGCGACATCGACGTGCAGGCGACGCTCAAGGCGAAGCTTGGCGCGGAGGTGCGGCCGTATCGCATCCTCGGTGCGTGCAATCCGCCGCTCGCGCACAAGGCCCTGCAGGCCGAGCCCGACATCGGTTTGCTGCTGCCGTGCAACGTCGTCGTGCGGCAAGAGGCTGAAGGGCATATCACGGTGGGCTTCATCGACCCACAGACGATGATCGACCTGATCGACAAGCCCGCGGTTCGCGAAGTGGCCGACGACGCCAAGGCGCGGCTGCTGCGGGTGCGCAGCAACCTGCAGCATTGAATTCACTCCAGCGGCCCCGGCGCGACGACACGAGCCCTTCATCGGTCCGCTGCTGGCCATCTCATCGTCCGAATCCTCATGGCCAAGAGCAGCGTTTCGATTCCGGCCTCCGCCAAGCGTTCGACCCGCCGGCCGCGGCGTGTCGCCGAGGGCGACGTGATCGCCGGGCAGGGTGGTGCAGATCTGGGCCGAAAGGTGATCGCCGAATCCGTGCGGGCAGCCCAGGGGGCGAAGATCGCCGCGGTGCAGGACATTCTTGCCGCGCGCACCAAGGCGTCTGCCGCGGAACAGGGCAAGCAGTTGCGCGCCATTCTCGACGGGGCCTCGCCCGACGACGCGGCCGCCTTGCGCAATGCGCTGTTCAATGGCACCGATCTGCGAAACCGGCAGCGCCTGCTCAAGCCCGACGAAGAACTTGCCGATGACTGGCGCAGCGGCGGCTACCCGTACAAGAACCTGCTTTCACGCAAGAACTACGAGGCGCAGAAGTACCTGTTGCAGGTCGAGTTGCTGAAGCTCCAGGCCTGGGTGAAGGAGGCGAGGCAGCGAGTCGTGATCCTGTTCGAGGGCCGCGATGCGGCGGGCAAGGGGGGCGCGATCAAGCGCTTCATGGAGCACCTGAATCCGTGCGGGGCGCGCGTCGTCGCACTCGAGAAGCCGAGCGAGACGGAGCGCGGCCAGTGGTACTTCCAGCGCTACGTCGAGCACCTGCCGACCGCCGGCGAGATCGTGCTGTTCGACCGCAGTGGGTACAACCGCGCCGGCGTCGAGCGGGTGATGGGCTTTTGCAGCGAGGCCGAATACCAGGAGTTCATGCGCCAGGCGCCGGATTTCGAACGCCACCTGGTGCGCAGCGGCCTGCACCTGATCAAGTTCTGGTTCTCGGTCAGTCGCAAGGAACAGCGCCGCCGCTTCAAGGAACGCGAGGCGCATCCCCTCAAGCAATGGAAGCTCAGCCCGGTGGACATGGCCTCGCTCGACAAATGGAGTGAATACACGAAGGCCAAGGAGGCCATGTTCTTCGAAACCGACACTGCCGACTCACCCTGGACGGTGATCAAGTCGGACTGCAAAAAGCGCGCGCGGCTCAATGCGATGCGCTACGTCCTGCACAAGCTGCCCTACAGCAACAAGGACATCGAGCACATCCGCTCACTCGACCCGCTGCTGGTGGGACGGGCCCATGTCGTCTACGAACGCGGCGAGCAAAAGGGCGGTGCCATTCTCTAGGGGGGATGCCCGGCCAAGACAAGCGAGAAACGACTCATGGACCTGCTCGATTTCGCCCGCGGCCCGGCGCTGGTGTTCGCCATCGTCGTGTTCGTGGGGGGCACGCTGTGGCGCCTTTTCGGCGTGCTGCGCCTGCCGCGTCTGCCCGATCTGTCCCCCGCCCGGGCGGGTGCGCCGTCAAACCGGGTGGCCGCGGGACGCGCCATCCTGCGCGGCATGTGGCCACGCCAGGCGTTCTCGGCACGCACGCATTACGTCACGCTCAACGGCTATGTCTTTCACATCGGCCTGGCGCTCGTATTCTTCGGCTACGCGCCGCATATCGCGTTCGTCCGCCGGGTCACCGGTGTGTCATGGCCGGCCTTGCCCGACATGGCGATGTACATCGCTGCCGCGGCCACAGTCGTCTCGCTGCTGCTCGCCCTGGCGTTGCGCGTGACGGATGCGGTGCGCAGAAGGATCTCCGGGGTCGACGACTGGATCACCTGGGCCATCGTGTTCCTGCCGATGATCACCGGCATGGCGGTATTGATCGAGCCCTCGCAGGCCATCCTGGCGCGTGAGCACACGATCTTCCGCGGGCCGCTGGCCGTGCACCTGCTGACGCTGGAGCTGCTGCTGGTGTGGTTTCCGTTCGGCAAACTGATGCACGCGGTTCTGTTCGCCTTCTCGCGCGGCGCGACGGGCGTGCGCTTCAGCCACCGCGGGGTCAGCGCGTGAACAACATCAAGACTGCCGCACCTGCCTTCGACAAACAGGGCGACCAAGGCGATGCGCAGCGCGTCGACGCGGCGATGCACAGCTTCGTCCGCGAATTCGGCGTCACTGCCGCGCTGCACATGGAATCGTGCGTGCACTGTGGTTTGTGCGCCGACGCCTGTCACTTCTACCTCACCACCGGGCAGGCCAAGTACACGCCGGCGCTCAAACTCGAACCGCTGCGCCGCGCCTACTTGCGCGAGGTCGGTCCCTTTGCACCGCTGGTGCGCGCGCTCGGCTTGGCGCGCAAGCCGAGCATCGCCGAGCTGGAGCAATGGCAGGAGCTGATCTACGACTCGTGCAACATGTGCGGCCGCTGCACCCTGGTCTGCCCGATGGGCATCGACATCGCCGAGCTGGTGCGGGGTGCGCGCCACGGCATGTTCAAGGCGGGGCTCGTTCCCGAGCGGCTGGCGCTGATGGACCGCACGGCGCGGCAGTGGGGCAGCACCGCGACGCCGGGCGAAGACCTGCCCGACATCCTGGCCGAGATCTCGGCGAAGTACGGCGTGGCGATTCCTTGCGACTTGCCGCAGGCCGACATCCTGGTCACGGCGGCGCCGGCCGAACTGGGCGAACACACCAAGGCGCTCGCCGACGCGGCGAAGATCCTGAACCGGGTCGGGGCCAAATGGACCCTGCACCAGGGCGGCTTCGACGCGTCCAACATCGGCTTCAACAATGGCGACGTGGAGTTGCAGGAGCGGCTCACGCGTGCGCTGGTCGATACCGCCGTGAAGATCGGCGCAAGCACGGTACTGCTGCCCGAATGCGGCCACGCCTACGGCGCGGCGCGTTGGGAGGCAGCGAAGTGGTACGGCGCGGCGTTGCCGGTGCGCGTGATCCACATGACCGAGTTCCTCGACGAGTTGATCGCGTCCGACCGGATTCGCGTGAAGAGAATCGGCGCGACCGCAACCTTCCACGACCCGTGCCAGATCGTGCGTCGCGGCGGGCTCGAAGCGGCTGCGCGGCGCGTGCTCGCTGCGCTGGGCTTCGATCTGATCGAACTGCAAGACCACGGCGTGACGGGTTTTTGTTGCGGCGGTGGCGGCGGTGTCGTGTCGAACCAGCGCGCCGCGCCGCTGCGCCACAAGGTCTTCGAGTTGAAGCAGCAGCAGTTCGAAGCCACCGGCGCCGAGCGTTTGATCACCAGTTGCGGCCAGTGCCGCATCACGCTCGAGATGGGGGCCAAGCATGCCCAGTGGGGCAGGCAGATCGAGAGCCTGCTGGAACTGGTGGCCGACAATCTGGCGGAGTGAGCCTCTGTCATCCCGGCGAAAGCCGGGATCCAGGATAGTGAGCTGAGGGTGGATCCCGGCCTTCGCCGGGACGACATACAAATCACAGCAGCTCTTCCGGCGCCAGCGCGTCGAACAGGTCGGCGACGAGCCGGCGCCACCAGCTCGCCTCCGGTTCACTGGTGTGGCTCACTGCTTTGTCAGCCTCGCGGCTGCGCCACAGCAGCGGCGCATCCGCGTTCCCGGGTTCGGAGAGTTCCACTCGATACGCCTGGTCGAGCGCGGTGGCCTCGTGGAACAGCGTGCCGATTTGCGCGCCGAGTTCGGCGCTCTCGAAGGAGATCGCAACCTCGGTGTTCGACAGCCGCGAGCGCGGGTCCAGGTTCATCGAGCCGACGATCACGAATCTGCGGTCCACCGCGATCGCCTTGGCGTGCAGGCTGGCACCCGACGAAAGACCCGCGCCCGCGCGCGCCGAGCGCGTGGCGCTCGGGCGCAGTTCGTGCAGTTGCACACCACAGGCCAGCAGGCGAGGCCGGTAGCGAGAGTAACCTGCGTGGACGGCAGGGACGTCGGTGGACGCCAGGGAATTCGTCAGCACCTTCACGGCGACGCCGCGCTGCGTGAGTGCACACAGGATCTCGATGCCGCGTCCGCTCGGGATGAAATAAGGCGTGACCAGGAGCACTTCGGATTGCGCCGCTTCGACGAGCGGGCGCAGCGCCGCGAAAATTCCCCCGGCACCGACGGCAACAGTCTTGTCCAGTTTGCCTGGCGGGTCGTAGATGGCCTGCGCGTGCACCGTGACGAACGCGACGCGTCCCTCGCGCATCTGGCGCCCCAGTTCCGTCGTGTGCACGGCCTGCGCGTACTCGGTCTCGCGAAAGCGAGCGGCGCGTACCGCGAACGTCGAAACGACCTCCTCCCATTGGGTTCGTGCAGGCGGCTCGCTGACGAACGCCGTGATCGGCACGGCCCATTCGCTGTTCCAGTATTCATCGAAGCTCCTTGACGCCTGCGCGACCACCGGCCCGGCGACGAGCACGTCGAGGTCGGCGAAATCGCTGTCGCCCTGCGCTGCGAAGTACACATCGCCCAGGTTGCGCCCGCCGATCACGGCCACGGCGTTGTCGGCAATCCACAACTTGTTGTGCATGCGCCGGTTCAGGCGCTCGCTGTCGCCAATGAATTCAAACAGCCGCGATATGCCCAGCGGACCGCGCCGCAGGAACGGGTTGAACAACCTGACTTGCACATGGGGGTGCGCGGCCAGCGTGGCGAGGTCGAAGTCGCGCCCCGTCGCGGTGATGTCGTCGAGCAGCAAACGAACCCGCACGCCGCGCTGCGCCGCGAGCAGCGCCCGGTACAGCAGCAGCGTCGCCGTCGCGTCCTGCGCCACCGCGTAGTACTGCAGGTCGAGCGTGCGCTGTGCCGACTCGGCGAGTGCGGCGCGGCTGACGAACGCCTCGACGCCGGAGACCAGAAGGCGCACGCCTGATTCGGTGCCGGAGGCCGGAAACCGCGACAGGTAAGTTCGTCCGAGAAACGTGTCTTCGCTCGGCGCGATCGCAAGCGATTCCGGGCGCGCGACATCCAGCCGCACCGTCGTGCAAGCCGAGGCGAAGGTGGCGAGCACGGCGCCAAGAAGCGCGCGTCTGGCGCGCTGAAACGTCGCAGGTGCCATACGGCCGCGCAGCGCCGCGCCGGTGTTCGGTGTTGCTGGCATCGGCTGGACTTTTGCACGCTGCAGAATCCGGCCGCTTGATACAGGTCAATTCGCTGGTTCTTCATCACTGCCACGGCGATGCTGCCGCCGGGCGCCCGGCGGCGATCCGCATTGCGCACCGTCAAGGCGGGCGCAGGCCGCGAACCTAGACTATCGCGCAAAGGGCGCGGCTGCGTCGAACCGAAGGGGTTGCACATGAAGAACTGGCTGGTCGTGGCAAACGCGTCGAAGGCTAGAGTGCTCGAAGAATCCGACAAGCGTGGCGAGTACGTTCACCTGGCCGATCTGGTACATCCTCAAAGCCGACAGAAGGGCACGGAACTCGCTGGCGACCGACCGGGGCACGCGAACGCGCTCGGTCAGGGCTCGGGCGGCACATCGTTTCCCAGCCGCACCGACGCACGCGATCGCGAACACGATCGATTTGCCCGCGAAGTGGCCGCCACGCTGAACGGCGGCGTTGCCGCAGGCCAATGCGCCGGCGTGGTGCTGGTCGCGTCGAATCCGTTTCTCGGGCAGGTGAAGGCCCACCTGAGCGAACAGGCGCGCAAGGCGCTGGTGCGCTGCGTTCCCAGCGACTACACCGCGCTGCGCGACACCGAACTCGCGCAGCGCCTTGCAGGGGTCGAACCAGGCGACTGACTGCCTATCCGCGCTACGGAACTCTCGACCGCCTCACGATCCGCTTCATCATGTGGCTCACCCAGGGCCGACCAATCCCGCAAGCGTGGTCGATTTCACCGGCTGGGAGGGCGTCGACGCGTTCGCCCGGCGGGCCGGCACGATGTGACGGCGCGGGTCGACCCACTGCGCTAGGGCTGGCAGGAATCGAGGTTTAAGCGTAATGTGCTGCTCAAGTCGCTCTGAGCGACGCTGCTGACACTTCGGGGGCCTGCCATGAACCGTGATGCTGCCTTACCCACTTTCCACCTCGAACGCGGTACGCCGCTGGCCCACGCCAGGCCGTGGCAAGACGCGCACGTCACGCTCGATTCACCCGCTCTGCGGGTGATGACCGACCTGACGCAGGTGAAGGCGGCGACGACCCATCCGTCCACGTCGCTCGCGCAGGCCGAGCAACTGATGATCTACCAGGGCGTGCGCATGCTGTTCGTCGTCACCGACATGCCGTCGATCGAAGGCCTGATCACGTCGAGCGACCTGCACGGCGAAAAGCCGATGCGCGTCGTGCACCACCGCAACGTGCACTACGACGAGTTGTGCGTCGCCGACGTGATGGACAGCCTCGCGACGATGGAAGCGATCAACCTCGACCTGATGCGCACCGCCACGGTCGCCAGCCTGATCGCCACCCTCAAGAAGGTCGGCCGCAACCACCTGCTGGTGGTTCAGAACGTCACCGATCAAGGGCCGCGGCGGGTGCGTGGCGTGGTTTCACGCACGCAAATCGAAAGGCAGCTCGGCGCTGCCATCGACGTCACCCCGATCGCCAGCAGCTTTTCGGAGCTTGAACGGGCGCTGTCCTGAGCGCTGGGATCGCGCCGCCAGCCCCGCGCAGGTGACGCAGGCCACAGCGACGTGCCCGCGGCGCGAGCAACACTCGCTGCGGTGGCGCGTGACGGATGTTCAGCCCAGCGAATTCGGCCAGATTGCGGCAGACGCCGAGGTGAGTCCATGGTTCAGTCCGACCACGGCAACCTCGCCGGAACGGGGGTGTCCCGCCGGGAACCGCGGAAATACGATGATCGAATCGGTGCGCGGCCGCAGCCCGGAGTTGTAGATCAGCCCGGGAAATCCGGTCGCAAAGAGGTCCAGTTCGCAGTCGAAGCTGTTCGATACCTGGGCTGCAACGCCTTCAAACCGCAGCGCATCGACGAGCTGCACGAAGTTCCCAACCCCGTCGAACAGGTCGACATCCAGCGGCACCGCCGAATCGAAGTAATTGACGATTCCCAATGGCGCCGGCGCGAGCCGCGCCGAGGTGCCGGAACGGTAGAACACGAACACCGATGGCGAGTTGGCGTCGATCACGACGTTGTCAAAGATTTGTGTGAAGCCGTCCGACGGATCGCGCAGCGCCACGCTGTAGATGCCGTACTCGACTTCAAAGCGCGGCGTGAGCGTCTGGAAGGGCAGGCCCGAGGTCACGCGCGTCGCGCCGAACGACACATCGACTTCCTGGAACTCCGGGTTCAGATTCAACACCCATACGAAGCGCGTGGGTGGCGGTTGGTAACCACCGCCACCGCAACCGGCCAGCACCGTGGCAGCGCTGGCGCCGATCAAGCCGATGACCTTGCGACGATCGATGGACATGTGGACCTCCTGTGGACAGTGCTGCTTTGCCGCTGACGGAGCATACGGCACGCGGTGCCGCGCGCCTACTGGATTGCGATGGCGTGCCCGGGCCTGGATTGGCCTGGATTTGCGTCAAGTCAATGGATTTCCCGTGCCGCTGCGCAGAATCGCTTCATCGATTCATCAGCAAGGAGTGTTGAACATGAAGCGCGCAATCATCGCCGCCGCGGCGGGCTTGGTCCTGGCAACGTCGGCCTGCTCACAACACGGAGGCATGGGCCGGGAATGATGGGGGCCATGGGGGAGGCTATGGTATGGGGCCGGGAATGATGGGCGGCCCTGGTCCGGGCGGTCAAGGCATGGGGCCGGGCATGATGTGGCGCCACGACGGTGCTGGCTACCGTGGCCTGGATCTCAGTGCCGAGCAACGCAGGCAGATCGAGCAGATTCAGGAAGAGACGGCGAAGGCGCGCTGGGCGCTGATGGGAACGATGCACCAGCAGGACTTTCACATGCACAACAGGTTCGGGTCGGGGGCGTTCGATGAAGCGGAGGCACGCAAGGCGTTTCAGGCGATGCAGGAAGCGCACAAGTCGATGTTCGAATTGAACCTGCGGGCACGCAAGCGCATCGACGCCTTGCTCACCAAGGAACAGCGCGACAAGTTGCGCGGCTGAGCCCGGACGAAGGACAGTCCCTGCGGACTGTTCTTCGCCTGGCGAAGGCCATCGGGCTTGCAAGCCCGGTGGCGGGTAAAGCTGCCGCGTTGGTCGCCGCGCCGCAGCGTCGCATCAGGCGTGGCCGAGGCGGCGCAGCCGCGCTTCGAGCGCTTCGATGCGATCGAGCAGGTCGAGCACGAGCGCCGCGCCCGCGGCGTTCAACTGCAGGTCGCGCGTCAGGCGCATCGCGGCCCGCGCGCGTTGCAGGCTCGCCCCGCCGAAGCGCCAGGTGCGTGGATCGTCGCCGCTCGCGACGAGCGCGCCTTCATCGACGAGTGCCAGCAGTTGCTCGGTGTCGGTGCCGCACAGCCGGCACAGCTCATCCAGCGTGAACTGAACCTGTTCCTCGACGAGGACTGCGTGGACCGCGAATGTGTTGCTGTCGCTCATCGCCTACTCCTCCATCGGGCGGCGTGGATCGAAGTTGCCGAAGGTCTTGGCCAGTGTGCGCCAGGCGTCCTTGGATGCCGCCGTGTCGGCCGGCGGCAGCGCGATCGACAACACGGCGTACAGGTCGCCGGGCGGAGTGCCGGGTATCCCCTTGCCGCGCAGGCGCAGTCTGCGCCCTGCGGCAGAGCCGGCGGGCACTGAGAGTTCAACGCTGCCGTCCGGCGTAGGCAGGTTGACGGCGGCGCCGAGCGCGGCTTCCCAGGGCGCCACCGGCAGGTCGACGTAGATGTCGTTGCCGTCCACGCGGAACTGCGGGTGCGGCGCAAATTCGACTTCGAGATACAGGTCGCCGGCCGGCGCGTCGCCTTGTGCCGGGCCGCCCTGGCCGGTGAGCCGCAGGTGTTGCCCGTGGCGTATGCCCTTGGGAATGTTCACCTCGAGTTGGCGCTCGATGATTTGCACCTGGCCGTCGGCGCTGAGCTGCGGCACTCGCAGCGTGATCGTGCGCCGCGCGCCACGGTAGGCGTCGCGCAGGTCGATCTGCACCTTGGCGTGATGATCATTGCCCGGCCCGTGTCGCGGCGCGCCGCGCGCACCGCGGGGGCCGGCACCGCGCCGCCCGAACAGCGCCTCGAAGAAATCGCTGTGGCTGAGGTCGGGCCCATCGGCGAAGTCGCGGCCGCTGAACTCGAAGCCGCTTTCCCAGCCGGGAGGCGGGCTGAAATCCTTGCCTTGCCGGTAGCGCTTGCCGACGTCGTCGTAAGCGGCGCGCTTCTCCGGCTCGCCCAGCGCTTCGTAAGCTTCCGCGACTTCCTTGAAGCGCGCTTCGGCGTCGGGCTCCTTGCTCACGTCGGGGTGGAACTTGCGCGCCAGCTTGCGATAGGCGCGCTTGACTTCATCCTGGCTCGCAGAGCGTTCGACGCCGAGCGTCGCGTAGTAGTCCTTGAATTCCATGCAGGTCCGGCAGTGTCGTGCCCCTCGTCTGCCCGTACGATAAATGCTGGCGCAGCGCCTGCGCTTGAGCGAAGTCAAGGCCGGCGGCGCCGGCGACGCGACGTTACGCCGCCGCTGCCGCGCCGGTGCGCTCATCGCGCTCGATGCGACCGTCAACCAGTTCGATGATGCGGTCGCAGCGCGCCGCCAGGCGCGGGTCGTGGGTGACGACAAGGAACGATGTGTTCAGCTCGGCGTGCATGCGCCGCATGAGCGCAAAGACCTCGTCCGAAGATGCGCGATCGAGGTTGCCGGTGGGCTCATCCGCCAGCACCAGCGGCGGCTCGAGCACGAGTGCGCGGGCGATCGCCACACGCTGCTGCATGCCGCCCGAAAGTTCGCCCGGGTGCTTGCCCATCGCGTTCTCCAACCCCACCGCCACCAGCACGGCGCGCGCCCGCTCGCGCTGCGCCGCCGAGACGCGGCCCTCGCGCATCAACGCCGGCAGGGTCACGTTCTCCAGCGCGGTGAACGCGGGCAACAGGTGGTGGAACTGGAAGACGAAGCCGAGCGCCGTGCGCCGGCGCCGTGTCAGGCTCGCGTCGGGGAGGCCGAGCGACTCCTGGCCCTGGATGCGATAGCTGCCGCTGGTCATCGGTTCGAGCAGGCCGACGATGTTGAGCAGCGTGCTCTTGCCCGAGCCCGACGGCCCGATCAGCGCAACAAACTCGCCGGTGCCGAGCGCGAACGACACGCCGTGCAGCACTTCGGCCTCGTTGGGGCGACCGGCGTTGTAGGTCTTGCGAACGTTTGTCAGCTCGATCAACGGGGCAGGGTCCGTGCGCGGGCGCGACGGCGCAGGGGCGACAGGCGATGAGGGCGCGGCAGGCATCATCGCGCCACCCTCACCCCGGCCCTCTCCCGCAAGCGGGAGAGGGAGAAAGACAGGCCAGCCCGCTCCCGCGAGCGGGACAGGGAGCAAACCCGGCTCCCTCGTATGTCATCCCGGCGAACGCCGGGATCCACCCTTTGCCGATCTCCACCGTCCTGGATCCCGGCCCCGTATCGAGTACGGGGTGACACTTTCGCCGGGATGACAGTTGCTCTTCCCCCGTACTCGGGGGAGAGGGTTGGGGGCGAGATGGGGGTTTCGAGCCGCGTGCGGCGAGCCCATCGAGCGATTCGGGCTTGCAAGCCCGAATGCGCGCTGCAAGTGAGGGGGCGCTGCGTGGTGCAGATGAACATGGGCACTACTCAGCGCGGCCCTCACATGCGTATCGCCTGCGCCGGGTCGAGCGCGGCGGCGCGGCGTGCCGGCGCCACTGCGGCGAGCACGCCGCACAGCGTGGCGATGCCGGCGACGCGCAGCGCCAGACCGGGTTCGAGCGTGATCACGAACAGCGGCAGGCCGTCGGAGCCGCGCACAAAGGTCGTGAACGCCCAGATCAGCGCCACCGACAACATCACGCCGAGCATCGAGCCGAGCGCGCCGACGATCGCGCCTTGCAGCAGGAACACGCGCAGCATCTGGCCCTGGGTGGCACCCATCGCGCGCAGAATGCCGATCTCGCGGCGCTTCTGCACGACAGACACGACGAGCACGCTGGCGATGCCGAGCACGACGACGACCAGCACCACACCGCGGATCAGCGTCGTGCTCACCGATTGCGCGTTCAATGCCGACACGAGCTGTGCGTTCGCTTCCTGCCAGCTCTCCACCTTGTACGGAAAGCGCCGCGCCAGATCGTCGGCCAACGTCTGGGCCTGCCACACGTCGCGCAGCGCCAAGTCCAGGTTGGTGGCGCCGCCGGGCAGGCCGAGCAGGCTCTGCGCGGCGCGCAGCGGCACGATCACGGTGCGCCGGTTCAGTTCGCGCACACCCAGGTCGACGAGTGCGGTGATGCGCAAGGAATCGGTGAGCGTGCCGGTGACGACGCTCACGCGGTCGCCGACGCGCACGCCCAGGTCGGCTCCGAGTTCGCGGCCGATGATCGCTTCGCCCGGCTCCAGGCGCGCCGTGCCTTGCACGACCTTGGAGCGCAGGTGCACGATGCGGTCGTAGCGGTCCAGGTCCACGCCCATCAGCGCGACCGACTTCGTCGCCTCGCCGCGTATCGCCAGGCCGGCGCCGGAAACCATCGGCGACACCGCGGCCACGGCGGGAATGGCCTCCAGCAACGGCGCGAGCGACTGCCAGTCGGCGATCGAACGCGGCCGCTGCGCGCGCGGCTGCGTCTGGGTGAGGTCGACGGTGCCGGCGTTCGGCGCGCGTGCCGGCAGCACCACGTCATCCAGCGCGCTCAGCGTCACGTGCGCCTGCGCGCCGAGTGTCTTTTCCAGCGTGTTGCGTTGCAGGCCGCTGATCAGCGCCGAGATGTAGGTGACCACCGCCACTCCCGCGGCCACGCCGACGATGATGAGCAGGCTCTGCATGCGCCCTTCGCGCAAGAAGCGCACGGCGACGCGACGTTCGAAACCGAGCCCGTTGAACATGGGGTTGGGGCCGTGTGCTCAGCGGCCCATCGCGTTGGTCAGCGCCGATCCGGCGTCTTCCGGCTTGCCGCCGCGCTGGGTGCTTCGGCTGGCGGCGAGGGCGTCGGCTGGCGCACCCTCGGCGCGCACGCGTTTGCCCGGCGCGGGCGCCTGGCCCAGCAGCACCACGTCGCCCTCGGCCAGGCCTTCGAGCACTTCCGCCGCGTCGAGCGTGCGCAGGCCCAGGCGCACGCTGCGTGCTTCGACCCGGCCGGCGCGCTCGAGGTGCACCACGGCGTGGGCCGCCGAGGCCTCGCTGCGCAGCGCCTGAACCGGCACCGCCAGCGCACGCTCGCGGCGCGCCGTCTCGACCTGCACCGACAGTGTCATGTCTTCGCGCAGAAAGCTGGGCGGCGGCGGCGCGAGCGAGAACTTGACTTCGATCGCGCCGCGCTGCGCGTCCACCAGCGGTGCGATGGTCTGGACCTGTGCCGCGAAGCGCTGCTCGGGAAAGGCGTCGGCGACCACGTTCGCGCTCTGGCCCACGCGCAGCTGCTCGAGGAAGCGTTCGTCCACTTGCGCAACGAGTTGCGGCGATCCGGACAACGCCAGGCTCAGCAACGCACGCCCTGGCTGCACGATCTGCCCGGGCTCGACGCTGCGCAGCAGCACACGGGCGTCGGCCGGCGCCGTGAGCACCGCTTGATCCAATCGCGCGCGCGCCGCGGCGATTGCCGAGTGCGCCTGCGCGAGTTGCGCTTCAGCCTGGGCGATGTCGGTTCCCTGCTCGTTGTTCGCCGCGCTTTGCGCGCGTGCCACCTCTAACTGGGCTTGCGCCACGCCCACGCCACGGCGTGCCTCGTCCAGGCGCGCTTCGCTGAGAAAGCCCTTCGCCACCAGGTCGCGGGTGCGTTCCAGTTCCGCTTGCGCCGCCACAAGCACGGAAGCCGCTTGCGCTACGGCGGCCTGCGCGCTGCTGCGCCCGGTGCTGCGCAGCCCCTGCAGGCGCGCCGCGGCCTGGCGCTCGCTGGCCTGCGCCTGCGCGAGCGCCGCCTGAAGTTCATCGCTTTCCAGGCGCACCAGCACGTCGCCGTTGCGCACGATGGCGCCCTCGATCACGTTGACCAGCCGCACTCGCCCCGTCACGGTGCTGCCCACGTCGACGCGCGACGCCGTCTCGACGCGGGCGGAAAACTGCAGCGTGCGAACCAGCGGCGCCAGCTTCATGCTGACCGCGGACGCCACCGGTGTGCGCGTGAACCACACGGCGAGCGCGGCCGCCACGAGCACGCAGAAGGCAGCGAATACAACAAGGTTGCGGCGGGACATTCGGTCGATTGTCACTCGGCGCCCGGCGGCAGCGCATGCCACGCGGCGGCGCTGCGCGCCTGGGCGCGGCCATACTCGAACAACGCCTGCGCATAGGCGGGGTCGTACCACTCGGTCCAGGGCGCGGTGAACGAGTCGCCGATCCACGCCGCGTGAAAACTCGCGCCGTCGCGCAACGCGCGCAGGTAGATCGTGTGCAGGTCGCCGATGCCCATCGACTGGGACATCTGCGCCATCGCGTGTTCGCCCAGGCCCAGCAGTTCGGGGTGCATCACCATGTACTCGGAGCGCACCCGGCCGTTGCGCACGACGTAGAAGGCAATGCTGCCGTCGGTGCCCAGCAAACGCGTGGCGGCGTCCCAGTCGAAATTCGGCGGCGCGATGAACACCTGGCGCATGATGCTGCCGTCGACATGCATCTCGTTGTAGCGCTGGCCGCCGGCTTGCACGTCAAAGTACACCGGCGGCAACAGGATCGGCACCGACGCCGAGGCGAGCAGCACGCGCCGGATGAGGGGCAGGGCGTCGGCGCGTCCGCTGCTGGCGATGGCGCCGATGTCCCAGATCACCTGCCGGCCGGCGTAGATGTGCGACGTGCCGACGTACAGGCGCCGCCCGGCGCGGTGCTCAGCGGCCACCTCGGCCATCAGGCGCGCATCGAAGTGTTTTTCGATCAATGCCTGCAGCGGCTTTGAAGATGCCATCGAGTCGCCGAACAGCGCGAGCCAGCGCGGGCGCGGCGAAATGATGTCCTGCCCGGCGACGCCGGTGAACAGGCGGCGCAGCACATCGTCGTACTGCGGCCCGAGAAAGGCAAACGGCGCGGCCAGCGCGCCGATGCTGACTCCGGTGACGACGTGGAAGCGCGGCCGTGTGCCCGCTTCGCTCCAGCCCGCCAGCAGCCCGGCACCGAAGGTGCCGTTGGACGCGCCACCGGACAGTGCCAGCACGTTCAGCGGCCCGCGTCTGCCGACGCCCTGGCGCTGGGGCGACGCGTGGTTGCGCGCCGGGCCGGCCGGCGCTGCGGCCTCGCCCCATTGCCGAATCGCGGTGTAGCCCGGCACCTGCGCCGCATCGAGCAACGCTGGCGGGACTGGCGGGAGCGAGGGCTTGTCGGTGCAGGCGCCCAGGGTGCTGAGTGCAACGCACAACAACCACAGTGTCGAGCTTGGTGACGGCATTCGCATGCGCATTTCGGTTCCCAAGGTGTGGCGTGCGCTTCACGCCGCCATTTCTATACCGGACACTCTAAAGGAACCGCCGGGCCGCCCCAAGGTTCCTTGACCCCCACGGGGGGTGGGCTGGGCGTAGCCCGGCCCTGGGGGCGCTCAATACGTCCAGTTCCAGTTCGCGACTTCGGGCATGTCGATGCCGTGCTGCACGATGTATTGCCCATGCTCGACAAGCTTGTCGCGCACGCGCTGGCGGATGTAGGGTCGCACGTTGGCGAGGGACTCGACGCGCTCGGCGACGTCGGCGACCAGGTGAAAACGGTCCAGGTCGTTGCGCACCACCATGTCGAACGGCGTGCTCGTCGTGCCTTCTTCCTTGTAGCCGCGCACATGCAGGTTGCCGTGGTTCGTGCGCCGGTACGTCAGGCGGTGGATCAGCCACGGATAGCCGTGGTACGCGAAGATGATCGGCCGGTCCGTCGTGAACAGCGCGTCGAAGTCGCGGTTCGACAAGCCATGCGGGCTCAGTCGCCGAGGTAGCGACTCCCTCATCATCTTGTGCCAGAACCACTGCCACCGAAGCGTCATCCTCTGAGAGGCGCGCTTCTGACCCGCTTTCCGCGGACGCATCCTGTACCAGCGCATCTGGCGCGCTCGCCTCGGTGGTTGGTAAATCCTGCGCCGACACATCCAGCGTCAGACATGCAAGGCAGACAAGGGTGATTTGTCGAACGGGGCTGCACATACCAGAGTTCAGAGGCGTTGAGCGCCGGCAATGATATCCGCTAAGCGTAGGCGCCGCAGGGTCTCAAGGCCGCCCACCAAGGCAGCCTGCCGCATCGAAGCGGGCAATTCCCTCGCGACTGTTTCGACCAATTCCCGCCCCGGGATTCCGTTCTGTTGCTGAATAAGCACCGCAAGTCGTGCCGTAACCCTGTTGGTTGCCATGAATTTCACGCAGTCGCTGCGGTTGCGGTAAACGATCAGACACGTAGGCTCCCGAGGGCGTTCAAGCGGTTGCCGCTCCGGGCCGATCAGATGGACCGGATACGCGTAGACGAGATTTCGCGCCACCGCGGACCATATCGGCGCGCCCTGACACACGTCCGCGTCTGGATCAA
>JANNKM010000358.1:0-3916 GCA_031396305.1 Rhizobacter sp.
CCGGACACCTACCAGAAGTTCTGGTCCGACATGCAGATGTTCACGACCACGATGACGCAGCCCGACCCGCAGATTTTCATGGAGCAGTTCACCACCGAGCAGATCGCCCAGAAGGCGAACAAATGGTCGAGCCGCAACCTCGTGCGTTGGAGCAATGCCGAGTACGACGCCGCCTTCAAGGCGGTACAGAACGAATTCGACCCCGTCAAGCGCGCGCTGCTCTTCATCAAGATGAACGACCTGGTGATCAGCGACGGCCACGTCATCCCCATCTTCGGCCGGCCGCGGCCGCGCGCCTTCGTCAACAAGCTCAACGCGGTGCCGTCGGCCTGGGACAACGATACCTGGATGCTGGGCTTCTGGACCCGCGACGCGTAAGCGGCTGGTCGGCGCGGGTGCCACCGGTGGCCTCCCAGCCCATGAGCCCTGCTCGCTCGGCGGCGCTGCCTTGACGAACTACATCCTGCGCCGGCTGATGATCGCGCTGCCGAGCCTGCTCGGCATCAGCATGATCCTGTTCACGGTGCTCGCGCTCGCGCCGGGCGACCCTTTCGAGGAGTTGGCCAACAACCCCAACGTACCAGCCGAGGTGCGCCTGGCGCTGCGCGTGAAATTCGGGCTCGACGATCCCATCTGGCAGCGCTACTTCCACTGGCTGGCGAGCATGCTGCAGGGCAACTGGGGCTTCTCCTTCGTGAGTCGCATCGACGTGGACGAACTCATCCGGCAGCGGCTGCCGGTGACGATTGCCGTGATCGGCATGTCGCAGCTGCTGGCGCTGTCGGTGGCGTTGCCGGTGGGCGTGCTCGCCGCCGTGAAGCCCTATTCCTGGTTCGACCGCATCGCCAGCACGATCGCCTTCGTCGGCTTTTCGCTGCCCACCTTCTTCACCGGCGTCGTGTTCATCCTGTTCTTCTCGATCTACCTGGGCTGGCTGCCGTTTGTCTTTCGCGCCGACATCGCGGCCACGGGTTGGCAATGGTGGTGGGAGCACTTCAAGCAGTCGATCATGCCGATCACCGTGCTCGGGCTGTTCCAGGGCGCGAGCATGATGCGCTACGTGCGCTCCTCAGTGCTCGACGTGATCCGGCTCGACTACGTGACCACGGCGCGCAGCAAGGGCCTGGACGAGAGCGCGGTGATCATGAAGCATGTGGTGCGCAACGCGCTGATTCCGGTGGTGACGCTGGTGGCGCTGCAATTGCCCGCGGTGTTCGGCGGCGCCATCGTCACCGAGCAGATTTTCCGTATTCCGGGCATCGGCTCGCTGCTCATCGACGCGATCCTGCGCAACGACACGCCCGTCGTGATGGCGGTGACCTTCGTGCTCAGCGCGCTCGTGATCCTGTTCAACCTCATCGCCGACATCCTCTATGGCTGGCTCGACCCCCGAATCAGTTATCGCTGAAGGTGGCGTGCACGCCTCGGTCGCGATCGGCGGGGATCCGCCGGTCGTCCCGGTTGCGGCGACAGCGCCCGCGCTGGGCCAGCCGCTCGCCAGCGTCTCGCCCTGGGCCGAGGCCTGGCGGCGCTTCAAGCGGCACCGGCTCGCCTACTGGAGCCTGTGGCTGCTGGGCCTGATGGTGCTCGCCGTGCTGCTCGGGCCGCTGTTCTACAAGGTCGGCATCAATCAAATCGACTTCCAGGCGCGCCTGGCCGGGCCCGGGGCGACACACCCCCTGGGCACCGACGACCTGGGTTGCGACATCCTCGCGCGAATGCTCTACGGCGGGCGTATCTCGCTGGCCGTGGGGTTGGCGGCGATGCTGATGGCGATCACCGTGGGCGTGTTGATCGGTGCGATCGCCGGCATCTCGCGCGGCTGGATCGACGCGGTGCTGATGTGGGTGACCGACCTGTTCCTGAGCCTGCCGCAATTGCCGCTCTTGCTGCTGCTGATTTTCCTGTTCCGCGATGCGCTGAAAAAGATGTTCGGCCTGGAGGCCGGCATCTTCATCCTCATCGTCGTCGTCATCGGGGGCTTTCGCTGGATGCCGGTGGCGCGGCTGGTGCGCGCGCAGTTCTTCTCGTTGCGCGAGAAGGAGTTCGTCGAAGCCGCGCGTGCGCTGGGCGCCAGCACGTCGCGCCAGGTGGTTCGCCACATCCTGCCGAACAGCCTGGGCCCGGTGATCGTGGCCGCGACGATCGACGTCGCCGCGGCAATCATCGCGGAATCGACGCTGTCTTTCCTCGGACTGGGCTTCCCGCCCGACATTCCGACCTGGGGCCGCATCCTCTATGACGGCCGCGACTACATGGACATCGCTGCGCACTGGGCGCTGTTCCCGGGCCTCGCGATTTTCATGGCCGTGCTGACGATCAACTTCATCGGCGACGGGCTGCGTGACGCGCTCGATCCGCGCCGGGTCCTGTGATGCCCTTGCTCGAAATCCAGGGCCTGAAAACCCACTTCAAGACGGACGACGGCTGGTTGCACGCAGTGGACGGAGTGGACTTGCACGTCGAGCGCGGCGAAACCCTCGGCGTGGTCGGCGATTCGGGTTGCGGCAAGTCGGTCACCGCGATGTCGGTGCTCAAGCTTCTGCCGATGCCGCCCGGGCGCATCGTCGCCGGGCGCATCCTCTGGCAAGGGCGCGACCTCGTGCCGCTGGGGGCAAAAGAAATGCAGGCCATCCGCGCCAAGGAGATCGCCATCGTGTTCCAGGAACCGATGACCTCGCTGAACCCGGTGTACAGCATCGGCGAGCAGATCGCCGAGGTGGTGCGCCTGCATGAAGGCCTGAACCGCGCCGACGCGATGCAGCGCGCCGTGCAGATGCTCAGGCGCGTACACATTCCCACCCCCGAGCGCCGCGTGCGCGACTATCCGCACCAGTTTTCCGGCGGCATGCGCCAGCGCGTCATGATCGCGATGGCGCTGGCATGCCAGCCGAAACTGTTGATTGCCGATGAGCCGACGACCGCGCTGGACGTGACGATCCAGGCGCAGATCCTGGAGTTGCTCGCCGAGCTGAAAAGCGAATTCGGCATGGCGATCATGCTGATCACGCACGCGATGGGCGTGGTCGCTGAAGTAGCGCAACGCGTTGTCGTGATGTACGCCGGCAAGGTGATCGAAGAAGCGAGCGTGGCGCGGCTCTTTGCGCAGCCGCTGCATCCTTACACGCAGGGTCTGATCCGCTCGATCCCGCGCATCGACACCGCGGCGCTGCACAAGGTTCGGCTGGAGGCCATTGCCGGCACGGTGCCCAAGCTCATCGAGCCGGCCGAGGGCTGCCGCTTCGCGGCGCGCTGCAAACATGCGCGCGCGCAATGCCTGACGGCCACGCCGCCCTTGCGCGAAGTCGCTCCCGGCCACAAGGTCGCTTGCATCCTGCCGGTTTGAATGCTGCCATGACCGCACCGCTGCTGAGCGTGAAGAACCTGGTGAAGCGTTTTCCGGTGCGCGGCGGCTTGCTGCAGCGCCAGGTCGATCAGGTGCACGCCGTGGACGGCGTGAGTTTCGATCTTGCGCCCGGTGAGACGCTCGGCGTGGTGGGCGAGTCGGGCTGCGGCAAGAGCACCACCGGGCGCTGCATCCTGCGCCTGATCGAGCCGACGTCAGGCGAGGTCTGGTTCGAGGGCAAAAACGTCACGGCGCTGGGCAAGAATGAACTGCGCGCACTCGCGCGCGACATGCAGATCATTTTTCAGGATCCGTATGCATCGCTGAATCCGCGCATGACGGTCGGCGCCATCATCGGCGAGGCGCTGATCATCCACAAACTGACCGCGAGTGCGGCGCAGTACGAGGCGCGAATCGTCGAGCTGCTCGAGACCGTGGGCCTGAGCGCTGACCACATGCGCCGCTACCCGCATGAATTCTCCGGTGGCCAGAGGCAGCGCATAGGCATCGCGCGCGCACTGGCCGTGAGCCCGAAGCTCGTGGTGTGCGACGAAGCCGTGTCGGCACTCG
>JANNKM010000398.1:0-3181 GCA_031396305.1 Rhizobacter sp.
CGAAAGCCTGGCGCGCCAGATCGATGTTGCCCTGCGCGACTCGGGTTTCTTCGCGGTGCGCAACCATGGCGTCGCAACAAGCGTCGTGGGCGCCGCGTTCGACGCGGCGCAGCGCTTCTTCGCGCTGCCGCAGGCCGACAAAGAGCGCTGGCACATCGACGGCTCGCCGCATGAGGAAGCGCACGGCCGCCCGAAGCTTCCTCATCCCCCCTTGTATGTCATCCCGGCGAAAGCCGGGATCCAGGACGATGGAGCGCAGCAAAGGGTGGATCCCGGCGTTCGCCGGGATGACAGTGGCTCGGGGGGCCTGACGCTCAGCGGCAGGTTTGGGGGCGCCATCAAGCGGGGCTTCGATCCGATAGGCTGGCAGTCGCTCGATCCCGGTCAACCGCCGGACGTGAAAGAGAGCTTTTATCTGGGCGTCGAGGCGATCGGCCCGAACCAGTGGCCCGACGCCGCGCTGCTGCCGGGCTTTCGCGCCGCGTGCAACGCCTACTCTGAGGCGATGGAGGCGCTGGCGCGGCGTTTGATGAGTTTGTTCGAGGTCGCGCTGCAATTGCCGCCCGGCTATTTCGACTCATTCATGCGCCACCCCACCGCCACGACGCGCCTGCTGCACTACCCGCCGCAACCTGCGAAAGCGGCGCCCGGGCAGATCGGCTGCGGCGCGCACACCGACTGGGGTGCGCTGACGTTGCTCGCGCAAGACAACGCGGGCGGCCTGCAAGTGCAGAACAGCGACGGCGCCTGGCTCGACGTCGCGCCCATTCCCGGCGCATTTGTCGTCAACGTGGGCGACATGACGCAGCGCTGGACGAACGACCACTGGCGCTCGACGCTGCACCGCGTCATCAATCGCCACAGTGGTCGCGACCGCTATTCGATCGCCTATTTCTTCGACCTCGACGCCGAGTCGCGAATCGAACCGCTGCCGACATGTGTCAGCGCGTCGCACCCCGCACGCCACGCACCCATCACGGCGGGCGAGCACCTGGTGGAGATGTACCGGCGCACGACGGTGCAGGCATGAAGGAGATTCCCGCCGTCGAGGTGCTTTCCGCCGAGAAGACTTACCCGAACGGCACCCACGCGCTGCTGCCGGTGGACTTCAGCGTTCAGGAAGGCGAGTTCGTCACCTTGCTCGGGCCCTCGGGCTGCGGCAAGAGCACGCTGCTCAAGATGATCGCGGGCTTGCTCTCTCCCAGCGACGGCCGCGTGCTCCTGTGGCGCAAGCCCGTCGAACAACTTGAAGCCAGCGGCCACCGGCTGAGCTTCGTGTTCCAGGACGCCACGCTCATGCCCTGGGCGCGCGTGATGGGCAACGTGCGCTTGCCTCTGGACCTGGCCGGTGTGCCCAGGGAAGTCGCGCAGGCGCGCGTGCGCAACGCCTTGCAGATGGTGGGGCTCGCCAAGTTCGAGTCCAATCTGCCACGCGAACTCTCGGGCGGAATGCAGATGCGCGTGTCGATCGCGCGCGGCCTGGTCACCGAGCCGCAGTTGCTGTTGATGGACGAACCCTTCGGCGCGCTCGACGAGATCACACGCAACCGCCTGGACAGCGACCTGCTCGAGCTGTGGCAAGGGAAGAAGCTGACCGTCGTCTTCGTCACGCACTCGATCTATGAAGCGGTGTATCTGTCGAACCGCGTCGTCGTGATGGCGGCGCGCCCCGGGCGCATCGTCGACGAAGTCGGCATCGACGAGCCCTACCCGCGCGGGCCCGATTTCCGCGTCTCCACGCAGTTCAGCCAGTACGCCAAGCGCCTGCAGGACGCCCTGCTGCGCGCCAGCGCCACGGATGCCGACCAGACGGCGCGCAC
The DNA here is from genome assembly GCA_031396305.1 of Rhizobacter sp. Classification (GTDB taxonomy): domain Bacteria; phylum Pseudomonadota; class Gammaproteobacteria; order Burkholderiales; family Burkholderiaceae_C; genus JAEMQF01. The sequence continues at coordinate 1,821 of JANNKM010000398.1, forward strand.
ATGACGACGAACGCGCAAAAGGTGGTCTGGCCGGCCCTCGTGGCGGTGGTGTTGATCGCGTTGTGGCAAGGCCTGGTCGTGGCGTTTCAGATTCCGCATTTCCTCGTGCCCTCGCCGCTGCGCGTGGCGCAGACGCTGTTCGTCGATGCCGGCCTGCTGTTCGGCGCGCTGCTCACCACGCTGAAGATCACGCTGTTCGCATTCGGTTGCGCCACGCTGCTGGGGGTACTGATCGCGTTCGCCTTCGTGCAAAGCCGCGTCGTCGAGACGGCAATGTTCCCGTACGCCGTGCTGCTGCAGGTGACACCCATCGTCGCGATCGCGCCGCTGATCATCATCTGGGTGAAGAATCCGACCGCCTCGCTCGTGATCTGCGCGACGCTCGTCGCACTGTTTCCGATCATCGCCAACACGACACTGGGCCTGCGCAGCGTCAACCCCGGCCTGATGAGCTACTTCAAGCTGAACCACGCGACGCGCGCGCAGACCCTGTTGCGCCTGCGCATTCCGTCGGCGCTGCCGTACTTCTTCGGCGGCTTGCGCATCAGCTCAGGCCTGGCGCTGATCGGCGCCGTCGTCGCCGAATTCGTCGCCGGCACGGGCGGCACCGGAACCGGGCTGGCCTACCAGATTCTTCAAGCGGGCTATCAACTCAACATCCCCCGCATGTTCGCCGCTCTGGTGCTGATCACGATGACGGGCGTGTTGCTGTTCGCGCTGATGGCGGTACTGTCCAAATGGGCGCTTGGAGGGTGGCATGAGAGTGAGGCAGTTCATGAGTAGGGGTGCGATGGGTGTGTCGGCCTTTGCCCCGTTGGCGCCCTTCGAGCGTCTGCGCTGCGTGCGCGGGTCAGCGCGCATGCCGTTGCAGTCCCCGCCATGTTGATCCAAGGCGCCGAGCACCTGTGGACTGGTATGCGGGGCGACGCGATGCGCGCCACGGCGGGAACCGATGTGCGCGTGCGCGATGGTTTGATCGCGGCGATCGGCACGCTCGCGCCCGAGCCGGGTGAGCGTGTCATCGATGCGGGCGGCTGCGTCGTCTACCCCGGCTGGGTGAACACGCACCACCATCTGTTCCAGAGCCTGCTCAAAGGCATACCGTCGGGAATCAACCTCGCGCTCGTGCCGTGGCTCGCGGCCGTGCCGGTGCCCTACCGGCGCCACTTCGACCGTGAACATGCGCTGCGCCTGGCGGCGCGGGTCGGCCTGGTCGAGCTGTTGTTGTCGGGCTGCACGACCGTGGCCGACCATCAGTACCACTACTACCCCGGCATGCCGTTCGACGCGTCGACCGCCGTGTTCGACGAAGCGCAGGCACTCGGCATGCGATTCGTGTTGTGCCGCGGCGGCCAGACGCA
>JANNKM010000399.1:0-17380 GCA_031396305.1 Rhizobacter sp.
TTCACCGCGCGGATGAATCCGGTGAACCGCGATCATCTCGGGATTTTGTTTTGGGGCGATCGTCCGACGGACTCTTCCAAACCGAAACGGTCGCCGGTCCTGACCAACGCCAGCGGCCCACCGACAAAGGCCTCGGGCGCGCAGTGCAGCATGCACGCGCCGTAGCTCGTGCCGCTCATGCGCGCGTCGGACAGGCGCAGCATGTCACGCACCCCCGCTTTCACGAGTTTGGTCGGGATCGGCAGCATGCCCCACTCCGGCATTCCCGGGCCGCCTTGCGGGCCGGCGTAACGCAGCACGAGGATGTGCTCGGGCGTCACGTCAAGATCGGGATCATCGATCGCCTTCTTCATCGCCGGGTAGTCGTCGAACACCAGGGCCGGCCCGGTATGCCGCAGCAGGTGCGGCGCGCACGCGCTCGGTTTGATCACACAGCCGTCGGGTGCGAGGTTGCCGCGCAGAACGGCCAGGGCTCCCTCGGCGTAAATGGGGTTGTGAATCGGCCGGATCACGTCGTCGTTGTAGACCTCGGCGCTTGCCAAGTTCTCGCCGAGCGTGCGGCCGTTGACACTGCGCGCGCTCAAGTCGAGATGCGTTGTGAGCCGGCTCATCAACCCGGGCAGGCCGCCCGCGTAGTAGAAGTCTTCCATCAGGTAGGTGTCGCCGCTGGGACGGATGTTGGCCAGCACCGGTACCTTGCGGCTCGCCGCGTCGAAGTCGCCCAGGCCGACGGCGCAGTGCGCGCCGGCGCGGCGCGACATCGCGACGAGGTGAATGATCGCGTTCGTCGAGCAGCCCAACGCCATCGCCACGGCGATGCCGTTCTCGAAATTGGCGCGCGTCAGGATTGACGCGGGCGTGAGTTCGTCCCAGACCATCTGCACGATGCGTTGCCCGCACTGTGCGCTCATGCGGATGTGGTTCGCGTCAGCCGCGGGAATGGCCGACGCGCCGGGCAGCGTCATGCCGATCGCCTCGGCAATGCCCATCATCGTCGCCGCCGTGCCCATCGTCATGCACGTGCCATGGCTGCGCGCGATACCGGCCTCCACCTCGGCCCATTGCGCTTCACTCAGCTTGCCGGCGCGGCGCTCGTCCCAGTATTTCCATGCGTCCGCGCCCGACCCGAGCACCTTGCCCTTCCAATTGCCGCGCAGCATCGGCCCGGCGGGCAGGTAGATGCATGGCAGCCCGGCGCTGAACGCTCCCATCAGCAAGCCCGGCGTCGTCTTGTCGCAGCCGCCCATCAGCACCGCGCCGTCCACGGGATGGCTGCGCAGCAGCTCTTCAGCCTCCATCGCGAGGAAGTTGCGATACAGCATCGTCGTCGGCTTGACGATCGGCTCCGACAGGGAAATCGCCGGCAGCTCGAGAGGGAAGCCCCCCGCTTGCCAGACGCCGCGCTTCACGTCTTCGACGCGCTGCCTGAAATGCGAATGGCATTGGTTGACGTCCGACCAGGTGTTGAGGATCGCGATCAACGGCTTGCCCGCCCAGTCGGACGCGGCATAGCCCATCTGCATGAAGCGCGAGCGGTGCCCGAAGGTGCGCAAGTCGTTCGGCGCGAACCAGCGTGCGCTGCGCAGGGCGGCGGGAGGTTTGTCGTGCATGAGCCGCGATGGTAGCCGCGCGGCGCGGGCACGTTGGAACCTGCACCTCACGCCTATCCGGCTGCATAGGGTCGTCCCCGCCCCTAGCCTTAGGGATTGAGGTGATTTCGAATGCGCCGCTTAATTGGCTTGAGCCGACAGAGATTTCGGGGATTGCAGGCGCAGGCCGGGCAAACCGCCAGTTCTGAACGGCATCGCTGAGGGCTGTACCGCTCTCAGGAAAATTGATCGGGAGCAATTGCGTGCTGAGCCGCCGAAGTCTTGCCTGCGCCTTGGCGCTGGCGGTCGTGCCGCCCGCCCAGGCGGGACCGGGGGCCGCAGCGCGCGGCCAAGCCGGCTTTCCGAACGTGGAGCTGCTTGATCAGCACGGCCGCAAACTGCGCTTCTTCGACGACCTGGTTCGAGGCAATCACACGACGGTCATCGGCTTCATCTACGCCCAGTGCGGCGACATCTGCCCGATGACGATGAGCAACCTGTCGCGCGTGCAGGCCCTGCTGGGCGACAAGCTCGGGCGCGAGGTTCGACTCGCGTCGATCAGCCTCGACCCCGTGCGCGACACCCCGGTGATCATGCAAGGTTACGCCGCGCGCTTCGACGCCAAGCCCGGCTGGCAATTCTTGACCGGTCAGCCCAAGAACATCGACGCGGTGCGCCGCAAGCTCGGCGCCTACGACCGCGACCCGGCGATCGACGCAGACAAGACCCAGCACACCGGCCTTCTGACCTACGGCAACCAGGCGCGTTCGCGCTGGAGCCGGGTGTCAGCGCTGGCCGACCCGCAGAAGATTCTGGCCAGCATCACGCGCTGGGTGTGAAAAGCCGGTCCGTAGGGCGTGGCTCAGTGCGCCGGCAGGCATTCAACAACAACAACGTTCCGGGAGGGATCCGTCATGAAGCGTCGTACCTTTTCTAAGTTCGGCTTGTGGGGCTCGACCGGAGCTCTCGCATCCTGGCCTGCCCTGACACGCGCGCAGTCCGGCGCGCTACTCACCCCGTTCCTCGACCCCTTGCCGTTGCCGCCAGCGCCGCGCGCAATCGAATGGAAACCGGGCGCCTTGCCCTTCGCCGATCTCGATCCCGGCGCCAAGTTGTATGTCGATACGTCCCAGGTCAAGGGCAAGGCGACGTTCTATCGTGTCGTTGCCGAAGTTCGCTCGGTGAAATTCCATTCGCAGTTGCCGGCGACTGAGATCTGGGGCTACCGCGACGGGCACCCCGCCGTCACTTCCTGGAACTATGCGCTCGGGCCGACTTTTGTTCGAAACTTCACCGACAACCCCTACGGCCCGACGATCGTGCGCCATGTCAACAACCTGCCGGCGCACAGCGAACACGTCGGTTTTGGCGAGCCGCGCCTTTCTGTGCATCTGCACGGCGGGCACCAGCCGGCACGCGACGACGGCTATCCCACGGATACCACGCTGCCCGACGGCACCGCCTTCAACGTGACCTACGACCACGGTGAACACTACGACTACGCCTATCCCATCCTGGTTCCCGGGTGCCTGGACGACGATCGCGCCGGAACGACGACCCAGTCGCTCGAGACGGATCGCCTCTCTACCGCGTGGTACCACGACCACGTCATCGACTTCACGTCGCAGAACGTCTACCGCGGCTTGGCGGGTTTTTTCCTCAAGTTCGACGATCCGAAGGAAATGGCCGTCCCGCACTTGCGCGAGCACATCCGCGACGTCGGCGACGAGACCAATACGCAAGGCGAGGCGTTGCAACTGCCCAGCGGACCCTACGACATACCTCTCGTGCTCCAGGAAAAAATGTTCGATGCGAACGGCCAACTGGTCTACGACGTGTTCAACATCGACGGCTTTCTGGGTCAGGAGTACCTGGTCAACGGCATGGTTCAGCCCTACATCCCCGTGAAACGGCGCAAATATCGCTTGCGCTTCCTGAACGGGTCGAACGCGCGCATCTACCAACTCTTTCTCGCCGACAAGAACGGCAAGACCTACCCGATGACGCAAATCGCCACCGAGGGCGGGCTGCTGGCGCGCCCGGTGCGCAAGCGCCCGAGCTTCCACCTGGCGATGGCCGAGCGCGTTGAAGTGGTCATCGACTTCAACGATTTTCCGCACCCGCAATTCACCGAGCTGTTCATCGAAAACCGCCTGATCCAGACCGAGGGGCGCGGCCCGAAGGGCAAATACGAAAGACCCGAACTCAGCTCACGCGGCACGCAGATTCTCAAGTTCAAGCTCGAAGAACGTGTGCCGGATCCAAGTTTGGTGAAGGGCACCCTGCGCCCATTCGCCCCGGTGTCGGCGCAGGACTTGAGCCAGGCGCCGATTCGCAACTTCGAGTTCGGGCGCGGCAACGGCCAGTGGCAGATCAACGGCCAGCTCGCTGGCGACTTGAGCCGGGTCCTGGCGCGCCCCACATTGGGCAAGGGCGAAATCTGGCGTCTGATCAACAACTCGGGCGGCTGGTGGCACCCGATTCACGTTCATCATGAGTTGATGCGGGTGCTCAGGCGCAACGGCAAGGTGCCGTTCGACGGCTCCAACGGCGTGGATTTCGGCCAGAGCATCGAACGCGACGGCATGTCGAGAAAGGACACGATTTCACTCGGCCCGAACAGCGTGGTCGAGGTGTTTGTCAAGTTCCGCGACCATCGTGGGCCGTTTGTCTTGCACTGCCACAACATGGAACACGAAGACCACGCGATGATGGTGCGTTTTGACGTGATCTGAACCGGCGCATCGGGCTTCGCTGCACCCACGCGGGGTTTCAGGTTGACGCCTCGTCCGCGGCCGGCTCTCCCGGTCCTTGCGCCGGCATCTTGACGATCGTCACCGGCACCGGCGCGGCGTGCAGCATTTCGTGCGACACCGAGCCGAGCATCGCGCGGCGCAGGCGCCCCATGCCGCGCGCGCCCATGATCACAGCGTCGCAGCCGTAGCGCTCGATGATTTCCAGAAGCGTGTGCGCCGGATCACCCGAGGCCAGCTCGCGCTCGAAAGCGATGTCTGCGGCGCTCAGCAAGTCTTCTGCCGCTTGGATCGAATGCGCACCCGCCGCGCCACTGACGCGCTCCAGCACTTCGGCGTCAGGTGCCAGGACCATTTCATACAGGTAGACGGGCTCCTGCACGTTGGCGAGCACGAACTCGGCGCGCAGCCCTTCGCGCACCAGATGCATCGCGTGGCGCACGGCTTCGAGCGCAGGTTCGGAGCCGTCCAGGGGCAACAGGATTTTCATGGTGGGCGCCGCCTCCTTGCGGGGTGTCTCCAGACTAAGGCATCGGCGATGGCCGCCGTTTGAGATTGGTCAACCGACGCTGGGCCCGACGGGGCCCGACGGCCGCAATACGCGCACCATGCGCCGTGCCGCGAGGTGGCCGTCGTAGTAGCCCGGCACAAGGATGGTCTCGCTGAAACCGAGGTCACGGTAAAACATGCGAGCGGGTTCGTTGTCGGCGCGCAGCTCCAGGTGTATCGAAGCCATCCCGGCAACGTATGCCGATTCGAGCAGCCAGCCCAGCAGGCGCCGGGCGATGCCGCGCCTTTGCCATTGCGGCAACACGCAGAGCAGGCTCAGGTGGGCGCGCTCATCGCCAAACTGCATGACGGCAAAGCCGAGCAGCTGCGCATCGTCGCAGGCCACCAGCGCGGTTGTCTGTTCCTCGGCGATCAGCGCCGCAACGCGTGCGGGGGCATATCGCCAGGCGAGCCCAGCTTCGATCAGGTCGCGCGACATCGACGCCATCGCCGGTGCGTCTTGGGCTCGGGCCAGACGAAGCGTGACGGCGCTAGCAACCATGCCAGGATTCTGCGTCAGCGCCCCGCGGCGGGGCGCACTTCATAGCGCACGTTCTTGTCGGCATCGACAAACCGCAGCGTCGGGCCATCCCATTCGTAGGTCGCTGTGAAGGCGTCGATCAGCATCGCGCCGTGCTTGAGCACGACGTCGACCTGGCTGGTGCGCAGGTGCAGGGCGTAGACGATGTCGCTGACGCGCACCCGCGCGCGGCCCGAGGCACGCCATTCGATCTCGACCGGCCCGCATGCCGGCTCGGCGCCGGGCCCGGCCACGCACAACTGGGCCGGGTAGCGGCCCAGCGCGGGCGGTGCCGCACCAGCCGCAGTACTTGCCAGCCACGCCGCGGCGGCGAAGATGCGCCGACGATTGCGCGCCGCCGTTGTCGGCAAGGCAGCTCTACTTGATCAGGCCTTCGGCCTTCAGTGCCGCCTGAACCGCCGGGCGCGTCTCCATGCGGGCCATGAATTCGCCGAGGTTGCGCAGACCGGAGATATCGATCTTCATCGGCGCCGTCCAGCGCGTCACGGTATAGAGGTACGCATCAGCCACGCAAAACTCGGCACCGGTCAGGTACTGACGGCCTTCGAGTTGCGTATTCACCCAGGCGAACCGGTCGAGCAGCTTGGAGCGGAAGATCGCCCTTGCCTCCTCGGGCATCGCCGGGTTGAACAGCGGACTGAACGATTTGTGCAGCTCGGTGCCGATGAAAGTGAGCCATTCCTGCACGCGCGAGCGCGCCATTGTGCCGTTGGGCGGCACGAGTTTCTTGGCCGGGACCTGGTCGGCGATGTACTGCACGATCGCCGGGCCTTCGGCGAGGCGTTCGCCGTTGTCGAGTTCGAGCAGCGGCACGTAGCCCTTGGGGTTGATCGTGTAGTAGTCGGTGCCGTCGGCGAGCTTGTGCGTCTTGGTGCTGGCCAGCACCGGTTCGAATGGAAGGCCGGATTCGCGCAGGACGATGTGTGGCGACAACGAGCACGCGCCAGTGCTGTAGTAGAGCTTCATGGTCATCCTTGGACTGAGAGTTCGGTCAGGGCCGAATTAAAGCGCCAATTCACAATCCGTGCCGCGCCACCGGGGATTCGCATTCGTGGCAGCATCCGCAAGCTTGCCTGCCTGCAACTGCCCAACTCCCGCCCAGCCGAGCACCGCCATGAACCTCGCCACTTCCGCCACTGCCATTACCCTGGTGCACTCGCGCAGCGTCGAGCGTGTGTTGCGCGGCCAGCCCACCTCGGACGGCGCGGGCGTGAAACTGACGCGCGTTCTGACCCAGCCGCTGCAAAAGCGGCTCGACCCTTTCCTGATGCTCGACGCCTTCGGCAGCGAAACGGCCTCCGATTACATCGGCGGCTTTCCTGACCACCCGCACCGCGGCTTCGAAACCGTGACGATCATGCTCGCCGGGCGCATGCGCCATCGCGACAGCGTAGGCAACGTCGGCCTGCTCGAGCCCGGCAGCGTGCAGTGGATGACCGCCGGGCGCGGCATCATCCACTCTGAAATGCCCGAGCAGGAACAGGGCCGGATGGCGGGCTTCCAGCTGTGGGTCAATCTCGCCGCCAAGGACAAGATGACGGCGCCGACGTACCGCGACATCGCGCCCGCCGACGTCCCCGAGTTCACCCTGGCCAACGGCGTGACGGTTCGCGTGATCGCCGGCGCCGCGAACGGCGTGGCCGGCGCAGTGAACCGCCCGACGACGGAGCCGCTGTGCCTGGACATCACTTTGCCGCCGGGCACCGAATTCGACGCGCAGATCCCCGCCGGACACAACGCCTTCATCTACTGCCACGGCGGGTCCGGCGTGCGCGTGGGCGGTGAGGACGGCACTCTGGTGGAAAGCGATCGCATGGCGATTCTGGGCAACGAAGCGGGTGCCGATGGCGTACGCCTGAGCGCGTCCGTGGCCCTTGCCGGCGCGGCGCGTGTGCTGCTCGTCGCCGGACGGCCGCTCAACGAAGCGATCGTGCAGTACGGGCCGTTCGTCATGAACAGCACTCGCGAAATCGAGCAGGCGGTCGCGGACTATCAGCGCGGCGTGTTGGCAGCCTGAGCAAGGAAAACCATGTCGTCCCTGGCCGATCGTCTGAAAGACCTGTTACCCGAGCGCCTCAAGGCGATTCGCCGCGGCGTTGAAAAGGAGAGCCTGCGTGTGCAGCCGAACGGCCATCTTGCGCTGACTCCGCACCCGGCGGCGCTCGGCTCGGCGCTGACGCATCCCCACATCACCACCGATTTCAGCGAGTCGCAACTCGAACTCATTACCGGGGTGCACGAAGGCGTGGAGGCGTGTCTGGAGGAGCTGACGCAGGTTCACCAGGTGGTGGTGCAAGCGTTGCGCGAGGCGGGCGACGAGATGCTGTGGGTGGCGAGCATGCCCTGCGGCCTGCCGTCCGACGAGGACATTCCGATCGGCCGCTACGGCACGTCCAATGTGGGTTTGGCCAAGAGCGTGTACCGCACCGGGCTGGGCCATCGCTACGGTCGGCGCATGCAAACGATTTCCGGGATTCACTACAACTGGTCGATGCCGGCCGTGTCGAGCGACGAGTACTTCGGCCTGATCCGCAACTTCCGCCGGCACGCGTTCCTGCTGCTTTACCTGTTCGGGGCGTCTCCGGCAGTGTGTTCCAGCTTCGTCGCCGGGCGCGCGCATGAGCTGCAGGTGCTGCGCGGCCAGACGCTGCACCTGCCTCACGCCACCTCGCTGCGCATGGGGCGCCTGGGCTACCAGAGCGACGCGCAGGCGGCATTGGCGGTCAGCTACAACAGCCTGGCGAGCTACGGCGCTTCGCTGCAAGACGCCTTGACGCGACCCTACCCTGCGTATGAAAAGGTGGGACTGCGCGACGCACACGGCGAGTACAAGCAGTTGTCGACCAGCCTGCTGCAGATTGAAAACGAGTTCTACGGCACGATCCGCCCCAAGCGCGTGATCTTTCGCGGTGAGCGGCCGCTGCACGCCTTGCGCGAGCGAGGCGTCGAGTATGTGGAGGTGCGCTGCCTGGACCTGGACCCGTTCGTGCAAGTCGGCATCGCCGCGCCGACGCTGCGTTTTCTCGACGTGTTCTTGCTGCACTGCCTGCTCGCAGACAGCCCCCCCGACAGCCCAGAAGAGATATCGGAACTGGCCCGCAACCAGCATCGCGCCGCAGCGCGCGGCCGCGAACCGGGTTTGCTGCTGGAGCGTGGTGGGAAACTCCTGGCCCTGGCGGAATGGGGTGCGCAAGTGGTGGCGCAATGCGAGCCGATCGCGGCGATGCTCGATCGGGTCCATGGCGGCGCCGCGTACCGCGACGGCGTGGCAGCCGCCGCCGCCGCGCTGCGCGAACCGCAGCGGCTGCCGTCCGCCTGCGTGTTGGCGACGCTGTTGAAGGACTTTGACGGCTCTTACGTGCGCTTTGTCTGCGCCCAGTCGGCCCAGACGCACCAGGCGCTGCTGGCGTTGCCGCGTTCGCCCGCGTTGCTCGAGCGCTTTGCCGCGCTGGCCCTGAATTCGCTCGCCGAGCAACGCGCCACCGAGGCGGGTGACAGCCTGCCGTTCGAGCAGTACCGCCAGCGCTACCTCGCGCCCGAGCGGCTCGGCCTGGATTCACCCCGCCCCTGATCAGATCCCCCAAGCCACAGACCGACCCCTCAATCGAGGGGTGGTGTATCAGACCCCTGGTGGCTAACGTTGCGCCCGCAGCGACCCGCCTGCACGCGCCTTGGAAAGCCTCGAATGAAGAACCTGATCGCTCGCGTCGGCATGTCGATCCTGGTGACTCTGGTGGAATCGGCGGGGCGCGCTGTCGCACCGACGCGCAGGCTTTGTTTGAAACACAGCCACGGCGTTTACGGCACACGCCACTGGGCGCATGTCAACGCTTACTCTTCGGCACCCGGCTGGATGTTCATCGAACTCGGGTCGTGGACCGTCGAAGCGTCCTGGTCGACCCGCGCCGGAATGTCGCGCCTGAAGTACACCGCCTGATCCGCTGCTTCTGAGCGCCCCAAGGGCGCGGCGTCGCGGCGGCCGTCCCCCCGTGGGGATCAAGGAAAGCAGCAGAGCTACATTTCTTGAGAGCTGGCGCGGCCCTGAGACGGGGCCCCGTCCTGCGTCGGCTACGCTTCGCACCTGCGAACTGGAGTCCGATATGCCCCGCACCATCCTCGACGAAGCGCGTCTGCACCCGGCGATCCGCGACAAGGTCGCGAACCTGCACGCCGACATCGTGCACAACGTTCAGTCGGCCGCCGCCTCCCACGACGTCTTGGTGGTCGGCATGAAACAGAACCCGATGTGCAGCCGCGCGCGGCGTGCCCTGGTCGCCGCCGGCGTGGCGCATCACTACCTTGAATACGGAAGCTACTTCAGCCTGTGGCGCAAACGCAATGCGCTGAAGATGTGGGCCGGTTGGCCGACCTTCCCGATGGTGTTCGTGCGCGGCGTTCTGGTGGGCGGGGCTGACGATTTGCGCAAGCTCATCGAAAGCGGCGAACTGCGGCGGATGCTCGGCGCGTGATTCGACGATCGTGTCACCCCTGGCGCCGGGCCAGCACAGCGCTGTCCGTAATCCTGTTGCTTGCGGGTGCGGGTAGCGCGCCGGCAGATGAGCCACTTCGCGATTGCCGTGTCGCGGGAGTCAAGAACAGCGTACGCTGCGGCTCGGTGCAGCGCGCGCTCGACCCCGCCCGCCCGGCTGGCCCACTGATCACGGTGCACTACGTCGTGATCCCGGCGCTGGCCAGGCGCCGGCTTGCCGATCCGGTGTTCCTGCTGGCCGGGGGGCCGGGGCAAAGCGCGATCTCGCTGGCCGGTGCGGCGATGGGCCTGTTTCAGCGGCTGGGCAATCGGCGCGATCTGGTGTTCGTTGACCAGCGCGGTACCGGGCGCTCCGCGCCCCTGTACTGCGACGATACCCGCCACGCACCCCTGGCCGAGCAGGCCGACCCGCAGCGCCAGGTACAACGCCTAGCGACTTGCCGGCGCGAGCTGCAGGCCTTGGCGCATGGCGACCTGCGCTTTTACACCACACTGCTGGCGATGCAAGACCTCGACGCCGTGCGCCAGCATTTGGGCGCGGAGAAGATCAACCTGGTCGGTGCGTCCTACGGAACTCGCGCCGCACTGGAATACCAGCGCCAGTTTCCAACACGTGTGCGGCGCATGGTGCTCGACGGCGTTGCGCCGCCCGACATGGTGCTGCCGGCCAGCAGCGGCCTGGACGCACAAGCGGCGCTCGACGCGTTGTTCGATGACTGTGCGCAGCAACCCGGCTGCGCAGCCGCGCACCCGCGCCTGCGCCAGGACTGGGTGGCGCTGCTGGCGAGCCTGCCGCAGTCAACCCACATCGCGCACCCGGTGACTGGCGAGTCGCAGGCCCTGACCGTCACGCGCGACATGCTGCTCGGCGCAGTGCGCGCGCCGCTGTACAGCCCGGCTCTGGCTTCAGCCCTGCCGGCGGCAATCTCCCAGGCGGCGTTGGGCCGGTTCACTGCCTTGGTCGGGTTGAACTCGATTTCCGGCACGCGCAAGGCGACGCGAATCGCCGAGGGCATGCACTTTTCGGTGCAGTGCACTGAGGACATGCCGCGTCTTGACGGCGTGCCGGCGCTGGCGCGCGACTTCGGCGACAGCGGTTTGCGCAGCGTGGCGCAGGTCTGCGCCGAATGGCCGCGCGGCGATGTTCCGGCAGTGTTCTATGCGGTGCCCGTCAGTGCGACGCCGGCCCTGCTGCTCAGCGGCGGCCTGGACCCGGCAACGCCGCCGCGCCACGGCGAACGGATCGCTGCGGCATTGGGCCCGAATGCGCGCCACGTCGTGGTGCCGCATGCAGGGCACGGGGTGCTGGGCATTGGTTGCATGCGCGACGTGTTGTACCGTTTCATCGCCGCCGAAGACGACGCGCAGGCGTTGGCCGTGGACGCGAGCTGCGTCGCGGCATTGCCACGTCCACCGCACTTCGAACCGGCTTCACGACCACTGGCTGCGCGCCCAGGATGATCGCGATTCACGAACTCGCGAAGCGCTTCCCGGCCGCGCAGCGCGGAGCCCCTGACGTGCACGCGGTGCGGGCCGTCACCCTGACGGCTCGGCCCGGCGCGATCACCGGTTTGCTCGGGCCGAACGGCGCCGGCAAGACGACGACCTTGCGCATGCTGGCGGGGCTGATCCGCCCGGACGCAGGCCGCATCGAAGTCGACGGCATCGATGTCCAGCGCGATCCACATGCCGCATTGGCGCGCATGGGCGTACTGTCCGACGCGCGCGGCTTGTACCCGCGCCTGAGCGCGCGCGAGAACATCGTCTACTACGGTGTCTTGCGCGGCATGGAACGCGGCGCCGCCGAGGCTCGCAGCGAGGAGCTGGCGCGTGCGCTGGACATGACGGCACTGCTGGGCCGTCGCACCGAAGGCTTCAGCCAGGGTGAACGCCTGAAGACCGCACTGGCGCGCGCCTTGGTGCACGACCCGGCCAACGTGGTGCTGGACGAGCCGACGAACGGGCTCGATGTGTTGGCCACGCGAGCGCTGCGCGACACCTTGCGCTGGTTGCGCTCTGCCGAAGGCGGCGCGAAGACGATCGTCTTCTCGACCCACATCATGCAGGAGGTGGAGCGCCTGTGCGACAGCGTCGTCGTCGTCGCGCAGGGCCGCAGCGTGGCTGCCGGAACAGTGGCGCAGCTGCTGGAGCGCGCCGGCACGCGCGACTTCGAGGCGGCATTCGTGCGGCTCGCTTACGACGAGGCCGGTGCCGCATGAGCATGCTCGGCACCGCGAGAGTTGTCTACGCGAAAGAAATGCTGGACGCACTGCGTGACCGGCGCACGCTGCTGATGGTGCTGCTGTCCAGCGTGTTGCTTGGGCCACTGGTTCTGATCGCCCTGTCGGGTCTGGTGGCGAGCCTGGAAGCCCGCGCCGAAAAGCGCGAGGTGGTTGTGGCCGGCATCGAGCACGCGCCGAGCCTGCGCAATTTTCTGCTGCGCCAATCCAGCGTGGTGCGTGAGGCACCGGCCGACTACGAAGCACGCCTGCGTGATGCGAGCCTGGGCGACCCGGTGGTCGTGATTCCTGCCGACTTCGAGGCCGCCTTGCTGCGTGGCGACATGCCGACGCTCGAGTTGGTGAGCGACAGCGCGAACAAACAGGCCGAGGCCGGGACCGCGAGGGTACAGCGCCTGTTGCTGGCCTTCAGCCGCGAGCGCGCGATGCTGAGCCTGGCACTGCGCGGCGTCTCGGGCGAACTGCTCGAGCCGCTTGAGGTTGCGGAACGCGATCTGGCCAGTACCCAGACTCGCGCCACCCAGCTCACGGGAATGTTGCCCTTCTTCGTGCTGATGGCCGTGCTGTATGGCGCGCTGAGCGCGGCGCTGGACACCACCGCCGGAGAGCGCGAGCGCGGTTCGCTCGAGCCGCTGCTGATGAATCCCGCAGCGCCACTGGCGCTGGTGCTGGGCAAATGGGGCGCCGTGGCCAGCGTGGCGATGCTGATCGCCGTGTTGAGCTGCTTCAGCTTCCTGCCGGGCCAGTGGCTATTGCGCAGCGATACCTTGCAGGCGCTGTTTCAGTTCGGTCTGCGCGAAGCGCTGTTGTTCTTGCTGGTGCTGCTGCCCTTCGCCGCGGCCCTGTCGGCGCTGCTGATGGCGGTGGCGATCCGCTGCAAGAGCGTGAAAGAGGCGCAAGTCAACGCCAGCCTCGTCGTGCTGCTGGTCTCGCTGCTGCCGCTGGCCAGTGTCTTCAACTTCGGCGGCGAGGCGCCGTGGCATCTGTGGCTGCCCGCGCTGGGCCAGAGCACCTTGATGACGCATGTGCTCAAGGGCGAAGGTTTGAGCGCGGCGCAGTGGCTCATTCCGCTGGCGGTATGCCTGGTGCTCGGCGGTTTGTCGCTCTGGTTCGTCGCGCGACGTCTGCGCCGCGCGTCTGTCCAATAGCACGGCTCGCTTCAGGGGAACTTGCGCGCCCGGTAGGAGAAGTAGCCGTTCGAATAGCCGCTTGGCAACAGCGTCAGGCGCATCGACTGGGCGCCACTGGCCAGATCGAACTCCGACACGTCGTTCAGAAGGCCCTGGAATTCACCCCAGCCGACGAGCACGTTGCCGCTGGCAAACATCTGCACACTGCCCAGGTTGAAGCTTTGGTGCATGTCGGAGGTGAATTCGGCGAAGCCCGGCAAAGCGGGATTGCCGGTGACCAGGGTCTTGGTGGCCTCGTCGAGGTTGAACGCCAGTACGCGCGACGCGGCACCGCCGTTGCGGTTGTCGAACAGGCTGAGGCGCCCATCGGGCGCGCGACCCGCATCGTGCTGATGCGCGAACTTCTGATTCGCGGTCAGTCCGAACTGGTCGCATGGCCCGCCGAGGATCCAGCGGATCGCGCCGGTGGTGCGGTCGATCTTGAGCACGGCGTCGAGGTGGCGAAACGAGGCAATCCAATGCGTGTCCGTGTCGACGTGCAGAGAAGTCCAATGGGCATAGTCAGCGCCGTTGTTCTGTGCGTAGGCGTTGCCCTCGGTGGAGCACGCGTAGAGCTCGGGGTGATCGGTCGAGAGCCAGTTGAAGACAGCCACACCGCTTTGAATCTCCTGCAAGCCGCTCCCGACCACGAACAGGGACTGCCCCGGCAACGCCGCAATGTTGCTCACCGTCTTGGCCGAATGGACCCCCAGGATGTAGTGCCCGACGCCGAGGATCTTGTGATCGTGCAGATTCACCGCATAGGTGTTGCCGTCCGGAAAAGCGAGCGCTGCAACGTTTTCGATCAGGTTGAACGCGCCATCCATGACCCGGATCGCGCGGGTCGATGAATCGTAGAAGCTGTAGCGCGTCCCGGCGGGCAGAACGGCCTTCTTGAAGTCGTGGATGTTTCGGCCGCGCGGGTTGCGGTAGTAGTACTTGAGGCTGCCGTCAATCTCGATGAGGTAGGCGTAGGCCGCGGCGAAGCCCTGGGGGTCGAACGGCGTCACGTACAGGTCGCCCGCCTGCGGCGAATTGGCGGTATAGCTGTAGCGCACATGGTCCAGCGGCCGCGCGTGCAGCGTGTACTGGGCGGCGGCCCCGCTCACGTTGTTCGTCACGACGACGGTCGCGTTGGATGTGGCGTCAAGCGTTGGAAACGAAATGCTGATGTACTCGTTCGCGCCGACGCTGGTGGCGCCAGCCGAGCTGACCGTGATATCGCACACCGCGCACGAGAAGCGCAACCGCACGCTTTGGCCTTTCAGATTGGACTGCAATTGCAGGTCGGCCCGCGTCGGATCGTTCGATAGCAGCCCGCTGCCGCCGACGCCGATCGCATCGACCGCGTTCAACAGCGTCGATACCGCCGGGTTGACCCGATTCACGCTCGACCGTATGTGCTCGGAGTCGCCGTCGCCACAGCCGACCACTGCAAGCGCGAAGGCGCAGCCGACGAACAGGCGCAACAGGCCAGGGGACGGGTGGGCCGCAATCATGGTCGCTACTCCGCGGTGGTGCCAGGCCGAGTGGCAGAACCCCGCATTTTGCTCATTTGCCTGGTAGTAGGGCACGCCTTCGCGTTTCAGGATGTGCGAATGCACAACAAGCCTGGGGTGGCAGCTCATTGCAATGGCAATACGGCTTGGCGCGACGCCTGCTGGGCAGCCGGCAGCACCGGCCATCGGCGCTCGGGCGACGTGACGCGACGCGTCGGCGCGCGCTGGACAGACGTGGCGCCAGCGAGACGCCCCTGTTGCTCAAGGTTCCAACCATCGACCGCAGCACGGTCGTTCAGCGCACGCAACAGGCCCTGGCCGAGACGTTTCGCGTGGGCGCGCACGACGAGCGCTTCGCATTGCGCCGCGCTGAGCTGGCGCGCGAACGCCCACCAGCGTTGCTGCACCAGCGGCTGGCGCCACGCGTCTTCGATGGCCCAGCGCTGTTCGTGCGCGGCAAGATCGCGCCCGGCCTCGAGAACCCGCGGCAACAGGGCGTGAAAGAAAGTCTGAAGACTCCGTTGCGCCTCCTTGGCGGGAAGCAAGGCCTCGATGCGGCTCATCCGCAGGCTCCAGCCCGGCGCGAGGAGTTGGCGGCTGATGAAGGCCTGCAAGGCCTGGGCCGGGTTGAACAGACGCAGACGATTCGGCGGCAACACGAGCAGCGGCAGGGCGCAGGCCTGCTCATGCGCCATGGATTCGACGAAACTCGCGAGTGTCGCGACGCGAGCCCACTGTTCAGCCGTGAGGCCGCCGAGACCACCCCCGGTCCACTGCCCGTCTGCCTCGGCCGCAAGTTCAAGCGCTTGAGTGCGGCTGACGGCGGCACTGGCGCGCTCGGCCTTCGCGCTCAGCATGGCGAGGTTTCCCGCAGCATAGGCTGCGTCATTGCGCAGGCGGGCGATGCCGGCTGCGCCGCATCGGCGACTATCCAAAGGCGCACGTGTGACGGGGCAGTGGCTGACTTCGAGTTGCTCAAGAAATCGCGGCGTCACCTGCACCGGCTCGACGCTGTTGCCCAGGCACCACGCCTGCAAGCGCAACCGCAGCCATAGCTGGACCGGGCGGGATGCCGCAAGTGGGCGCCGCCTGACGCTCTCCCGACCGGCAACAAGGCCGGCGCACAGCGACGGGGATTCGTAGGCCCTCGGCAGCGCCGGCGCGATGCCGTAGTGCGCGTGGTCCCAGCCCAGTTCGAAGGCGAGCGTCTCATGCACGCTGGCGGCCGGGACGGCAGATGGGGTGACTTCGGGCGGGGGCAATGCAGGTGAATTCATGAATCGACTCCTTCAAAGGGTCCGCCTGGAAAGCGGCGGGTCAAAGCAGTATCCAGGTCAGGTAGCTCATGGCGTGAGCTACCTGAGAACAGGTTCAGCGTATGCTCGGCGCGTGCCGATTTGAGCTTCGAGCCCACCCCCGACACCTCAACTGCCCATGGACAGAACTGAACGTTTCTACAAGATCGAGTTGCTGCTGCGCAGCCGCGGCTGCGTCAGCTTTTCCGCTTTGGGCGCGGAACTGGAGGTCTCGGCCGCGACACTCAAGCGCGACTTGCAGTACCTGCGCGACCGGCTCGGCGCGCCCATCGTCTACGACGCCCTTGCCAAGGGCTACCGCTTCGACGGTGCGGCACGCAGCGCAACCGCCTTGCACGAGCTGCCGGGCCTATGGTTCAGCGAGAACGAGATTCATGCGCTGCTGACGATGCAGCAGCTCCTGGCGGGCCTGGACGACGATGGGGTTCTGGCGCGCCACCTGCAACCGCTGACCGACAAGCTGCAAGGCCTGCTCGGTGCCGATGCGCAGGAATCGCGCGCCCTGCTGCGCCGCGTCAAGGTGATCGGCACGGCGCGGCGGCGCGCGCCGAGCAGGTACTTCGAGCTTCTGGGCAGCGCGTTGGTGCGCCGCAAACGCGTCTGGCTGCGCTACTTCAAGCGCAGTGATCACTTCGTGAGCGAGCGCGAGGTGTCGCCGCAGCGCCTGGTCAACTATCGCAACACCTGGTATCTGGACGCCTGGTGTCACACCAGCGACGCGCTGCGGCGCTTCGCGCTCGACGCCGTGCGCGAGGCGCGCCAGCTCGACGCCAAGGCCCGGCTGATCGGTTTGCGCGACCTTGAGGGCCAGCTGGATGCCGGCTACGGAATCTACGGCGGCGCAGGCACGCGGGTCCGATGGGCCACGCTGCACTTCAACGCCGAGGCGGCCCAGTGGGTCGCCAATGAAGAGTGGCACGCGCAGCAGAAAACGCGATGGTTGCCCGACGGGCGGTACGAACTCCAGGTTCCGTACGGCGAACCGACCGAACTGGCAATGGACATCTTGCGCCACGGCGATTCGGTCACCGTGGTCGGCGACAAGCCTCTGGTGGCGGCGATCGCCGATCGCCTGGGTCGGGCCGCAGCGCTGTATGGTCGAGAATGAACGCTGCGCGCTGCGAGTCGCGGCGCCGCGAGCAAAGGAGCGGCAAGCATGAAGGCAAGCTGGAACGGTGTGGTCGTGGCGCAAAGCGACGATACGGTTGTCGTCGAGGGCAACCACTACTTCCCAC
>JANNKM010000424.1:0-6382 GCA_031396305.1 Rhizobacter sp.
GGTCACGAGCGAGCCGCCTCGTTCTGCGCCGCGAAGCGATCGGTTCGTTCTTGGTCGCGCAGGTTCGCATCCTTGTCCACGCGGACGTCGATACTCTCCCAGGAACCGACCCAACCCTGCACAGCGTCGCGATAAACGTTGCGCAGCGGGAATGACAGATAGCGCGGACCGTGTGGCATCGGTGTCGGCTCCGTCGACACGCGACGACTCCACCATAGACCGAGGTGGTACATCAGCAGCGTCGACGACAGCATCAGGTCCACGAGCACTTTGTCCGGCTGCTCACCCGCGCGGTAAGTCAGTCGCGCGGATATCGCTGCGGCCCGCAAGAGATAGCGAACGTCCCCCTCTAGGCAATCGACTGCAGCCTCAGCAATGGCGCGGTATGGCTCCATCCATTCTCGAACCATGGGCCGCGACGCCCAACCGTAGGGAGCCTGAAGGAGGCCAACGTTGTCCAACGAGCCGTCGCTCGAGCGATACCGCGCCGCCCGGAGCAGGCCCGTGTGAACCTCCACCAAGTCAGCGAGGGCTTGCCTGAACCCGGGCTCGCGCCGAAGCTCGATTTGCGACGCAGCCTCCTGCCCGAGCTCTTCCATCACCTCCACCGAGCTGAACGGCATTGCAGGCGCCGCGGGTCGCGCAAACTTGTATGACGCGCGAATCGTGGCTCGCGCAACCACTCCGGGCGCATGCGCGTCGCGGACGCGGCAAAGCACATGCGTGAGCGCTGCATCGTCGGGCGTGCACGGCAACTCGAGTAACGGGTGTGTGCCATCGACTTCCTTTTGCCCTTTCAACCAACGGCCGATGGCCCAGTGCACGGGCTTGAAGTAGACGTCTCGCAGCACCTTGGGCTTGGAGAAACGAACCTGGATGACCTGGTGGCCTTCACCCATCGGAAACACGACAACCTTGGGTTTCTGGCTCTCGGCCGACAGGTCTGCACCCGGCAGCCAACCGTGCTGTTGAGCGTTCTGAAGGAAGAGACCCATGGCATAGGTTCGAACCTCCCTCGGCAGCGTAACGCACTGGGTCAGCCATACCAATGTCTGAACACGCCGCTCGTCCTGCAGGTACTTCGCGGTGCGTGCTAGGAACCACCCGGTGAGAAACAAGTTCATGGCCAACCATGCGACGTTGGCGACCATCAGGACCTGGACCTTCTCTATCGACATCCAAGGCAGACCCAAGTACTGCAGCGTCATCAACACGAGCAGCGCGAACGCGCTTGCACCTGAGGGCATGACGGCGGTTTCGAGCATGTACGCCGTCAGTGCCACTTTCGCGGTTGCCCGTCGCTGCAGCAGCAGAGTTACAAAGGACACGACGAGCGGATACACCAAGGCAACAACGGTCGCCTGCACCGACCAGGCAGCGCCGAAGTAGTCAGGCAGGGCAGACCGGTCCCATATCTTTAGCGGCAAGGAACAGCATTCGGCCAAGGCCAGCAGGAACCCCGCAATGCAGGCCCAGGCGAAAACAGTCGCCATGAGGAACATCCACGGATGCACTGTCGCGCTGAGCAGAACGCGCTCGATCCATGTATCTCGGCGCAAGTCACGGCTCGCGCGTTGCCACTGACGCACGAACTGTCCCACCCGCCAGGAAAGCGAGCCCAGTAAACGTCGCGGCATGACCGCGACCACGATTCGCAGCGCCGTGGTGAGTATCCAGTCGACTAGCTTTGACATGTTCTTCTTCACGCGTTGGCAAGGCCGGTAGCGTAGTCGGCACTGAAGGCACGGCCTTCGCACATGCCCAATCAGACGATTCGATGCTACTGCTATACGACGCGCCTACCCGTGTGGATCCACCGGCCGCGTTTCGAGCAGGCGGCGCAACGATCGCGCGGTGTCGGCATCCACCGGGTGCTTGCGGGTCCGTTCAGTGCAGCGCGCAACTGCCGGGGCCGTCGGGGTGGCCGCAGGTGCCGCAAGGGCCCGGCATCGGCGATGCCGCGTCTGGTGCGGACGCCGCGGTCGCGAAGACCGACAGGCGCTTCTCCAACTGCGAGGAATGGCATTGCGGGCACGCCGGCACGGTGCCGGAACGAACGAGCGTCTCGAACTCGCGGCCGCAGTCGTGACAGGCATGCTGGGGCTCCTGTCCGATGGGCAAATTGTCTCGCAGCTCGGCAGGGGCTCGACGGACTGAACGCCGTGTTGAAGGCCGAGTGCGAGCGTCGATTCTGTGATGGATCCGACCGGGCTCGAGCCGAGGCGGTTACGGGACCGGCTCGCCTGGCGACGGGGGAAGGTGCGTTCTGGGTCGTGGCAGCCATGGTCAGTTCACGGGCACACGAGCGTGATCGATCGTGACGGAGTGAGCGTCGGCAATCGACCAACGAGTTGCCGTTCCGACGGTCAATCTCGGAGGCAGCAGCCGATTCGTTGCGAGCGGTGGGACTGCAGGACTGAAACGTCGGCAACGGCGACGAAGGGAATGTTGAGCATCGGCTTGCGGAGGCTCACTGCACTTGCACCGCGAGCTCTCGATCCGTCGAGCCGGATTTTCGAGTTCGACCCGAAGCGGGCGGCCGTAGGCAACCGTATCGGCTGGCGGCCACTTCGAAAACGAGCCAAGGTCAGCGCCCCGGTCGGCACGTACCAAACGGCTTGGGAATCAGGTAGTCGCGGCCGAAGACCAGCGGCTCGCCGGCATAGGCCGCGGCGACGACTTCGTTCTGCTCGGCCCGCGCCAGCGCGGAGATCGCATGTACCGCGGCAATTTCCATCTCGTCGGTGACGGTGGTCGCGCCGCAATCCAGTGCGCCGCGGAATACGTAGGGAAAGCACAGCAGGTTGTTGACCTGGTTCGGATAGTCCGACCCGTCGCGATCACCACGTCCTTGCGCACGGCATGGGCATCTTCCGGCATGATTTCCGGGTTGGGGTTGGCCAGGGCGAAGATGACCGGGTTCGCCACCATCGCCGGCTTCAGCACACCGCCGGCCGAAAGCCCCAGGAACACGTCGGCACCGCGGATCACTTCAGCCAGGCTGCGCAGCTCGGTCTTGCGCGCGTACTGCAGCTTGTCTTCGTCCATCAGCTCGGTGCGGCCCTCGTAGACCACGCCCGCCAGATCGGTCACGAATGTGTTTTCGCGCTTCAGCCCCAGCTTGAGCAACAGGTTCAAGGACGCCAGCGCCGCGGCACCCGCGCCCGACGTGACCAGCTTGATCTCACCGATGGTCTTGCCCGTTACCGCCAGGGCACTGACCATTGCGGCAGCGACGGTAATGGCCGTACCGTGCTGGTCGTCGTGGAAGACCGGGATCTTCATGCGCTTGCGCAGCTCGCGCTCGACGAAGAAGCAGTCGGGCGCCTTGATGTCCTCCAGGTTGATCGCGCCGAAGGTGGGCTCCAGCGCCGCGATCACCTCGACCAGCTTGGCGGGGTCCTTCTGGTCGATCTCGATGTCGAAGCAATCGATGCCGGCGAACTTCTTGAAGAGCACGGCCTTGCCTTCCATGACCGGCTTGGACGCGAGTGCCCCGATGTCACCCAGGCCCAGTACGGCGGTCCCGTTGGTGATCACCGCGACCAGGTTGCCGTGGGCGGTGTACCGGTAGGCTGCGTATTTCAGCGATCGTGGACGCCTGTTTCAGGCTGATCGTGGACGACGATTCGGCGTCGTCGGTGACGCGCTGGGGTAGCGCGCAAGTTGGAGTTTGAATATAGCTCAATCGTCCACGATCAGCCTGAAACGCGCTGTCGCGGCACCCTTGACGGGTCTGGTTTTGGGGTTGATTCGGTCTTCAAAGTGAGGCCCCTGCCAGGCCGCCGGAGGCGCCCCGAGCGGGCATGTACACATGCTCGGTCCAACGAGGTGCGAGGGTGGAGATGGGCGTAGTGAGAATCATGGCGATGGTGCCTGCGCCTTGTCACGCAGCGACTTGGTGCCCTTGAGCTCGATCTTGTGGCTGCTGTGCACGACACGGTCCAGGATCGCGTCGGCCAGCGTTGGGTCGTTCAGGTAGGTGTGCCAGGCCTTCACCGGCAACTGGCTGGTGATCAGGGTCGAGCGCGTACCGATGCGGTCATCGAGCAACTCCAGCAGGTCGTTGCGCTCGGGCGCACCCATGGGCGCAATCGCGAAGTCGTCGATGATCAGCAGATCGAGCTTGGCCAACTGAGCCAGCCGGCGGCCGAAACTGCCGTCGCCGTGGGCTACTTGCAACTCGTCGAACAGCCGGGCCGCGCGCACGTACAACACCGAGAAGCCACTGCGTGCGGCTTGGGTGCCCAGGGCACACGCCAACCATGTCTTGCCGCAGCCCGTGGCCCCCGTGATCAGCAAATTGTGCGCATGGCGCAGCCAGTCACCGCCGGCCAGCGTGGCGATGAGGGAGCGATCCAGCGAACGGCTGGCGCGCCAGTTGATGTCCTCGACACACGCCGAAGCGACCTTGAGCTTGGCCGCCTTGAGCAGCCGAGCCACGCGCCGGTCATCGCGCCAAGCGACCTCGCGCTGCACCAGCAGCGTGAGGCGGTCGTCAAATGCGAGCGCGTGGGCCGCCGTGCTGGTGGTTTGCTCCTCCAGAGCGCGCACCATGCCGTCCAGGCGCAGGCTGCGCAGTTGATCCAGCGTGTGTTCGTTCAACATTGGGGTTGTTCCTTCGTGGGGTGTGGGTGCTCGGGGGGATCAGTGGTAGTACTCAGTGGTAGTAGTCCGGCCCGCGCACGTTGTCGTGCTCGATCACGGGGCTGGCCTCGGCGATGAACAACGAAGGCTGGCGGTCCAGGCCGCACTTGAGGATGTTGGTGACGCTTCTGAGGTTGGGCGCACGAATCGCCATGGCCCGCGTGCAGGCCGCTTCCAGCCGCTGGGCCGAATAACGGCGCACCAGGGCCAGCAGACCCAGGCAGGCCCGGTAGCCTTGCTCGGGATGCGGGCGGTGTTGAAGCTGCCAGGTGACGACCGCTGCGGTGCTCACGCCGATGCGCTGCCCCCAGGCGATCAGCTTGGCCGGCGTCCACTCTCGGTGCGCGCGGTGCGACGCCGGCATGTGCTCGGCCGTCGTGGTGAAGCCCCCGCGCACGGTGCTCACGGCGTGGCCGGCCACGCGCTGGTTCGACGCGAAACACTCCAGCACAGTGCCGGTGACGCGCACATCGAGCCGGGCGCCCACCCAGCGGTGCGGCACGCTGTAGTAATGGCCTTCGAATTCGACGTGGTAGTCGATGTTGACCTTGACCACCTTCCAGCGGCCCATGGCGTAGCGGCTCGCCGGCAGGGGCCGCAGCGCCGGGGCGTCGAGCAGCTCGAAGGCGCTGCGCCGGCAGCCGGGGAGCTTCTTGAAGGGCCGCTGGTTCAGCTCGGCCAGCAGCTGTGCGATTGCGCAGTTGAGCTCGCCCAGGCTGAAGAACTGGCGATTGCGCAGGCGCGCCAAGATCCACCTCTGAACCAGCAGCACCGAGCCTTCGACCTTGGGCTTGTCGCGGGGATGCGCCGGGCGTGCGGCCAGCACCGCGCAGCCGTAGTGCCGAGCGAATTCTTCGTAACAGCGGTTGGGCTCGGGGTCGTAGCGGTCGGGCGTCTTGATCAGCGCGCGGGTCTGGTCGGGCACGATCAAGCGGGGCACGCCGCCGATGAACTCCAGCGCCAGCACCTGCGCGCCGATCCAATCGGCGGTGGTCTGGCGTGCGGTGGCGCAGGCGAAGGTGTAGTTCGATGCGCCCAGTGTGGCCACGAAGATCTGCGCCTGGGTGATCTCGCCGGTGGTCGCGTCGATGATGGGCACCGCGCCGCCGGCGTAGTCGACGAACAGCTTCTCGCCGGCAATGTGAATCTGGCGCATCGAGCGCTGTTGGCCCTGGGCGAACGCCCGGTACTTGATGCAAAAGCTGGTGTATTTGTAGGCCAATGGGTTGCCGGTGGCGTACTCCTCCCACAGCAGCATCAGGGTGACGCCGGGACGCTTGAGTTCCTGGTGAACGACGGCAAAGTCAGGGGCCAGGTGGTGGCTGGATCGCGGCACCGCCGCCCGGAACAGTCGGGCCTCGAGTTCCTCGTCGCTCAGGGTTTGGGCGAGTTCCCAGTCAACGCCGGCCACTCGGGCCAGCAGGACGTACTTGCCCACCACGCTCTTGGAGATCTTCAGCGCACCGCAGACCTCGTTGTAGCTCAGCCCGGCCTGCAAGTGCAGGCGCAATGTCTCGCGGATTCGTCGCATCGTGATTCTGTTCGTTGGCATCGGCTCGGGTCGCAAAAAGCGCTGAGCTTGAGGCCGGTTGAAAAATCACTTGCGCGCACCCCCAATCGTCCACGATCACGCTGAAACAGCGTCCACGATCAGCCTGAAACGCCGTCCACGATCACGCTGAAATCCCGTCCACGATCAGCCTGAAATGCCGTCCACGATGGGCTGAAATACGCA
>JANNKM010000438.1:0-13284 GCA_031396305.1 Rhizobacter sp.
ATCACCTTGGTTTCGATCGGCGCGCGCACTACGTCGACGACCTTTTTCGCCAAGCCAGTCACCAGCGCATAGACGATCAATGCATGAAACAGGACAACGAACGTGAAGCCCACTAGGTGGCGGCGCGGGTCGGCTTGCCTCTTTGAAAAGTCCATGCTCAAGCGGCCCCATTATCTTTCGGGAAGGCGGGGATGTTGCCACAGACCCGCGGGCTGCATGCCTAGGGCAGCACCTAAGAAAAAAATCCCACCGGCGTCGAGAGCCGGCGGGATCAGATTGCATGCCAAGCGCAACCAGTAGTTGCGCCTGGCGCTGCTTCGTTCCGCGCTCAGAAGAACTTGTAGCCCACGCGGAGCATGAACGAGCGGCCCAGCGGATCGGTGAACCGTGGATCGTAGCCGCGCTGGAACGTCGTTACCTGACCCGACAGAGGCGGTTCCGTGTCAAGCAGGTTGTTGATGCCCGCCGTCACGGTCAGATCCTTGACTCCGGTCCACGTGACCGAGGCGTCGAATAGCGAATAGCTTCCGACATTGTTTACGCCGTCCTGATCCGTGTAGCCGGTCTTGTAGCGTTGCGCCAGCGCTGCAGCCCATGGCCCCATGCTCCAGTTGCCGGTCAACACATGCTGCCAGCGAAAAACCGGCGCATTGTCCGAGTACCTGCCCAGCGCATCAAAGAACGCACCGTTCAACTCGCGCTGGTACTTGTACTTGGTGACGTAAGTTCCTTCCATCCCAACGCCAAACATGCCGAAGGGAGTTGTCTCGGAGCGCCAATTCGCCGACAGATCAATACCGCGCGTATGCAACTCACCCAGGTTCTCATTGGGCCCGTCGATGAATGCGATGGGATTGAAGTTCGGGAAGTTCAGGCAGACGTCGACGTCAGCCCGGTCGATGCCGGGCCCAGGGCCCGCCGGCAAGTCGCTGCAACGAAAGAACCTGGCAGCCTGCGCGACGGGGTCTCCGAACGTCGTCTGCTCAGGAAATGCACTGATCAAGTTCTTGATCTTGATCTGCCAGACGTCGAAACCCAACGTGACGGACTGCGTGGGTTCAAACACCAGTCCAAATGAAAGGTTGGTCGACTTCTCGGGTTTCAGGTTGTCAATCGGCTTTCCGATCCCGCCTGGACCGCCCTGGCGTTGCAGCACCTGCTGGCCGCACACGGTTCCGGCAGAAGCGCCAGGCACGGCCACTCCGCCGGGGCAGAGCAACGGATCGTCGTAGTTGTCGGACGTGAATGTCAATGACGCCGGTTGGTAGATTTCGAATAGTGTCGGCGCGCGGAATCCCTTGTTCGCCGAGCCACGCAGCAGGAGCTCCTTGATGGGTTGGTACCGAACACCGATTTTCGGGTTGAATGTGTTGCCCGTCCCGCTGTACTTGTCGAAGCGGCCTGCCAACGTGACCTCGAGATCCTTGATCACCGGAATGCTCACTTCGCCGTACGCGGCACCCACCTTGCGGCTGCCAGTGATGTCGCTGTCCGGGTCGATGCCAAGGCTGTTGATCAATACCGCGTTGATGGGCAACGCGTTGTAGTCGAAGTTCTCCTTGCGGTACTCGACGCCGAAGGCTGCCCCGAGCGAACCGGCCGGCATCTTGAACAGGTCAGGATGCGAAACTCGGAAGTCCACGAAATCGACTTTGTAGCGACCAATGAGGGTCGGCTCCGCAAGCTGCGCACTCTGGATCGCAGCCAAGCCCTGAGCAGTTTGCGCGCCGAATGGATTGATGACGCCGTTGAAAACGCCCGTCTGAATAATGTCGTCGTTCAGGTAGCCACTCTTGACAGAGGCTTCGCTCTTGTTCTTCGACGTGCCCAGGGCTGTCTTGTAGTCCCAGCCCATTGCGAGGCCTTGCAACTCCACCAACGCCCGCTCAGTCGTTGTGTCGTCGCCGCTCGTGCGCTTCCCGCCAGGGACTGCGCGCCAGTTCGCGACCCCACCCGGCACGTTGGGCCCCCCGGGGTTTGCGAGATCCGGAATGCCGCCCGCGGCACCCGGTGCTCCCGCAGGGTAGAACGGACTGGACTGGGGCATCAGGTGGTTTTGAGGAACTGGCGCGACGTGGGCGGTGGACTTGTTGTTGGCGCGCAGATATTCAACGGAAAGCGTATGGTCGGGCGTGATGGCCAGCGAACCTCGGAGCAGTCCGGTCAGCTGCTCGTTTTCGGTCAGGATGTCAATATCGCGCGTGAAGTCGTAGCGGCATGCCGTTCCGGCCGGATTCGGAATGGAATTGGGCGGATTGCAGTTCGGCAGTGAGGGCTCGAAACCGCTAAGGTCACCCGGGAAGCTCGTCCCGCTTGTTCCGGCGACAACTGCACCGCGGATGATCCCCGTCTTCGCAAAATCGCGACTCACAGCTTCCAAGACTTTTTGCTTGCGCCAGTCGAGCGCTCCCATGATGTTGAACCGTTGATCTGCGAGCGAACCGAAGCCACCCGAAAGGCTCGCCCGCCGGGTGCCACCACCACCCGATTTCTGCGGCTCCTGAGCCTGCGCGCTGATTTCCAACCCAACCAGTTCGCGCTTGAGGATGAAGTTGATCACGCCGCCGATCGCATCCGTGCCGTAGATCGCCGAAGCGCCATCCCGCAGGATCTCGATACGGTCAATCGCGGCCAAGGGAATGGCATTCAGGTCCACCGCTGCCGCGTCGAACGCATGGTTTGCAAGGCGGCGACCGTTTAGCAGCACCAGCGTCTTGTTGGCGTTGTCGTCAGTCGGTCCGCTCAAGCCACGCAAGTCGGCTTCGGCCTTGCCACCGGTGGTCCCGCCGATCGCTGAACTGGCACCAAAGTTCGACTGGTTGGCAGCGATCCGCGAGACCGCCTGCTCGACGTTGGTCACGCCCTGACGGGTCAGCTCTTCGACCTTGATCACCGACACCGGCAAAGCCGTTTCGCCCGAGATGCGGCGAATCGACGAGCCCGTGATTTCGACACGCTCGAGTTGCTGCTGGGCGAACACGGGTGCGGCGTTCAACGCCAGCGTGCCCCCGAACGCGAGCATCAATGCCGAACAGACTTTGGTTCTTCTGAACATGTTGTCTCCTCAATGTGGATAGAAGGTTGACGATTCACCCAGCCCCATGAGCAAGCCCAGTGCCGCCGGGTAATGCGGCAAAGACCTGCGAGCTATGGACGTGTAAAGGAATTGTCATCATTCGTAAACTGAGCGGCGTCTAGGGTATACCTTGATCGCGCGAAATTGGCTGTCGTCGGCATGCCGTGCAACCGACGGTTGGACCCGGAAAGCCGAGTGCTGGTGCAGGTTTGCAGCCGACTCTCGGCGGGCGACGTGCGGCCACTCAGTGCTTCGTCTGGGCTCCGCTTACGGGCATGTCCCTAGCGAACAATGTGCGGTGACGTTGGTTGCCAGCAACAGGAGCGGCGTCTTCGCGCTGGCGGATCATCGGCAGCTATTCCGGTTCGTGACGCGAGCCAACCCGGCCGAAGTGCTGATTCAAGCCTATTGAATTCGCTGCATTGCTCATGAGGAAACGCACGGCCGCCCGAAGTTTCCTCCTCCCCCGCGGGGGGTGGACGACGTATGTCGTCGGCCTTGGGGCGCTCTCAACGCCGCACTACACGGCACCTTCAACCAGGAGCCATGCCTATCCTCGGCACCGCCGCCAACAAACTCTTCGTATACGCCGAGCGCGGAAAACGCAGCACCGCTTCGGCAATCCCCGCTTCGCCGATCCGCCCACCCTGCATCACCGCCACATGGTCGGCGATGTACTCGACAACGCCGATGTTGTGAGTGATAAAGAGATAAGACACGCCGAGTTCGGCCTGCAGATCGCGCAGCAGGTTGAGGATCTGCGCCTGCACGGACACGTCGAGCGCGGAGGTGGGTTCGTCGCAGACGAGCAGATCCGGCCGCACCGCCAGCGCTCGGGCGATCGCGATGCGCTGGCGCTGGCCGCCGGAAAATTCATGCGGGTAGCGCTCCAGCGCGTCTTTGCGCAGGCCTACCTGGTCCGTCAGCGTGTCGATGTTCTCTCGGCGCAAGCGCGCGCTCGAGTTCGGCAGCAGCGCGATCTGCCCTTCTTCCAGGATGTCGAATACGCGCATGCGCGGGTTGAGCGACGCGAATGGGTCCTGGAAGATGATCTGCACCGAACGCCGCGCCTTGCGCAGTTCGCGGCCCTCCAGCGCAAACAGATCGTGGCCGTTGAACTTGGCTTCGCCTTCGATCAGCGCCTGACCGCGCAACAACTGCACGATGGCTTTTCCAGTAGTCGTCTTTCCACAACCCGATTCGCCCACCAGCGCCAGCGTCTGGCCGGCGCGAATACTGAACGACACGTTGTCGACAGCGGTGAACGCGCCACGCGCGCGTTGCAGCAAACCCCTGCGAATCGGAAACTTCACGGTGAGATTCAGAACTTCGAGGATCGGTATGCGCTGGTCGGGTTCTTTGCGCGCAGCAGCTCGTGCCACTGCAGGTACGGTCGAAACCTCCGGCGCGCGTGCCATCTGCCCTTGCGCATAGAGCAGGCATCGCACACTGCGTGACCCCAGTTCCAGCAGTTGCGGCGCGGTGGTGTGGCAGGCGTCGAACACCCGGTCGCAGCGCGGTGCGAAGCGGCACCCGATGAATTCTTGCGCCAGCGCCGGCACGGTGCCGGCAATCGCCGCGAGTTTGTCGCCGCGCTTGGCCATGTCGGGCAAGGCGCGCATCAGCAGGCGCGCGTAGGGGTGCTTGGGCTCGGCGAAGAACTCAGCGCGGCTCGCCACTTCGACGATCTGCCCGGCATACATCAACGCCACGTGATGCGCCATTCCCGACACGACGGCCAGGTCGTGCGTGATCAGCAACAGGCCCATGCCTTCCTGCTTTTGCAACGACTTGAGCAGGTCGAGGATCTGTGCCTGGATCGTCACGTCCAGCGCGGTCGTCGGTTCATCGGCGACCAGGAAGTCGGGCTCGCAGGCAAGCGTGAGCGCGATCATCACGCGTTGCTTCTGGCCACCCGAGAGACGAAACGGATAGTCGTCGATGCGCTGCTCGGGCTCGGGAATCCCCACCTTTTCCAGCCACTCGATCGCCTTGGCGCGCGCTCGGCTGCCGCGCAATGGCGTATGTGCTTCGATCGCCTCGACGATCTGTTCGCCCACTCGCATCACCGGGTTCAGGCTCGTTCCCGGTTCCTGGAAGATCATGCCGACCTTGCCGCCACGCACAGTGCGCATTTCCGATTCAGGCAGGGCGAACACGTCCTGGCCCTCGAGAGTGAAATCGCCCTGCGTGATGCGGCCGCTGTCCGGTAACAGGCGCATCAGCGCAAGTGCCGTCATGCTCTTGCCGCAACCCGATTCGCCGACCAGTGCAAACGTTTCGCCCCGTTTGATGCTCAAGCTCAGGCCATCGATTGCCTTGACCAGACCCGAATCTGCGTCCAGCGCCACCTTGAGGTTGTCGAGCGTCAGCATCGCGGTTCCGGCGCCGTTCAACGATCTGCTGGCGCAGCTGCGTCAGTGCCCGCAACGGCGATTGGCGCAGCCGGCACAACCCGGCCGTGCGGCCGGAACACCCGCGCCCGCGGATCGAACGCGTCGCGCACACCATCGGCGAGCAGGTTCGCCGCAAGCACAAGCGTCACCATGAAGGCGAACGCCGCGGCAAAACTCCACCAGACAATGGGGTCGCGCGACATTTCGCTGCGCGCAAGGTTGATCATGCCGCCGAAGCTGTTCATCGACGGGTCCACGCCGACTCCCACGTAGGACAGCACGGCTTCGTAGAGGATGAGTCCGGAGAATTCAAGTACCGTGGTGATCAGCACCAGGTGCATCACGTTGGGCATGATGTGGCGCCGCATGATGCGCCAGTGCCCGACACCAAACGCCGTGGCCGCCTGCACGAATTCCAGCTCACGCAGCTTCATTGTCTCGGCGCGCAGCAGGCGACACAGGTTTGCCCAGCCCGTCAGGCCGAGGATGACACACAGCAGGAAGATGCGCAGGTCGGAGCGCTGTGCCCCGGTCTCGAACAGGTCCGGGTTCTTGTCGATGAACACCTGCACCATCAGCACGCAGGCCGCGATCAGCAGCACGTTCGGTACCGACGACAAGGTGGTGTAGAGGTACTGGATCACCTCGTCGACCCAACCCCTGAAGTACCCGGCAACGATGCCGAACACGATGGCGAATGGCAACGTCGCAAGTGTTGCAAGCGTTCCGATCACAAACGCCGTGCGAACGCTCTTCAGCGCCTGGTAGAGCACGTCGTTGCCGGTGCGGTCTGTGCCCAGAACGTGGTACTCGCCGGCCAGCGCAACGCAGGCCCCGCCCCCGAGCCAGATCACCGCAGCCGTCAGCAACAGCGCGCGCAGCGGCAAACGCGTCCGGTTGTGCATGATGCGCCGCACGGCCTCGCCGAAGCCGATGCCCAGGCGTCGCGCGACGATGAAAGCCACGACGAGCAGCGTCAACACGGCCAACCCCAGCCCGGCCGCAGCACCCGTCGCGGCGCGCGCCAGCAAATCGGGCACATGTTGGGTCTCGGGGTCTTTCAAGTGCGCGCCGCCGAACTGCAGGCGCGGAAAGATGCGCGCGTTCTGCCCGTTCACTTCGCGCGTTTCCTTGGTGAATGCATACACCGCCAGTGGCAACGAGTAGGTGGATTCGCGCGACTGCACCAGGTCGGCCAGCAGCGCATCCAGCAAGGACTCGGTGCGCGTGTCGTATGCGATTCCCGCTGTCGCGCTGCCCGCCGTTGGCAGGGCACGGCGGAAATGCACGCTATCGAGCAAGGTGACCCCCAAGAACAACAGCATCACGAGTGCAGAACACAGGGCCGGCGCATCTGCCAATACCTTCGCCCAGCTGTTGCGCAAGTTGGGGCTGCGCCGGACATGCCAGACGTAGCCCAGCAACGCGAGCACAAGAAGCCACAACACGACATCGGTCCACAGCAGAATCGGTTTGGGCGCCATGCGGTTGCTCTACGTGCTTCAGCCCAGCCGCACTCGCGGATCGGCCCAGGTGTAGGCGATGTCGATCGCGATGAACGACAAGATGTACAGCAGCGAACCGATGAACACCATGGTGCGAACGATCGCGAAATCCTGGCCCGTGATCGCATCGATCACGTAAGCGCCGAGGCCCGGAATACCGAAGAAGCTCTCGAACACCAGGCTGCCGAGAAACACATAAGGCAGGTAGGCGCCCGCGCTCGTGAGGATGGGAATCAGCGCGTTCTTGAACACATGGCGAAACAGCACGACCTGCTCCGACAAGCCCTTGGCACGCGCGGTTCGCACGTAGTCTTTGCCTATCTCTTCGAGGAACATCGCGCGGTACAGCCGCGCCTCGCTGCCCAGGCGTGCCACCAGCGCCAGCAGGATCGGCAGGATCAGAAACTTCACCGCGTCCAGCCCGCCGGAGTAACCCGAGATCGGCACCAGCTTGAACAGCCGCGAGAACAGGAATTGACCGACGATGATGTAGAACAGGCTTGAGATCGAGAGCATCAGCACGCACAGCACGACCCCCCAGAAGTCGATGCGCGAACTTCGGAAGAACACCAGCAGCAGCGCAAACGCCGTGCTCGCAAACACTTGCAGGATGAACAGCGGCAGCGCCAATTGCAGGCTCGCCACCATGCGCGTCTTCACCTGGTGGCCGATGTCACCGGCGCTCTCGGCGTCAGCGCGACCAAAGTCGAGCATGAACAGCGACACCGAGCGCTCCCAGAATATCGTCTCAGTCACCTGCTGCGCGCCCTGCTTCGCGGCATTCCAGTACAGCGGCCGGTTGTAGCCGCGCTCGGCCTTCCACTTTTCGATCTGCTCTTCGCTGATGCGTTTGCCGCCGATGTTCAGCCGCGCCATGTCGTCCGGCGTGTTGATGGTGAAGAACAAGAAGAAGGTCGCGAGATTGACGCCCAGCAAGATGAGCACGCCGTAACCCAGGCGGCGAACGATGTAGTTGAGCATCGGCTTTGGCGCGCGCTTCAGGCCAGGACCTGGCCGCGCGCGTTCAAGCGCTCACGGCGCCGGAAGGCGCGCCAGCCCAGCACGAAGAGCAGCACGACGAGCGCCACCAACAGCACCGGCGGCCACCAGGTGGGCCGGTTCCACTGCGCGAGTTTCGCTGCGCGCTGCGCCGGGTCGAGCCGGTAGTACTTGGCCATGTCGCGAATCATGATCGTCGGTTTGCCGTTGTAGAGCCACTGCTGGTAGGCCCCCGAGGCGAAGGGAAAGTAGCCGAACGACCACACGGCGTCTTGCTGCGCCATGGCGACCATTTCGTCGATCACCTTTTGCTTGGCAGGGCCGTCGTCCATCAGCTGCAGCATCTTGTAGCGCCTGTCGTACTCCGGATTTTCATAGTTCGCGGTGTTCTCGCCGTCGACCTTGGCCTTCGAGTTCGGGCCGTAGAGCAGGAACAGAAAATTCTCCGCGTCCGGGTAGTCCGCCAGCCAGCCCCAGAAAAAAATCTGCTGCTTGCCCTTGCGCATCTTGTCCTGGAACTGGTTGTAGTCAGTGGCGCGAATTTCCAGCTGCACGCCGAGCTTTGCGTACTGCTTGACCATCCAGTCGAGTTCCGACTTGATCTCGGGCGTGGGAACGCGCTGGTAGTCGTAGTTCAGCACGAGCGGCGTGCCACTCACGGCGTCACGCCCGTTCGGGTAGCCGGCCTCGGCGAGCAGGCGCTTTGCGTCATCCAAGGGCCGGCGCACGATGCGGCCGTCCACGACGCGGTGCGTCATCGTGTTCACGCCCTCGATCGTGCCGTGCCGCGAGCCGAACAGGCCACCGGGCAAGGGGCCCATCGCGGCCTCACCGCCCTTTTTCGGGAAGATCCGGCTGTACTCCTCCCAGTCAATGGCGATCGACAAGGCCTGGCGCAGTTTCCGGTTCTTCGCCTGCTGCTCCGGCGTGGCGCCCTTGCCGATCACCGGGTCGAGCCAGTTGAACCCGACGTACCAGTTCGAGATGTCAACGGTGCGCGGCAACTTGAAGCCCTTCTCGGTGAACTCCTTGTTCACGCGCGCCGAGTCAGCCATGTCGAGTGCGTATTCGACGCCGTACTCGAAGCGTTCTATTTCGGGCACGTCAAAGTGGCCCTGCACGAACTTCGCCTTCAGTGGCACAG
Organism: Rhizobacter sp.; assembly: GCA_031396305.1. Lineage (GTDB taxonomy): Bacteria > Pseudomonadota > Gammaproteobacteria > Burkholderiales > Burkholderiaceae_C > JAEMQF01. The sequence continues at coordinate 9,121 of JANNKM010000438.1, forward strand.
CTTCCTTTTCGGCCTTGAACACCAGCGTGTCGATGAATGGCATGGTCTTGCCGCAATCGGCGAGCAGTCCCAGGCCCTTGTCCTCCGGCATTCCCTCGCACGGATAGGGCTCGCCGCGATAGTTCGGGTTGCGCTTGAGCACATGGCGCCGGTCTTGCACATAGTCCACCAGCATGTAGGGCCCGCTGCCCACCGGCCAGACGTTCAGCGTCAGGCCATTGCGCGCCATCCCCGGCTGCGCGTAGAACTTGTCGGCCTCCCACGGCACCGGCGCGGTGAACGGCATTGCCAGCCAATATTTCCACTGCGGGTACTTGCCATGCAGGCGGATGCGCAGCGTATGGCTGTCCAGCGCCACCGCGCCTTCGAGCGGAAACTTGCGAAAGTCCAGAAAGGGTTTGTCGAGGTCGGCAGGGTCGAGACTGCTGCGCAGTTTCTTGTCTTCGGCGCGAATCAGCGCGCCGTAGTCCTTCAACCCGATGACGTATTCGGAGAAGGTGGCGTAGACCGGCGCCTGGATGCGCGTTGTCGCGTGGCGCTTGATGGCGTAGACAAAATCTTGCGCCACCACTTCGCGCGTTCCCAGTTCCGCAAATTGCAGCGGTGAGCGCCTGTCACCCAGTTCGCCCGGCAGCATCGAGTGGTAGCGATGGTTGCCCTGGGCGTCCACGGCGAACGCCGGGTGCGGCGCGTACTTCACACCGCGCTTGATGGCGATGTCATACACACTCTCCGCGATCAAGTCACCGGGGGCGTCGTCGGGCAGCGGCTTGCCGGACTTGTCGAGATAGCGCGGCGCGACGATTTCCGTGGCGAGTTTCGGAATCAGCGTGTACGGCCGCTTCAAGTAGTGATAGCCATAGAGTGGCTCATACACCTGAAACGTGATCGGCGTTTCATTGTTCGAGTAAGACGCCGTCGGGTCGAGGTAGCGCGGCGAGCGCTCGGCGAATGCCGAGAAAAGGGTGTTTGTCGACTCGGCGCCGTCGGGGTGGGGGCTGTTGTTGCAACCGGCCATTGCGGCGAGCGTCAGCGCAAGGGCTGCTTTTCGCACTGTGCCTGGCCTTGTCCACCCACCCACCATGAAACCGTCCCCAGGAAAAGCGCCCCCAGGCCGACGACATACGTCGTCCGCCCCCCGTGGGGGATGAGCAAAGTGGCAAAGCCACATTTGCTCATGAGCCGGGATCATAAGGCCCGCCCGGCGCGCGAATCAGCGTGGAAACATCTCGCGAAGTTTGAGCTTCCAGAATTTTCCGGTCGACGTGCGCGGCACGGCGGTGATGACCTCATAGCGTTCGGGCAGCTGCCACTTCGCGAAACCGTTGCCGAGCAAGTGGCGCGCGAGTTCCTCGGGGGTCGCCGTCTTGCCTGCTTTCCAGACGATGCACGCGAGCGGTCTTTCGCTCCACTTCGGGTCGGGAATCGCGATCACCGCGGCTTCGGCGATCGCGGCGTGCGCCATCAGTGCGTTTTCCAGGTCGACGGAACTGATCCACTCGCCTCCCGACTTGATGAGATCCTTGGTGCGATCGGTGATGCGCAAGAATCCAAGTTCATCCATCGTCGCCACGTCCCCGGTGCGCAGCCAGCCGTCGGCGGTGAACTTGTCGGGCGAGACCGGCACTTCATAGTACGAACCCGTGATGAACGGCCCGCGCACCTGCACCTCGCCCATCGACTGGCCGTCGCGCGGCTGGTCGACACCGGCGTCGTCACGGATGCGCAATTCCACCAGCGGCAGCAGCACGCCTGCCATCGCCGCGCGGCGAAAGCGTTCGTCGTCACCGCTGCCCTGCAATTCGGCGCGCGGGTAGGACACGGTGGCCAGCGGCGACGTCTCCGTCATTCCCCAGCCCTGCAGCAACCACACACCGTGGCGTGCGAATGCCCGGATCAGCGACTCAGGCACGGCCGCCCCGCCGACGAGCGAGCGCATGCCCTGCGGCAGCTTCCAGCGTCCGGGCGCCTCAATCTGGGAGCGTTCCAGCGCCTGGATCAGGCCGAGCCAGATTGTCGGCACGCCCAGCGAAATCGTCGGCGGCTCGAGTTGCATCAGGTCGAGCAGATCGTCGGCGTGCAAATGCGGCCCAGGGAACACGATCTTCGTTCCCATCATCACCGCGGCATAGGGAATGCCCCAGCAGTTCGCGTGGAACATCGGCGTCACCGGCATCAGGCAATCGCTGCCGCGCAAGCCCCAGCAGTCGGCCAGGCAACCGACGAAGGTGTGCAACACCGTCGAGCGGTGCGAATACACCACGCCCTTGGGCCGGCCCGTCGTTCCCGAGGTGTAGCACATCGAGACGGCGTCGGTTTCTTCGTGCTCGGCGTAGGTCAACCCATCCGGGTCGGCCTGGACGAGCAGCTGCTCGTAGTCGTCAAATTCCGCACTCACGCCCGCGCCGGAAAACGGGAACACGATGACGCGCTCGAACGCATGCGCCCCAGCGAACTGGCGGTACAGCGGCAGCAGGATGTCATCGACGATCAGCAAGCGGTCGTTCGCGTCGTGTGCGATCCAGCCGATTTCCTCAGGCGCGAGCCGCAGGTTCAGCGTATGCATCACGCCGCCCGCCGCGGGGATGCCGAAGTAGCACTCCAGGTGTGCGTGGTGGTTCCAGCACAGCGTGGCCACGCGCTCGCCGCGCTTCAACCCGAGACGCTGCAACGCCGAAGCGAGCGCGCGGGTGCGCCGGTGGTATTGGCCGTATGTGTGGCGGCGCATGCTCTTGTCAGGCAGGCGCGAGACGATTTCATTGCCCGAGAACAGCGCTCCGGCACGATCCAGCAGGTGGTTCAGCGACAGGGGCACATCCATCATCGTCGAGCGCATGCGTCGTCTCCCTTATCAATGCGTCGAGTCGCGGCAATCAAGGTGCGGCACCGGCGCGTGCCTCACAGCGCGCTGCGTGTTCCTGCTCGAGCATCGCCATCACGATCAGCGAGTCGTAGCCGGAATCGGTGCGCACCGATTCGCGCAGCCGACCTTCTTCGACAAATCCTTCGCTGCGATACAAGTTCTGGGCGCGCACATTGAGCGCCTTCACGTCGAGCCAGAAGCGGTGCGCACCCAAGTCGTCGAATGCCATTCTTGCGAGCAGCGTCAAACATGCCCGGCCCGCGCCGCGGCCCTGGCGCTGCGGCAACAGGACGATGCGCTTGAGTTCGATCGAGCGATGCGGATTGCGGCAGCCTTGCAGAATCACGAAACCGGCTGCCGAGTAGTCTGCGCCCGCCTCGGCGATGAAATGGCGGAAGTCGGGAAAGCGCACGGCACCTTCATGCTGGGTGCGATCCCACGGCGTGATGAACGGGCGATTGCGCGGATCCTGCTCGACGGAAATGACGAAGTCCAGGTCAGACAGCATCGTCGGGCGCAGCCTCACTTTCGGCGCGACTTTCGGCGCGCGCCCCTCGCTCACACGTCGACCTCGACATCGTCCCCGTGCAACTCCATCAGTTCGCGGCGCGATTGCGCCTCGCCCTTGCCCATCAGTTTGGACAGCGACTGCCCCGTCGCCGCGAAACCGAGCCGCGCGAATTCGATCTGCAGCAGGCGCCTGGTCTCGGGGTTGAGCGTCGTGTCCCACAACTGCTCGGCGTTCATCTCGCCCAGGCCCTTGAAGCGGCTGATGCTCCATGAATCCTCGCGCGCGCCTTCCTTGCGCAGCTTGTCGAGCGTGGCGCCGAGTTCGCCTTCATCCAGGGCGTAGATCTTCGCTGCGGGCTTCTTGCCGCGTGCTGGTGCATCAACGCGAAACAGCGGCGGCTTGGCCACGAAAATCCGCCCGGCTTCAATGAGCTTGGGGAAGTGGCGGAAGAAAAGCGTCAGCAGCAACACCTGGATATGCGAACCGTCGACGTCGGCGTCGCTCAGGATGCAGACCTTGCCGTAGCGCAGGCCGGAGAGGTCAACGTTGTCGTTGGCCCCGTGCGGGTCAACGCCGATCGCCACCGCGATGTCGTGGATCTCGTTGTTGGCGAAAAGGCGGTCGCGTTCCACCTCCCAGGCGTTGAGCACCTTGCCGCGCAGCGGCAGGACGTCCTGGCATTCCTTGTCGCGGCCCATCTTGGCGCTGCCGCCGGCCGAGTCGCCCTCGACCAGGAACACTTCGTTGTGGCTCAAATCGCGGCTCTCGCAATCGGTGAGCTTGCCCGGCA
>JANNKM010000448.1:0-4380 GCA_031396305.1 Rhizobacter sp.
TCGAACACCTGCGCCTGGCAGGCAAGCGCGTCTCCGTGGTGAAACACGCGCACCACGCGTTCGACATCGACCACGAAGGCAAAGACTCCTGGCGGCACCGCGAGGCGGGTGCGTTTGAAGTGGTCATCGCATCGAATCGGCGCCTGGCGAAGATTCGCGAATACGAGGTGCCCAGCGAGCCGACAGTGCATCAGTTGATCGCCGAACTCTACGACTGCGACTGGGTGCTGGTCGAAGGCTTCAAGCACGCCGACCTGTTGAAGGTCGAGGTCTGGCGCGCATCGACAGCCAAGCCGGCGCAGTACCCGAGCGACCCTTTTGTCGTTGCGATTTGCACCGACATCCCCGATCAGCTGCCCGAGCCCACCGGGTTGCCGGTCCTTGACTTGAACGATGCCCAGGCGTTGACGGACTTCTTGCTCGATAGCGCCTCACGTTATGAATACAACCCACCCGTTGCCGCCGCCGCAACCGATGCTCTCGCTGGAAGCCGCCTTGACGCGCCTGCTGAGCTCGGTCAGCGCAGCGCCGGCGGCTGACGCGCAGAACCTCTCCACCTTCGACGCGCTGGGCCGCGTCCTGGCGGTGGACGTGCGCTCGGCGCTGGACGTGCCCCCGGGCGACAACACGTCGATGGACGGCTACGCGCTGCGCTGCGCCGACCTGGCGGCAGCGGCGGGTTCGCTGCGCGTGAGCCAGCGAATTGCCGCCGGCGCCGTGCCCGAGCCGCTCGCGCCTGGCACGGCCGCGCGCATCTTCACCGGTGCGCAAATTCCGCCCGGCGCAGACGCGGTGGTCATGCAGGAGCACTGCCGCAGCGAGGGCGGCGTCGTTCATGTGCAAACCAGCCCCAGCCTCGGCCAGTGGATCCGCCGACGCGGCGAAGACGTGCGCCAGGGCGATGTGGTGCTCGCGGCTGGGGCGCGCCTTACGCCGCAGGCGATGGGCCTGGCGGCGAGCGTCGGCGCGGCAACGCTGCGCGTGTCGCACCGCCCGCGGGTCGGATTGTTCTCCACCGGCGACGAACTGATGATGCCGGGCGAGCCGCTCAAACCCGGCGCGATCTACAACTCCAATCGCTACACCTTGCGTGGCCTGATCGAGGCGCTGGGCGGCCAGTGCAGCGATCTTGGCATCGTGCCCGACAGGCTCGACGCCACGCGCGAGGCGCTGCGGCGCGCGGCGCTGGACAACGATCTCATCGTCACCTCGGGCGGCGTGTCGGTCGGCGAAGAAGATCATCTGCGCCCCGCGGTCGCGCTGGAGGGCAGCGTCGACCTTTGGCAGATCGCGATCAAGCCCGGCAAGCCTTTCGCCTTCGGTGCCGTGCGGCGCGCCGACCATAACAGCGCCCATTTCATCGGCCTGCCAGGAAATCCGGTATCGAGTTGGGTCACGTTTTTGCTGCTGGTGCGCCCCGTGCTGCTGCGCTTGCAGGGCGCGACGCAGTTGGCGCCCAAGACGACGCGAATGCGCGCGGATTTTGACTGGCCGCGACCCGACAAGCGCCGCGAGTTTCTGCGCGCACGGCGCAACGATCAGGGGGGCCTGGACCTGTACCCCAATCAGAGTTCGGGTGTGCTCACATCCACGGTTTGGGCCGACATGCTCATCGACAATCCGTCTTCCCTGGCAATTGCCAAGGGCGACTGGGTGGATGCGCTGTCGATCGCGGAGTTGCTGGGATGAAAGTCACGGTGCGCTATTTCGCCTCGTTGCGCGAAGCGCTCGGCAGCGGCGAGACGCTCGACATCGCCGCTGGCGACACCGTGGCCAGCGTGCGCGATGCGCTGCTGCGGCGCAGCCCCGTCCACGCCGAGGCACTGGATCGAAAGCGCGCGCTGCGTTGTGCGTTGAATCAGACCTTGTGCGACGAGTCGGCCGTTTTGGCGCAGGGCGCCGAAGTGGCGTTCTTTCCGCCGGTCACCGGAGGCTGAAGTGGGCAGCGCGCCGCGCGTCGTCATCCAGCAGGCCGACTTCGACCTGAGTGAAGTGGTCGCGGCGCTGCGCGCCAGTGACCCCGCCGTGGGCGCCATTGCCACGTTCATCGGCACGGTTCGCGACCGCAATGACGGCAGCGGCCCAGGCAACATCAGCGCGATGGAACTTGAGCACTACCCCGGAATGACGGAGCGCTCCATCGAGGCGATGATCGACGTGGCGCTGCAGCGCTTCGACATCCGGGCCGCGCATGTGATCCACCGCGTGGGCACGTTGAAACCGCTCGATCAGATCGTGCTGGTCGCCGTGACTTCAGGGCACCGTGGCCAGGCTTTCCAGGCGTGCGAGTTCCTGATGGACTACCTGAAGACCCAGGCGCCGTTCTGGAAGAAGGAAACCACGCCCGAGGGCGCGCGCTGGGTCGACGCCCGGGTGAGCGACGACGCAGCCTTGCAGCGCTGGGGAATCCAGGCCGGCAACGCCGGAGCGCTGGCACAAGACGGATCCCGGCGTTCGCCGGGATGACAGGGTTCCAGGGGTTCCGATGCTGAGCACCACCGGACCGTTGGCGCAGGCGCTTGCGGTGGGGCTGGGAGCAGCCTGTGGTGGGGTGCTGCGCTGGGGCGTGGGCCTGTGGCTGAACGCCCGCTGGGCCGGCTTTCCATTGGGCACCCTGGCGGTGAATTGCGTCGGCGGCCTGTTCATCGGAGTGGCGCTCGCATGGTTCGAGCGCCGGCCGGACGAACTCTGGCGGGCGCTCTGGGTGACCGGCGTGCTCGGCGGCCTGACGACGTTCTCGGCGTTCTCGGTCGAGTCGCTGTTGATGCTGCAACGCGGCCACTGGGGCCTGGCGGCGGGGCACACGCTGGCGCATGTGCTGGGCGCGCTGGGTTGCGCTGCGGTGGGCTACCGCGCCGCCCAGGCGTTGATCGCTTGACAGGCGCAGGGCAATCGCGCATTGATCGATATCAATGAATCCGACGCAGGCCGCGAGTCGCATCGCCTTGAATTTTTCGCCGATTCCCCAACCTCCAACGTAACCGGAGGACTTTTATGCGACTCGACAAGCTGACGACGCAGTTCCAACAGGCATTGGCCGACGCGCAAAGCCTGGCAGTGGCGCGCGACAACCCATACATCGAACCTGCGCATGTGCTCTCGGCCATGCTGGCTCAGGAGGAGGGGCCCAAGGCCCTGCTGGCGCGCGCTGGTGTGAACGTCGGAAAGCTGCAAACGGCCCTCGAATCCGAGATCGGCAAGCTGCCCCAGGTGCAGGGGGGCGAACAGGTCCAGCCCGGTCGCGACCTCGGCGCACTGCTCAACGCCACGGAAAAGGAAGCGAGCAAGCGTGGCGATCAGTTCATCGCCAGCGAGATGTTCCTGCTTGCCGCCACCGAGAGCAAGGGAGCGTTCGCGACCCTGCTCAAAGAGCATGGCCTGACGCGCAAGAATCTTGAGGCGGCGGTCGAGGCGGTGCGCGGCGGCAAGAGCGTGGACAGCCCCGACGCCGAAGGCCAGCGCGAAGCCTTGAAGAAATACACCCTCGACCTGACGGAACGCGCCCGGCTGGGCAAGCTCGACCCGGTGATCGGCCGCGACGACGAAATCCGCCGCGCAATCCAGGTATTGCAGCGGCGCACGAAGAACAACCCGGTGCTGATCGGCGAGCCCGGCGTGGGCAAGACGGCGATCGTGGAAGGGCTGGCGCAGCGCATCGTCGCCGGCGAAGTGCCGGATACGCTGAAGAACAAGCGCGTGCTCGTGCTCGACATGGCCTTGTTGCTCGCCGGCGCCAAGTTCCGCGGCGAGTTCGAGGAGCGGCTGAAGTCGGTTCTCAAGGAAGTGGCGCAGGATGAAGGCCGCACCATCGTCTTCATCGACGAGATCCACACCATGGTCGGCGCCGGCAAGGCCGAGGGCGCGATCGATGCGGGCAACATGCTCAAGCCAGCCCTCGCGCGCGGCGAATTGCATTGCATCGGCGCGACTACATTGAACGAGTACCGAAAGTACGTCGAAAAGGACGCTGCGCTGGAGCGGCGCTTCCAGAAGATCCTCGTCGGCGAGCCGAGCGTCGAGGCGACGATCGCGATCCTGCGCGGCTTGCAGGAGAAATACGAAGTCCACCATGGCGTGGAGATCACTGACCCGGCGATCGTCGCTGCGGCCGAACTCAGCCACCGCTACATCACCGACCGCTTCCTGCCCGACAAGGCGATCGACCTGATCGACGAGGCGGCAGCCAAGGTCAAGATCGACATCGACTCCAAGCCCGAGGCGATGGACAAGCTGGACCGGCGCCTCATTCAGTTGCAGATCGAGCGCGAGGCGATACGTCGCGAGAAAGACGAAGGGTCACGCAAGCGCTTCGGCCTCATTGAAGAAGAGATCGACAAGCTCAAGCGCGAGGCGGCGGATCTCGACGAGATCTGGAAGGCC
>JANNKM010000514.1:0-2583 GCA_031396305.1 Rhizobacter sp.
GCCGCGGATCGATTCGAGCGCGTCGCGCACCTTGCCCTTGTCGGTGGTGCCGGCGCGCCGCATCGCCTCCAGGACCAGCATCAGCCCGTCATAGGCGTGGCCGCCGAAGGTCGAGACTTCCTGCTTGAAGCGGTTCTCGTACTCGTTCTTGTACGCGGTCACCACCGTCTTTTGCGGGTCGGCATCGGGCAGGGTGTCGGCCACCAGCAGCGCCGCGGCCGGCAGGCGCACGCCGTTCGCGGCATCCCCCGCGAGCTTGACGTATTGCTTCGAGGCCACGCCGTGCGACTGGTAGAGCGGGGCGCCGATCGCGAGCTGGCGGTAGTTCTTGGTCACGATTGCGGGTCCCTGGCCGAAGCCGGCGTTCAGCACCGCCTGCACGCCCAGCGTGTTCTTGATCTTGGAGAGCTGCGCGGTCATGTCGGTGTCGCCCGCGGCGTAGGTTTCGTCGGCGACGATCTCCACGCCGTGCTTGCCCGCCACCTTGAGGCACTCGGCGCGCATCGAGCGGTCGAAGCCGCCGGCGCCGGAAATGAGCGCCGCCTTCGTCAGGCCGCGCGCGCGCATGTCGATGAAGATCTTCTCGCAGGCCATGCGGTCGGTGTGCGGCGTCTTGAACACCCACTTCTTCACCGGCTCGACGATCACCACCGCCCCGGCGAGGGAGACGAAAGGCACGCCGGCGGCCTCTGACAGCGGCACCACGGCCATGGTCTCACCGGTGGTCGAGCCGCCCACCAGCACGTCCACCCGGTCCTGCTCGATCAGTCGCTTGACGAAGGCGCGCGCTTTCTCTGCGTCGCCCGCCGAGTCGTAGGCGAAGAGCTGCAGCTTGCGCCCGAGAACGCCGCCCGCGGCGTTGGTCTTTTCCACGTAGAGCTCGAGCGTCTTTTGCTCCGGATCGCCCAGGAACGCCGCGGGTCCGGTCACCGACAAGAACGCGCCGATGCGGATCGGCTCCTGCGCGAGGGCGGGGCCACCGGCAAGCAGCGCCGAGGCCAGGGCCAGCGGGCCGGTGCGCCGTGCGGCGCGAATGAGCGTCATGAAGTTCATGCCAGTCTCCTATTGCATCAACAACGACCGAGCGCCGGGAGCGCGGGCCGAGCGGCCGAAACGGATAGACTCCCCGACTCAAGCTCATTCTGGTACCGGAATGCAGAAATTTGTTTGATCTAGTTCATGTTTGGAAGCCACCCTTGATGCCAGCTTCGACTTCAAAGCGACCCGCCTCGACCCGCGCAACGGTGGTGCCGCCTGCCGGCAACGGACTGATCGTCCGCGCGGTGCAGCGTGGTGATCTCGATCAGGTGATCGCCATCGACGCCACCGTCACCGGGCTGGAGAAGCGCAGGTACTGGGCGTCGGTGTACAAGCGCTACGGCAGTGGCGAACGCAGTGAGCAGCAATTCCTGGTGGCGCTCGACCAGGGCCGCGTGGTCGGTTTCATCATCGGCGAAGTGCGCGACTGGGAGTTCGGCTCGCCGCCCTGCGGCTGGGTGTTCGCGATCGACGTGCTGCCGCAGGCGCGGCTCGGCGGGATCGGCACGCGGCTGCTCGAAACCATCAGCGCCGCGTTCCGGCGCGCCGGTGTGCGCAAGCTGCGCACCATGCTGGCGCGCGACAACACGCTGATCCTGTCGTTCTTCCGCAGCCAGGGCTTGATGGCCGGGCCACTGATCTCGCTGGAGATCGACCTGGATGCGTGATCGTGATGCCTGCCTCGAAGTCGGCCCCCGCGATGAAACGATCAGCATTGGGTGAGGAGCGTAGGGCGGCTTTCGGTCCTTTGGTGCGGTTCGTCGCCGCACGCAGGCCAACCTCTGCGCGAGGGCAGATGGCCCGGGGCTTGCAGCGAAACCCGTCTGTCCGTGCAGGCCCAGCCCTACAGCGACTGCGCGCCAGGGCGGTGGCGGCGCCCCCGTTCTCCGGCCCACGCTCGCGGGGCGCCACCCAGGCCCGCAACGGCCAGCCGCGTCAACACGATCCAAGCGCGCGACGAGCCATGACACCGCGAATGGGGCCTCCGCCCGGGGGCACCACCACCGCCCTGCTGGAACCGACGGTGGCCCGCCACGTGTCGGGGCGCCATTTGGGTGCCTGGGCAGGTGGCTTGGGGTACGGGCGGAGGCCCCATTCGCGGTGTCCTGATCCGTTTCGCGCCTGGACGGCGTTGATGGCACTGCGCGCCGTGGACCCCATCGGGTACCCCGCGAGCGTGGGCCGGAAAACGTACCCCGAGCCACCTGACCTCGCGCGGAGTCTGGCATGCGCGCAGCGACGAACACCCGCTTTGGGCCGCAGGCCGGTCCTTCCGAGCGCCGGCTCGTTTCATGCGTCGCGGCTGGCGCACAGCGCAATGGACCAGTGACATGCAAAAACCCTTCGCCATCACGCTGGACCCCGGATCGTCGCTCGCCAACAAGACCGGCAGCTGGCGCACTGAACGCCCGCTCTACGTCGACCGCCTGCCGCCCTGCAACGCGCAGTGCCCGGCGGGTGAAGACATTCAGGGCTGGCTGTTCCACGCCGAGAGCGGCGACTACGAAGCGGCGTGGCGCCACCTGACGCGCGACAACCCGTTCC
>JANNKM010000077.1:0-5579 GCA_031396305.1 Rhizobacter sp.
CCTGAGCACCATCGCCGTGAGGGAACTGCTTGTGTCGAGGTTCAGGTCTTCGTATCCGCCTGCTGCAAGAGCTCGCGGGACCGGGACCACGCCGAGCAACGTGTTGCCGGTCGTGCCGCCGTAGAAGGCGACCTTCAGGCCCGTCGGCGTGGACAGCGCACCTCCGTTGCCGATTCGCGCCGTAATGCGCGAGGGCGCTGAACTGCCGCCGTCGCGAACCCGCAGGTAGGACGCGGTGGCGTCGGCCACGGCGGTGGCCGAGATGTCGAGCCGCTTGTTCGCGCGGAAGGTGTTGTGCGCGAGCCAGGACGGTTGCGGCCTGGCCGGGATGGTCAGGTCGTCGTTAACGTTCGTAATGTTGTACGCGAGTTGGTTCCAAGTCGAGCGCACGTTGACCCACGAATTACTCTCGTCTTGAAAGACGCGAATGCCGTTCAGGTGAACGGTCTGATTCGCTAGATGGATTGCGTTGTTGCTTATGGTGATCATGTCGGCGTGTCCGTCGCCGTCAAGGTCGGCGACCAACGGGTACTCCCCAGCCGTGCTTGACGAGTTGGGAATGCTCCAGAGAATTTGCCCTGTGGCACCTCTGTATGCCTTGATCGACACTTCATCGCCATACAAGACTTCGCTGGATCCGTCGCCGTCGAAGTCGAACACCGTGGACCCAGTGACCAAGGATGTATCTTGAGAGGGCTTGGACCACAGCACGGACCCATCTCCGCGGAATACTGTGTATGCCGGACCGCCCGCGACGCCGATCTCGGGGATGCCATCGCCATCGACGTCCGCGATGGTCGGTGCTCCACCAAGGCCGCCGCCCGGCAGCGAGGTTCTCCACTTCATCTGCCCGGTATTCTTGAAGAGACTCAACGAGCCGTTGTATACGAGAGCCAGTTCCGGAAGGCCGTCGCCGTCGAAGTCGCCTAAGCCGGATAAGCCGTCTTGTGCCGACCACAGGAGTTGTCCGGATGGCGAGTAGACCGATCCGCCGATGATCACGTTCTGCTGGCCCTGCCGCGACAGGTCCGCTGCAATGGGTGTCGACTGCGCCTGCGCGTAGGCTCCGGCGAAACTGCTGCCGTGGTAGGGGCCACTAGAACGCCATTTGAATACGCCGTCAAAGGAATACACGCTGCGGCAAAAAAGGATCTCAGGACGCTCATCACCGTCAAGATCAGCGACATAAACGCCACCTTGCGGCCCAAAGTTCGGGTCCCCGGTGATCGGTGCTTCAACCGGCGCGGAGACCCACCATTTGGCGCCGTCGTTTCTGTACACGACGATGCGGTAGTCCTTAGTCGTTGCGATGATCTCTGGCGCGCCGTCGCCATCGAGGTCGGCCAAGGCCAAGCTGCTAATTTGCGCCAAGGGGTTTTGCGCGTCTCGAATGGTGAGCAGTTCCGCACCGCTGACGCCATGCAGGACTCGAATCACGCCATCGAACAATAGGTAGCCTCCTTTAGTGTGTGATACGAAGACAATGACAGGAGAGTCCCAGGTGTCGACTTTGCCGTCACCATTGGTATCGATGAGACGGCCGACTACCGGGGTCATCAAGACTTGATTGAAATCAGGGTACTGCGAGGTCGATCCCGTCCATTGCCACTTCAGCACCGGCTTGAAGGTGCCAATCGCGGGTTGGATCTCCGCTGCGTCGGCCGTGGACTTGATGTTGTTCGCTTCGTTGATCTCCGCGATCAACTGCTCGCTGTCGAGCCACACGTGGATGGGCGCGTCGCGGAACGGCAGTGCGCCGGCTACCGCGACGTTCAACGTCAGCGACTGGGCAGGCGCGAGCAACGTTGCCAGCGTGGCTTGGCCGATCTGGCGGTCGAGCGCGGCATCGAAGCGCCCGTCGCGATTCACGTCGACAAATGCGATGAGCCTGGCCTCGCGCGGCTGCGCGGCACGCCCGGCGTTGATGATCTCCACGGAAATCGAGCCGCTGACGGTTAACTTTTGCGCGTCAGTCACCGCGCTGCCGCGCTTCACCGACACAAGTTTCAAGTCAGGCAGAAGCGCGTCGCTGCCGCTGGGTCGAAGCCGCAACTGGCCCATGTCCTTTGCTTCGAGCGGCTCGACCTGGTAAGCCACCGAAACCGGGTCATAGCCGGTGGCGGCGACCTCGATCAGTACCGAGTCGACGCTCAGCCCGGTGACGCTGAAGCGCCCGTCTGAGGCCGTGATGAGGTTGCGCAGGGCCTGACCCACGGGGGTGGCGCGCAGCGCAATGCCGGCCAGCGGCTGCTCGGTGGCTGAACTGACGATCGTGAACGAAATCGAGGCGGTGTTCGCGCCGATCGGGCTGGTTGCCGTGGCGTACAGGCTGGGCGAGAAGTCGTAGGCGTTGGGCGCGTGGCAGGCGAGGTTGTAGACGCTGCTCACGCTGTCGTAGCTGGCCGCGCCGACCACGACGGTGGTGCGCCCGGTGACCAGGCTGCCGATGAGGAAGGCGCCCGCCGCGTCGGTGACAGCGCTGCGCACGTTGGCGCCGCCCAGTGTGACGCTCGCGCCGGGGATCGGTACTGCGTCGGCGTTGCGGCGCACGTAGCCGTAGATTCGGCAGCCCTGGGCTTCGGACCCCGAGCCCGCGCTGTTGAGTTGCAGCGACGGCGAGAAGTCGTATTCGGCGCCCGGCACAGCGCTAATCACCGCCGACGCATTGAGGTAACCGCTCTTGCCGGCCGCGACGGTGTAGCTGCCTGGCGCGACGCTGCTGAAAAGGTAGCGCCCCTGCGTGTCGGTGCTCTGCGTGGCCAACGCGCCGACAGTCACGGTGGCTTCGCTGAGCGGCAAGCCCGTGGCGTCGGTGAGGCGCCCGCCGATCCGCGCGGTCGTGGCGGTCGCGGAACTGCGGCTGAGCAGAACGCGGCCCAGGTCGGTGCTGCGATCCGCTTGCAGCGCGAAATTGAGCAGTTGCTGGGTATACGTCGTCAGCGTCAGCGTCGCGCTGTAGTTTCCCGGGCTCAAGCCACTGAGTTGGATGCGGCCCTCTGCATCGGACACGGCGCTGGTGATCGTGGGCCCTTGCAGGCTCAGGTTCACGCCGACGAGCGAGGCGCCGGTCTGGCTGTCAGCCACTTGCAGCGTCAGCGCGGCCTGGGTCGGCGGGCTCGGGGCGATGCCACTCAGGCGCAGTGCGCGTATCGCCAGTGCGGTGGCAAACGGATCCTGGCTCCAACTGCCGTCGGCCGATTGTGCAAGCAGCAGCCAGTCGCGAACGGCCGTTCGGGGCGCGGGGTCCGCGCCCAAATAGTCATGCACGGCTTCGAAGACCAGGGCATTGAGCCATGCCGTCGAGTCCCACGCGCCATTGGCCTGGCGTGCACCCAGCAGGTGGTTGGCCGCGAGAAGGGCGGACGCCGCGGCGTCGGCGTTGCGTGGCACCGCGTCGCGCAACGCGCGCAGCGCCGTGGCGCTGGTGGCAAGCCGCGAACGCGGCGCCGCGTGCCACGCACCAGAAGCCGATTGACGCAGGCGCAGCCAGCTCACGGCGAGGTCGGCGTTCGCGACTCTGGCGTTCAACGCACGCAGCGACCACGCGGTGTCCAGTGCCGTGGCGCCGGCCTGCGCATGGGCGATCACGCCGCCATCCTGCCCTTGCAAGGCAACAAGTTGGCTCTCCAGTGCTGTTGTGTCGATTCCGACGGAGCGCAACGCCACCGCCTTGCGGGCGATGGCCTCGGCCTCGACCGTGGGCAGGGTTTGGAGTGAAGCGAGCAGCGCCGGTGGTACCGCACGGCCGGAACCACTCAAAGTGAGGACGACCTCCGTGCGCGTTTGCAGCGCCGTTGCCACCGAGTTGGGTTCGAAGCCGAGGCTGCCGTCGGCCGAAATCTGCGATGCCAGCCAGTCCAGGCCGCGCGATTGGGCGAGGTCGGACTGGGCGAAGGCGGGCGCCACAAGGCTGACCAGAGCGATGACGAGTGACGCGCCGACGATTCTGCGCAATCGCGCACCGCCACGAGACGCTCGTGGCGTGAATTCAGGCTCACGGAACGCCAGACCCATGCAGCACATCGAATCCCCTCGCACGACCAGTCAGTCCTTGAATTCGGACTCGTGGCGTGGCGCATGGAAATCAATGTATCGGTGTGGCGCGGGTCAGCAATTGCGGAGTTTCCCGAGTCGCGTATGTGAATATTACCCACCGGCAGTGCAGCACCAGATGCGGATCGCAGACCAAGCGACCCGATGGCTGCATCTGCAGCGCCAGCTCTATTTCCCGCGCCGAAACTGCGAAGGCGTGCAGCCTCGGTGCAGGTGGAAGATGGCGGAGAAATGCGCCGCGCTGGAAAAACCGCAGCGTTGCGCGATCACGGAGACCTGATCGGGCGTGCCGAGCAGCAGCGCGCAGGCATGGTCAAGACGCCGCTCGAGCACGTACTGATGCGGCGTCGAGCCGGTGGCCTTGTGGAACGAGCGCAGGAAATGGCCCACCGACATCGAGGCGATGTCGGCCAGCCACTCCAGGCGGATGTCGCCGGCCAGGTTCGAGTTCACGAACTCTTCGATGCGGCGCAGGATGAACGGGCGCAACGCCGTCACGTGCGACGCCGGTACGGGCAACGGAGCCACCCCCGACGGCTGCAGCAGCGGCGCCAGATGGCCGATCAGCAGGCTGGAGGTCTCGTCGAGAAACTGCGACGCCTTGATTCGCGCATCGTCGGCGCAAGCCTCGACTTCGGCGATCATGAGCTGAAAGTAACTCCGGATCCACGGGTCGCGCAGTTGTATGGGAACGCTCAGCGCCGAGGACTCCGACTTGGGCATGTCCGGCAGCGGCATCGCCGCCTGGGGAATGTAGAGGTGCACGTGCATCGATTCGCCCGCGGCGTCCATCTTCCACTGCACGGGGCGATTCGCGGGAAGGAAAGTGATCGAACCGAGCCGCTGGCGCAGCCGGGTCGGTACGCCGTCCACCACCAGCGTGGATTCGGAACGGCCCGAGGCGCAGTACGACAGAAGGTGGTCGTCCAGGCATTGCGGCTCGCGCAGATGCACGCTGCTGCGCCGCCACCAGGCAGCGATCAGGCCCAACCCGTTGTTCGACGCGACGATGAATTCCGGCGGTTTGCCGCTGCTTCGCGCGACGACCGCGCCAGCCGATGTGGGCGGCAGTGTTGCGACGTCGAGTCGTTGCATGCGCGTCTCTCTCAGGCGTGCTTGTCTAACGGAATCAAAGGTTTGGCACGGGAACTCAAACTCTATCAATCCCTGCGCCGCACAACATCGCGAAAACACCTAGTGCCGGCGACGTTGAACCCGTGCGCGCGCTGCTTTCATTCTGACGTTGAAGTCTGTCCAGAATCTGGACTGCGCGTGTCGGGTCTGCGCCGTGCTGCGTGCCCCCAGACTTGCGCGAGTGCGGCTTTCAGAATAAACAAGACACTGTGTGCGCCTCTTCATTGATCACTTGAGGTGTGATGGGTGCGAGGGGGCAAGCGATTCTTATTGAGCCGGCATCAATGAACTTGGATTAAGCCGCATAGCGAACCGGATCATGTTGGAAGTACTTGCGAATTCTCTCGGGCTGGTGTTGCACGCTTCGCAGGTGGCGCGCGGTGGCCTTGACC
>JANNKM010000104.1:0-3281 GCA_031396305.1 Rhizobacter sp.
ACTGCGTGGATCCCGGCTTTCGCCGGGATGACCTGGCAACTGCGTTGCCAGGTCACTTCTTGCCCTTCACATGGCCTTCGAGTTCGGCGAAGGTCGGGCGGTCTGCCGAGTACAGAACCTTGCGCCCGAACTCCACTGCCACTTGCGGCGCGTATCCCTGCATGCTCGCCAGCAGCGTCGTCTTGATGCACTGCAGCTCCTTGCCGTTCTCGTCATTCTTCTGCTCCAGCAGCCCACCCAGCGGCTCGACGACGGCGTAGGCGAGCAAGATGCCGAGGAACGTGCCGACGAGCGCCGAGCCGATCATTCCGCCGAGGATCGCCGGGGGTTGGCCCACCGAACCCATCGTGTTCACCACGCCCAACACCGCGGCGATGATGCCGAACGCCGGCAACGCGCCGGCCAGGCGCCCGATCGCCGCGACCGGGCCATGCGCCTCGTGGTGGTGGGTCTCGATCTCGCTGTCCATCAGGCTCTCGATCTCGTGCGCATTCAGGTTTCCCGAGACCATCATGCGCAGGTAGTCGGTGATGAACTCCACGACATGGTGGTCACTGCCGACGGTGGGGTACTTCTGGAACAGCGGCGAGTTGTGCGGCTCTTCGACGTCGGACTCGATCGACATCAGGCCTTCCTTGCGCGCCTTTTGCAGCACGTCATACAGCAGCGCCATCAATTCCATGTAGCGCGCTTTCGAGTACTTGGAGCCCTTCAACAGCTTCGGGATCGCCGCCAACGTGGCCTTGAGCACCTTCGGCTGGTTGTTCACGACGAACGCGCCCAGCGCGCCGCCCATGATGGCCATCATTTCGGTCGGCAATGCCTTGACGATGACGGCAATGTTGCCGCCGTGAATGATGTACGCTCCGAAGATGCACCCGAGCGCGACGACGTAGCCGATGATCACAAGCATGGTGGTGGCTCTTGCCTCATGTCCCTGGCCCGTGTTGGCGTGCCTTGACCACTCATATCGGCCTGGGGCGAACCCACTTGAGCGCGGGCCGCGGGCAGGCGTGCGGCCTGCGCAAAAAAAACGGGCCCATCAGGACCCGTTTGAAAGCACTTTGAAGTGCCAGGAGGAGACAAGTGACACCCGAGGTGTCGCTGCTAGTTTCGGCCAAGTACCTTCGTCATGGAGAGAGTGCGCGACACCGCGGATTCACTGTGCGTGAAATTGTGGCGAACTTTCCACGGACATCGCGGCCAGCATCGAGCCGCAGCCGACTCAGGGCTTGTTCGCTGCCGCCACGCTTTCAGTGCGCAACACCGGCAGGCCACGCGCCCGCCACTCAGGCATTCCGCCGCGGAACCAGTACACCGACTTGAACCCGAGCTTTACCGCCTCGCGCGATGCCTTGTACGACTTCCAGCATTCGGGGCCGTTGCACAGGAATACCGTCGCAACCGTGCGGTCGAGTTTGGCGATGGCCGACACATCGTCCAGGCTCACGTCGTAGTCGCGCTCCTTCAGGCTCTTTTCGCCGTAGGGTGCGTGCACGGCCTGGGCAATGCGCTCAGTGGCGAACTCCTTCGCCGAGCGCGTATCGGCGATCACACCGCCCTTGGCCAGAAGATCGCGCACCTGTTCGGCACCCACCACCTGCGCACCCGTCAGGCTCTGCGGCGTCACGATGCCCAGCGCGGCGACGTACGCGTAGGCCTTTTCGCTCGCAGTGCCGGCATGGCGAAATTCCGAGATGCTCAGCAGTGGGGAATTGGGCTCAAAGGCCAGGCGCGCGATGCGCTCGCGGTCGGCCGCCGGAACCGCGGCGTGTATCACCATGCCCAGACCGCCCGGAACGTCCTGGCTCATGCTCACAATCGTTGCCTTGCCCGGGTTGTTTTGAATCCACGCCTGTGCCTCGGACAATTCGGCCACCGTCGCATCGGTCATGCCCAGGCCGATGGCAATCAGCCCGGCACCGCTGGTGTTCTGGTACTCGACATGCTTGAACGCCTTCATCGATGCACCGCCCTCCTCGACCAGTGCACGCCCGATGTAGGAGCGCAGCGAATCCTGTTGCGGCAGATACAGGCGCGAGCCTGCCAGATCGGCGGTGCGCTTCACGCTGCTGCGCGCCACCAGGGCGTATTTCGCGTTGGACCCCGAGACAGCGGCCAGGAGATAACCATGGCTCAGTGCCGACGCCATCACGTGCGCGGGGCCGATGATGACCTGGTTCTCGCCGGTGCGCGTGGCACGCATGCTGTCTTTCAAGTCCTTCGACAGAAGCACGCGAGCATTGGCGTTGACCGTTTTCGACAACGCCGCAGCGGCAGTCGCCGTGCCAATGAAACCGCGCGTGCTGTCGGCCGGATCAACGCTGACCAGAACCTTGAAGTCAGCGGCGGCGGCGACGCCACCAAGAGTCAGCAGAAACAGGGCCAACACCGACAGCGTACTGCGCAAGCCGCGTGCGCCTGAAAAGTCGTGCAAGGCGTTCATCGGAGCACATCCTTTCAAGACCCGCGGTACCGTGCGCACCGCCCGGGGTCCGGATTGTGCGCTTGTCCTTGTGGGCAGCGAAACCGCTGGCGGCAGCGAAATCGAGCGAAACTGCCGATATCGTGCGGGCGTCTCGCTGCGGCGGCGCCCATCCGCTTCATCCAATTGAAGCCAGGCCGGTGTCAGTGCATCCGGATCCCGCCGGCCACCTTGCCCTTGCCGGCGCGCGCCGGCGGGCAGCACAGGCCGCAGACATAGTGTTTGGCGATCTCGTGCGGATGCGTCACGAACTTGCCGCCGCACTTGGAGCACTTGGTCAGCGTGAGCATGCCGGTGTCGACGAACTTGACGAGGCGCCAGGCGCGCGTCACCGAGAGCAACTCTTCAAGGCCCTGCGCGCGACTCTGTTCCTGATAAAGCTGGTACGCCTTGATGACAGCGTCGATCTCATCGATCTCGGCCACCTTGTTCAGGTACTCGTGAATGTTCAGGAACAGCGACGCGTGGATGTTGGGCTGCCAGGTCATGAACCAGTCGGTCGAGAAAGGCAGCTGGCCCTTGCTCGGCGACCTGCCCGCCACTTCCTTGTACAGGCGCAACAGGCGCTCATAGGAAAGATCGGTTTCCGACTCCAGCACCTGCAGCCGCGCGCCGAGGTTGATGAGTGTGATGGCCCGCTGGATTTGCGTGGCTTCGGTGAGGATGCTCTTGTTGCGCATTGGAGTTTCTCTGTTGTTCAGCACATTGCCCCGTGCCCTTGCAGTCATCCCGGCGAAAGCCGGGATCCACCGGGGCCTGCGCGGTTGAAGAAGCAGTGGGTGCCCGCGTTTGCCGG
>JANNKM010000163.1:0-2954 GCA_031396305.1 Rhizobacter sp.
TCGCACCGGCGCGCGGTCGGGATCACCGGTGCAGTACAGATTGCCGCTGGCGGCCATGACACCAAGATCCGATGCACGCCAATGGGCGCGCGGTCCGTCGAGTCCGAACGGAGTAAGGCTCACCCACACGCACCCAGACGCGCGTTCGGGGTCGAGCGCCCAGGAGTCCGGGAAGCCGGGAGTGTCGATCACGACGTCGGCCCGGTCGAGCAGTGCCTGGAGTTCGGGATCGTCGGCGCCGCTGATCGGAAGCAGCGTGGTCCGATGAGTCCAGGCGGTGCACTGATGAGGGAGCACGAGGAGCGGATCGCCGTCGGGTGGCACCGGCCGCACGACTTCGGCCCCGAGGTCGGCGAGCATCCGAGCGGCCATGGTGCCCGGCTCGCCGGTGAGATCAACGACCACCGCGCCACTGAGCAGTGTTTCCGGGGTCTGGGAGACTTTGCCTGACACTCGTGTCAGCGTACCCTGGGGTTCTTCCCTGCCGAGAGGATCAATCGCATGGCCGAAGCCGGAGACCGCATCGTCGACGCGGACTGCCACATCCTGGAGCCGCCCGACATCTGGGCCAACTGGCTGCCCGAGCGCTTCCGGGACAAGGCCCCGAAGTTGGTGAAGGACTCGCGCGGGGGTGACGCGTGGTTGACCGCGGTCGGCGGTGACGACGCAAGCCAAGCTGGCCCCGTGCACGCTGAAGGCTTCTTCGAGCTGGGCGATGTTGTTGTATTCCAGCACCACGGTGTGCTGCACCACTTCAGCGGGAACGCCGGCGCTTGTCGGGTGGCCGAACGTCGCCAGGCCGGACCCGGCCTTGACGAGCAATGCATCGGCATGACCGTGATAGCAGCCTTCGAACTTCATGATCTTGCTGCGACCGGTGGCACCACGTGCCAGACGCAGCGCGCTCATCGCGGCTTCGGTTCCCGAGCTCACGAGCCGCAGTTGATCGACGCCCGAGACGACACCGAGGATTTCTTCAACCAGTTCGATCTCACGTTCGGTGGGCGCGCCGAACGACATGCCCTGCGTCACCGCGAGCTGCACGGCCTGCACCACCGCCGGGTGGCCGTGGCCGAGGATCATCGGCCCCCAGGAGCCGATGTAGTCGATGTAGCGCTTGCCTTCGGCGTCGAACATGTAGGCGCCGCTGGCGCGCGAAATGAAACGTGGCGTGCCGCCCACGGCGCGAAACGCGCGCACCGGCGAATTCACGCCACCGGGAATGACGCGCTGGGCGCGCTCGAACAGTTCGCTGTTGCTGGAGGTCATGTTGCGGGTGGGAGGTTGCTGGTGTGTCCGTCGGTCGATCGCGCCTTGCCGACCCATTCAGTGCACGTGGCGCGGACCCTTCGGCGACTTGTCGTCGTCTTCGTCAGAGGGGTCAGCGCCGTCTTCGTCGTCGCCGGGAGGCACGGCCCAGAAGAAGCGATCCGGGATCACGTTGCCCATGCCGGGGCGAAAGCCTGCGTCCAGCGCCTGGTCGAGGAACGCGAGCGCCTCGCCGACGGCAGCGTGCAACTCGGCGCCGGAGGCCAGCAGGGCCACGAGCGCTGCAGAGAGCGTGTCGCCGGCACCGACGAAGCTGACTTCGAAGCGCTCGAACTTCTCGCCGGTGATCGCGCCTTGCGGCGACGCCAATACGTTGTCGAGAAACTGATCAGGCAGCGGCACGCTGCTGACCAGGACGAACTTCGTGCCGTGCGCCGCTGCGGCCACGGCAAGTTCACGCGGCGACGCCGGTCGGTCGCTTTCCCAGTCGGGCAGGAGGAAATCGGTCAGGGTCTGGTGGCTCCCCACCAGCACCTCGGCCTGCGGCAGGACGAGTTCGCGGAACGCGTCGAGATAGGCCTGCTGGGCGTCTTCCTCGACCCATGACAGGTTGGGTAGATAGGCGACGAGCGGCACCTCCGGGTAGTCGGAGATCACTTCGGCCACGGCGCTGACGCCCTCGGCTGATCCGAGGAAGCCGACCTTCCATGCGCCGATCGATACGTCTTCGAGGATCGTGCGGGCCTGTTCGACGACCACGTCGACATCGATCGCATGGTGATCGAACACCTCGGCGGTATCGCGCATGACGATGCTGGTCACGACCGGCAGCGCGTGCGCGCCCATGGCCGCGATGGTGGCGATGTCGCCGGCAATCCCACCGGCGCCGCTGGCGTCGCTGGCGTTGAAGCTCATCACGCAAGCCGGAGCGGGCTGCTCTTGCAGCGGGCTGGTTTCGGCGGCCGATTGCGGCGATTCGGAGGTCATGAATTTGGGGCTCGAAGACGCACAAAAGGGGCTTGACGAGTTCCCGGCGAACCTCAGGCCAAATGTGAAGAATGTGGCGCAGGTGCCTGTGGCGGCATCATTTTGCGACAACCTGCGTGGCTACAATCGCGCTGCATTGTAGTAACCCTGTAGGGTGCCGTGACCGAACCCAAGACTTGGATGTGCCTGATTTGCGGCTGGATCTACGACGAGGCTCTTGGTGACTTGGAACACGGCATTGCGCCGGGAACGGCCTGGGCTGCAGTCCCGATGAACTGGACGTGCCCGGAGTGTGGGGCCCGCAAAGAAGACTTCGAGATGGTGCAGATCTGATGGAACAAGCGGCGGCGCTCCCGATGCCGACGCCGAGTAACTGAGGAGAACGCTCGGTGAGCAAGCAAGCCCCGACCGGTGGCACCGGAGTCAAAGTCCTGGTCATCGATGACAGCAACACGATTCGCCGCAGCGCGGAGATCTTTCTCAAGCAGGGGGGCTACGAAGTCCTGCTCGCAGAGGATGGATTTGACGCACTGGCGAAAGTCAACGACCACGGCCCCGATTTGATCTTCTGCGACATCCTGATGCCGCGTCTGGACGGGTACCAGACCTGCGCCATCATCAAGCGCAACGCCAAGTTTTCCGACGTTCCGGTGATCATGCTGTCGTCCAAGGACGGCTTGTTCGACAAGGCGCGCGGC
>JANNKM010000181.1:0-7308 GCA_031396305.1 Rhizobacter sp.
GCACGCGCCCTTCGAAGCCCGCTTCGGTTTCCCGCTGCTGGAGGGCTGGGCGATGACGGAAACCGGCGCCGGCGCGGTCATCATGGCGAACGCCGAACCGCGCCGCGTCGGAACGAGTTGCTTTGGCCGCGAGAGCAACGATGTGCTCGTGCGGGTGGTTTCCGACGATGGGGGCGAGGCAGCGGCGGGCGAGCCGGGCGAGCATCAGGTGCGCCGTGCCGGCGCCGACCCGCGCGACGGTTTCTTCGCGGGCTATCTGAAAGACGCGCTCGCAACCGATGAGGCCTGGCAAGGTGGCTGGTTCCACACCGGCGACATCGTGAGCCGCGACGGCGAAGGCCTGCTGCACTTCATCGACCGGCGCAAGAACGTGATTCGCCGCAGTGGCGAGAATATCTCCGCGGTAGAGGTGGAGAGCGTGCTCAGCCAGATTTCCGAGGTGAAGGCGTGCGCAGTCGCGGCCACGCCGGACGAAGTGCGCGGCGATGAAGTGCTGGCTTGCATCGTCACGCACGAACCGGTTCCCGACGCTGAACGCGAGGCGTTCGCGCGGCGCATCGTCACGCATGCGCTGCAGCAGCTTGCCTACTACAAGGCGCCGGGTCACGTCGCATTCGTCGACGGATTGCCGCTCACGCCTTCGCAGAAGATCCAGCGCGGCGAATTGAAAGCACTCGCGGTATCGCTGCCGGGCCAGGCGCACTGCATCGATACTCGCGCGATGAAGAAGCGGCAGGTTTGATGACGTCGATGTCGGCGCGCAAGGGCTACGAAGGCGTTGCCGTTGCCGTGCCGGTGACGGTGCCCTATGTGCGCTACTCGACGCGCGGCGCGATGTGGTTTCTCGGCCAGGCGGTTCAAGCGCTCATCAAACAAAGTGGCATCGCCAAGAGCGAGATCGACGGCCTCACGGTGAGCAGCTTTTCACTCAGCCCTGACACGGCAGTCGGTGTGACCCAGCATCTGGGCCTGAGCCCACGCTGGCTCGACCACCTGCCCAACGGCGGCGCCTCGGGCGTGATGGCGTTGCGCCGCGCCGCGCGCGCAGTGCAGGCGGGTGACGCGAACGTGGTCGCGTGTGTGGCGGCGGATACGAACCACGTCGACTCGTTTCGCCTCATGTTGGGAGCCTTCAGCGGCTTCGCGCGCGACGCGACCTACCCCTATGGCTCAGGCGGGCCGAACGCGATCTTCGCTTTCATCACTGCCAACTACATGCGTCAGTACGGCGCGACCCGCGAAGATTTTGGCCGGATCTGTGTTGATCAGCGCCGCAACGCGTTGGCGTACCCGTCGCGTGTCTTCAAGAAGGCGTTGACGCTTGACGAGTACCTGAACGCGCGGCCGATTGCCGAGCCGATTCACTTGTTCGATTGCGTGATGCCGTGCGCCGGCGCGGAGGCGTTCTTGGTAATGAGTGAACAGCGCGCCCGCGACCTCGGCTCGCGCTACGCCACGTTGCGCGGCGCGATCGAGCGCCACAACGCATTTGCGCAAGACCCGATCATGGTGCGCGGTGGCTGGCAAGTCGACTTGCCCGAGCTGTACGCGATGGCACAGACCCAGCCTGCCGACATTGATTTCGTCCAGACCTATGACGACTATCCTGTCATCGTGATGATGCAATTCGAAGACCTGGGGTTTTGCGCCAAGGGCGAGGGGCCGGCGTTCGTGCGCGCGCACCGCATGACGTTCGATGGCGACTTCCCGAACAACACGTCGGGCGGGCAACTCTCGAGCGGCCAGGCCGGCGCTGCGGGCGGATTCATCGGCATGACGGAGGCGATCCGCCAGCTCACCGACGCCGCGCCGGGGCGCGCGGTGCAAGACGCGCAACTCGGCCTGGTCAGCGGCTTCGGCATGGTCACCTATGACCGCTGCCTGTGTACCGGCGCGGTGATTTTGGGGCGGCCGTCATGAGGCGCCTTTGCTGGCCTCCATTCGCGGTGTCCCCAACGTGGATTTCTTTTGCGCGTCGGCGGCGGCACGCAGCGCCATGGAGCCGCTGACATGACGATGCCGCTGATGAAGCCCAGGCGCAAGAACCCGATTCTGCGCACGCCGCAGATGAACCTGCCGCCGTGGGGCCGCAGCCGCGTTGCGCTGGGCCTCACGGTGGCTGCGACGCAGGGCCGCTTTGAGTTGCAGGTGTGTGACGACTGCGCGACGGTGCAGTACCCGCCGCGCGAAGCATGCAGCGCGTGCGTCTCGTCGCGCCTCAAGTGGCGTGCGCAAAGCGGCGGCGGCGAATTGCTTGCGATGACGACACTGCATCACAGCAACGACCTGTTCTTTCGCGAGCGCCTGCCGTGGCGACTGGGTCTCGTGCGCCTGGACGCCGGGCCGACCCTGATGACGCACCTGCACGGCGACGTAACCCACGCCGGCGAACGCGTCAAGGTCGGCGCCCGCCTGGACCGCGCCGGTCGCGCCGTCGTGATTGCATTTCCCGCTACGGAGACACCGCACATGAGTGATGACAAGATGCTGCGCGAAATGACAAGTGACCCGAAGCTGCGCAAGATCCTGGTCACCGACGCGATGACGGGCGTGGGCCAAGCCCTGGTGCGCGCGCTCGTGAAAGCCGGCGCCGACATCGTCTGGGCCGGCCACGCCGAGCCGTGGAAGCGCCACGGCAGCGGGCTGGACGACATCACCGCGCTGCCGCAGGTGAGCCTCGTGCCGCTGGACTTGACGAACGCGCGCTCGGTGACCGAGCTTGCGGGCGAGATCGGCGGCAAGGTCGACATCGTCATCAACAACGCGGAAGTGCACCGCACGTTCGGAATTTCCGCAAGGCGCGGCACCGACGCTGCGCGCGCCGAGATGGACGTGAACTACTTCGGCGCATTGCGCCTCGCGCAGGAATTCGGCCCCGCGCTCAAAGGCCGCGCCGCCGACGGCGCGACGCACGCGACCGCGTGGGTGAACCTCTTGTCGATCTACGCGCTGGCGAACTTCCCGCCGCACGGCACATACAGTGCGAGCAAGGCTGCGGCGCATTCGCTCGCGCAATGCCAGCGCGCCGAGATGCGTGCCGCGGGAATCCGCGTGATCAACGTGTTCCCCGGGCCGATCGACGACGCATGGAACCAGAACCTGCCGCCGCCCAAACTCACAACCGAGGCGCTGGCAAGCGCGGTGATCAAGGCACTGCGCGACGGTGTGGAAGACGTGTACCCCGGTGACGTGGCGCAGGAGTGGCTGGAGCGCTGGCGCGAAAATCCGAACGTGCTCGAGCGCGAACTCGCGGCGGGAGGATGAGATCGTGAACTACCCTGTCACCCCGACGAAAGTCGGGGTCCACCCACCGGGGTGACCCCATGAACAACGTGCTACTCCTGGCCCAACTCGCAGCGGCGCTCGGCAGCGGCGGCGTCCGCGTCATCGACCTGACGCAAACCCTCACGCCCGAATTCCCGCAGATCGCGCTGCCGCCGGAGATGGGCCAGTGCTGGCCGTTTCGCATCGAGGAGGTGTCGCGCTACGACGAACGCGGCCCGGGCTGGTACTGGAACAACTTCTCCTGCGGCGAACACACCGGCACGCACTTCGACGCACCCATCCACTGGATCTCCGGGCGGAACTTGCCGAACAATGCAGTCGACACGATTCCGGCGCAGCACTTCGTCGCGCCGGCGTGCGTGATCGACTGCCACGAACAGGCGAGCGCCGACCCCGATTACCTGCTGACGCTGGCCGACATCGAAGCCTTCGAAGCCGCGCACGGCCGCGTCGCCGCGGGCAGTTGGCTGCTGATGCGCACCGACTGGAGCAAGCGCCACGACCCCGAGAAGTACCAGAACTTCGACGAAACCGGCCAGCACACACCCGGACCGAGCAGCGAGGCGGTGCGGTTTCTCGTCGAGCAGCGCGACGTGCTCGGTTTCGGCTCGGAAGCCATCGGCACCGACGCCGGCCAGGGCTACCACCTGCGCCCGCCGTACCCGTGCCACTACTACATGCACGGCGCGGGTCGCTACGGCTTGCAGTGCCTGACCAACCTCGACCTGCTGCCGCCCACGGGGGCCGTGCTCATCTGCCCGCCGCTGAAGATTCAGCAGGGCAGCGGCAGTCCGCTGCGCGTGCTCGCGCTCGTCGGCGCCGCGGCATGAACGCTCCCGGCGTCGCGCTCGTCACCGGCTCGAGCACCGGCATCGGCAAGGTGATCTGCGAACACCTGCTCGCCGCCGGCTTTGAGGTCGTGGCGATGGCGCGCCGCGCCACCGACATCACGCACCCGCGCCTGCACAGCGTGAGTGTGGATCTCGCCGACCGCGCCGCGACGGCGCGCGCCGCCGCCGAGGTGGCGCAACGCCACGCCGTCACGACACTGGTGCACAACGCCGGTGTCATCCGCCCGGCGCTGCTCGCCGACGTGAAGCTCGACGATCTGGACACGCTCACCGAACTCCACCTGGGCAGCGCGATCGCACTGGTGCAGGCCGCGCTGCCGGCGATGCGCGCGGCGCGCTTCGGCCGCATCGTGCTGCTGTCGTCGCGCGGCGCGCTCGGCCTGGCGACGCGTAGCGTCTATTCGGCGACCAAGGCTGCAATCATCGGCATGGCGCGCACCTGGGCGCTCGAGCTCGCCGCGGACGGCATCACCGTCAACGTGGTCGCGCCTGGGCCGATCCGCGGCACCGAGATGTTCCACGAGGTCGTTCCGGCCGAGAGCGAACGCGAACGCAAACTGGCGGAAGCGATTCCCGTCAAGCGCCTCGGAACTCCCGAAGACGTGGCGCGCGCGGTCGATTTCTTCGTCGCGCCCGGCAGCAGCTTCGTCACCGGGCAGGTGCTGTATGTGTGCGGCGGGGCGAGCGTGGGGAGTGTGGTGATCTGAGGGCTGACGGCGTGGGGCAGCGCGGTGGAAGTTGTCGACATTCGAGTCGCCCTGCACTCAGTCGAGTTTGATACCCAGGTCCACAGCAACCTTGATCCACGCCGGGACGTCGCGCGCCCAATCGGCCCGCGTCTCGGCCAGGTTCTTCGGCTTGTTGGGAATGGCAAAGGTCTCGCGCAACTGCGCAGCTCTCGCGGTGTTGGCGCCTTCCACCACGACCTCACTCAGCGCACGCAGCACTGCCTCGGGCGTGCCTGCCGGGGCCATCAGGGGCAGGCCGCCCTCCAGCTGCACCAGCCGGCCCGGCACGCCTTGCTCGACGAGTGTGGGCACATCGGGCAGTTTGGGGCTGCGGTAGGAGCCGGTCACGCCAATCGCTTTCACGCCGCGCGAAGCCACGGTGTTGAACGCCTGGAAACTGCCGATGGCCACCTGCAGTTGGCCTGACGCGACGTCGATCCACATCGGCGACTCGCCCTTGTAATTGATGGTGACGATCTTCGTGCCTTCGCCGCGGTTCGCCTGGTCGGCCACCATCTGCGGATACGAACCCGGCGCGTAGCTGCCCATGTTGATGTCGTGGGTCTTGGCATACGCAACCAGCTCCCGGTAGCTGTTGATGCCCAGCTTCTCGGGCACGCCCACCACCAGCGGGCCCGAGGGGAACAGCGCCACCGGCACGATGTCGTTGTCCAGGTTGTAGGGCAGCTTGGTGTACAGCACGCGGTTCTGCCACACCGTGCCCGAGGTGGTCATCAACAGTGTGTAGCCATCGGGCGCCGACTTGGCGACGGCGTCGATGCCGATGATGGCCCCAGCGCCAGGTTTGTTCTCGACGACCGCCGTGACGCCGAATTTGGCGCTCAGGTGTTCCGCATACAGCCTGGCATACGCGTCGGTCAGGCCACCGGGCGGGAAGGCCACGACGATGCGAATCGGCTTGGTGGGCCAGTCGCCGGCGGCACGGGTGGCGGGTTTGATCTCGCTCGTCTGCGCACGCGCGGGCGGCAGCGCCGCCGCGGCCGCGACCAGGGCAAGCAGCTGACGGCGAGAGCAGCGGTTTGTGCGGGCCATGGTGGGTGTTCCTTTTGTCGGTGCGCACGCATGGTCGCCGACAAACTGCATATCGCCTATCCGGACTTGCACGAGCCCTGGAATACCCGGCGCGGCGAAGACGGCGGGGCGAGTGTGGGGAGCGTGGTGATTTGAGGGCGGTCGTTTCAAACGGATAGATCGGCTTGATGGGCCGCCGGGCAGGTATACCGTTTGGTCACGGCGCCGGCGGGAAGCCGGCCTTCTGCGGCCAGAGGTTTTCGAAGGCGTGGATCGCCGTGCTGGCGTAGACGCCGGCCTGCGTGAACGGTTCACCGGCGATCCATCGCTGCGCGTCCTCGCGCGAGGGGAAGTCGATCACGAGCAGGCTGCCCACCATCGTCTTGCCGTCGTCAGCCAGCAGCGGCCCGGCGAAGGCGATCTGCTCTGCTTTGGCGCCGAGGTAAGCCTTGTGTTGGGAGCGGATCTCCAGCCGCACCGCGAGGGCGTCTGGCTTGTCGATGAGAATGAACGCGTAGAGCACGAGAAACCTTCACTGCGGCTTGGGCAGGCGATCAGAATTTCTCGACCCAGGGCCGGACTTCGATCTCCCAGGTCCACGCACTGCGGGGTTGGGACAACAAGTGCAGGTAGGTTTGCGCGATCGCGTCCGGGTCGAGCCGGTCGTCCTGGCCAGCGTCGCCCGCGGCGCCCGAGTCACGCGAGGGGCGAATGCCGCCGTCGATGACGACATGGCCCACGTGGATGCCCAGCGGCGAGAGCTCGCGCGCCAGGCTCTGCGCGAGGCCGCGCAGCGCGAACTTGCCCATCGCGAACGCAGCAGACTGCGGGTAACCCTTGACACCCGCCGAAGCGCCGGTGAACAAAATCGCGCCGCGCCCGAGCGGCACCATTCGCCGCGCCGCCTGCTGCGCGACGAGGAATGCGCCATACGCCGTGACGCGCAGCGCGCGCTCCACCGCGATCGCATCGACGTCGACGAACGCTCCGCGAACGCGCATCGAGGCGTTGTACACCACCACCTCGGGCGGCGCGCCGAAGTGCGCCGCAGCGGCATCGAACAGCGCCGCCACGGAGGCCGCGTCGGTCGAATCGCAAATCGCGACGCCCGCGCCGGTGTCAAGCGCGATGGCGTCGAGCCTGTCGCGCTGCCGCGCAGCGACCATCACGCGCATGCCGCCGTCGCGCGCGAAGGTGCGCGCGAGGCTGGCGCCGAGGCCGGGGCCGGCGCCGACGATGAGGGCGCTGGAATAGGGTGGCTTGGGCATGGGCTGGGTGGCGAACGGTGATCGATGCGGCGATTTTGCGCCGTGCGCGGCTGGGTGTCCGTCAGGCGACGCCGGCAACGACATGCAGACGCTCGCGGCTGCTCCCCCCGACCCTCAGCGGTCTTAACCGCCACTCCCGTCAAC
>JANNKM010000189.1:0-2980 GCA_031396305.1 Rhizobacter sp.
CCCGCGCAAACCCCCCCCTGCGGCGCTGTGTGGGGTGCCGACGTGCCGTCGCGCGGCGAGGCCGCGGCCTGCAAGGCTTAGCCCGCGCACAAACGCTCCTGAGGAGCGTTTGTGGCTGGCTACGGGTCCGAGCTCTGCGAGGACGCGGCCTGCAAGGCTTAGCGAGCCAGGTCGAGAAATTCAGCGATGCGCGGCAGGTGGGGCGCGAAATCGCTCAGGGCATGGTCGCCGCCTTCGAGCAACTCGATTTTGCAGCCCGTGTAGCGCGCTGACATTTCACGCCAGTCGAGCACCTCGTCACCTTTGGCGATCACGGCGTAGTAGCGCTCGGGCCGGGTGATCGCGGCCGGATGCATGGCCTGAAGTTCGTCGATGTACTCGGCGCGAAACGACAGCACCTCGTCGCTGTGCCAGGACTTCATGTCGCCCACGTAGCCGACCAGATCGCGCGCCGGATACACCGCCGGGTTCAACAACACCGCCTTGCACCCCAGGCGTTCAGCGACGACGGTGGCGTAAAAGCCACCGAGCGAACTGCCCATCACCGCCAGCGTCGCGATCGGCCAGTTCGCGATTGCGCCGAGCACATGGTTCAGCGCTTCGCGCGGCGACACCGCGAGCTGCGGACAGCACCAGACCACATGAGGCCGGTGTTGCGCGTTCCAGGCGGCCACATGCCGCGCCTTGGTCGACTGCGGCGACGAGCGAAACCCGTGCAGATAAAGCAGGTGGGTCGTCGGCACTGCAGCTCCTTCTCGTGGCCGCCCCGAGGTTACGGCGCCGCGGACTCCAGCGCACTCAACAACTTGGCGTGCACGCCGCCGAAGCCGCCGTTGCTCATGCACAGCACATGGTCGCCGGCACGCGCGCTGGCCTTGACGCTGGCCACCAGCGAATCGATGCTGTCGCATACCGCAGCCGTCCGGCCCAGGGGTGCGAGCGCGTCGCGCGGATCCCACCCCAGCGAGCCGGCGTGGCAGAACACCAGATCCGCGTCTTCCAGCGACCAGGGCAGCTGGGCCTTCATCGAACCCAGTTTCATCGTGTTCGAGCGCGGCTCGAACACTGCCAGGATGCGCTGCCGGCCGACGCGCCGGCGCAGACCGGCCAGCGTGGTGCGAATCGCCGTGGGGTGGTGCGCAAAGTCGTCATACACCGCGATCCCGCCCGCGGTGCCGCGCAGCTCCAGCCGGCGCCGCACGTTCTCGAAACTCGTAAGCGCATTCGCGGCGGTCGCTGGCGCGACGCCGACATGTTCCGCCGCGGCAATCGCCGCCAGCGCGTTGAGCTGGTTGTGCTCGCCCAGCAGCGCCCACTCGACGCGCGCGATCTTCATGCTGCCGCGCAGCACGTCAAAGGCGTGCGGTTCGCCGCGCGCGCGCAGCGCCCCGGGCTCCTCTTTGCGCGCGCCGAACAGCGTGACTTCGCTCCAGCAACCGTGCGCGAGAACGCGCTTCAATGATTCCTCGCGGATGTTCACGACCAGCCGGCCCTTCGCCGGGACGGTGCGCACGAGATGATGGAACTGGCGCTCGATGGCCGCGAGGTCGTCAAAAATGTCAGCGTGATCGAACTCGAGGTTGTTCAGAATCGCCGTGCGCGGGCGGTAGTGGAGAAACTTGCTGCGTTTGTCGAAGAACGCGGTGTCGTACTCGTCGGCCTCGATGACGAACGGCGCCTTGCTGCCCCCCGGCAGGGGCGTGTCAAGCCGACCCAGACGCGCTGACACACCAAAGTTGAGTGGCACGCCACCGACGAGGAATCCGGGATCGAGACCCGCCTGATCGAGGATCCACGCCAGCATCGCCGTGGTCGTGGTCTTGCCATGGGTGCCGGCCACAGCCAGCACATGGCGATCGCGCAACAGGTTGTCGGCGAGCCATTGCGGGCCGCTCGTGTAGGCAGCGCCGGCATCGAGGATCGCCTCCATCAGCGCATTGCCGCGCGCGACGACGTTGCCGATGACGAACAGGTCGGGCCGCAGCGCCAACTGCTCGCCGCCGTAGCCTTCGATCAGATCGATGTCGAGCGAGCGAAGCTGGTCGCTCATCGGCGGGTACACGTTGGCATCGCAGCCGGTGACCTTGTGCCCGCTGGCGCGTGCCAGGCCAGCCAAGCCCCCCATGAAGGTGCCGCAGATACCCAGGATGTGCAGGTGCATGATCGTCGTTTCGAGAATCAGCGCGTCAGCGACTCACGCGCCGCGGCGAGCGTCGCGGCGATGTCGTCGCTGCCGTGCGCCGCGCTCACGAATCCGGCTTCATACAGCGCCGGAGCGAAGTAGACACCGCGCTCGAGCATCGCATGGAAGAACCGGTTGAAGCGCTCCTTGTCGGTGGCCAGCACGGCGCCGTAGTTCTGCGGCAGGGCGTCGGCGAAGAAGAACCCGAACATGCCACCTTCGCATTCACCCACCATGGGAATGCCGGCGCTCGTGGCTGCCGCGACCAGGCCGTCGACCAGAGATTTCGTGCGCCCTGCGAGTGCCTCGAAAAACCCGGGCTTGCGAATCTCGCGCAACGTCGCCAGGCCGCACGCGGTGGCCACCGGGTTGCCCGACAGCGTTCCGGCCTGGTACACCGGGCCCAGCGGTGCGAGTTGGGCCATCACATCGCGCCGCGCGCCGAACGCGGCCAGCGGCATGCCGCCGCCGATGACCTTGCCGTAGACCAGGATGTCGGCTTGAAAACCGGGAATCCGCTTCGCATAGAGGCTTTGCGCGCCGCCGAGCGCGACGCGAAAACCCGTCATCACTTCGTCCAGGATGAGCAAGGCGCCGTACCGGGTGCAAAGCTCACGCAAGCGGTGCATGAAGGGAATGCTCGCACGCACGAAATTCATGTTGCCGGCGATCGGCTCGATGACGACGCAAGCCAAGCTGGCCCCGTGCACGCTGAAGGCTTCTTCGAGCTGGGCGATGTTGTTGTATTCCAGCACCACGGTGTGCTGCACCACTTCAGCGGGAACGCCGGCGCTTGTC
>JANNKM010000244.1:0-4605 GCA_031396305.1 Rhizobacter sp.
GCCTTTTCCATCAACAGGCGCGCGTGCTCGAAGGTTTCTTCCTTGGCATTTCGCTGCAGCAGGTCGCGCGAGAGCCAGCCGCAGCCCACCAGGCCGAGGGCGAACACGATGGCGAAGATCAGGTTGAACTTCAAGAGCAGGCGCATGGGCTTCTCCGGTAGGTGCTATGGCGGAGCGGACGCCGGCGTCGCGCTCAATGCCGGCGGCGCCGCCAATGGGGGCGCCGAGGCCGCCGTTGGCCGCGGCACGGGCTTCTTGGGCGGCACCACCAAGGGCCGCCACTCGGGGTGGCGTGCAAGGTGGGTCAGCACCGCGGCGCGGAACTCGGCGTCGCCCAGGCGCACGCGCCAGGTGTCGATCATCGGGATGCGAATCGCCGCGTCGGCCTGAAGCCACGCCGCAGCGTCGGCATAACTTACCTGGCCCAGCACGCGCGGCGTGACCGCTCGGTCGCGGAACTTGGCGGCACGCGCCGGCAGGGCGTCGCGGAACAGACGCGGCATGCCTTGCACGAATTCGGGCGACGGCCGTGCCGCGGCGACCAGCGCATCGCTGCCCCGACTGCCCAGAAAGTCCCCGGCCTTGAGTGGCCTTGCAGCGCCGCCACGCTCGGCAAGCGCGACCGAGCCGGTCTCGACAAACATCGCGAACTGGTCCGGGCCGGCATGCACGACGCAGGCGCCGGCCAGCGCGCCAATCGCGCCGATCGGCGTCAAGAAGTCGCCGGCCATGGGTTTGTCCGGCCCCGGCGTGAGCTTCATCCAGCCTTGCAGCAGATAGGAACGCGCGGGCTTGGTCTTGCCCGGCGCGGCCGCAGGAGCCAGCATCAGGCGCGAACTTTCGCCCAGGCCGAGGCGCACGCCGTCGGTGAATTCAATCTGCACGAACGCGGCGGGGGCGGTCTCGACGATGTCGGCGGCGTTCAACACCACGCCCTCGGCGAGCTCCAGCTTGCCCGTCGGCCGCAGCAACGTGGCACGCCCTTCAAGGATGCCGATCACCGCGACCTGCGCCTGCGCGCTGTGGTGCAGGGCGAGGAGCAGGTACGCCGCGCCAGTCAAGCACAGCGCGCGCCATCGATGGGGGTGGATCCGGGAATGGGGCATGCCGGACGATCTTGCGGGAGCGGACCCCTGGCGTCAATCCCCGGGTCATCCCCCGTTCGGAGTGCTGATCCGGTATCGTGCGCTGCCGAGATTCACCTGCCTGCACCGTCCCAGCCATGCGCCCCACAGGTCCCGAACTCCAGCTTGGCGTTGCCCTCACCGGGGATCGGCGCGGTTTCCTGCGTCAGATCGGCGCGGGCAGCTTGGCGTTGTGCGCGCCGCATGTATCGGCCGTGGCGCGCGCCGGCGGCGCGGACACGTTGCGCAAGGGCGTGCGCGGCACGGTCGTCGGCAAAGGCGAATCGGCCTGGCCACTGTGGTGCGAAAAGATGGTGGCACAGCAGCGCAAATCGCGGCGCCACCCGCCGCTGATCGTGCAGGCGAGCAATGAAACCGATGTCATCGAGGCGGTGCGCTTCGCCCGGCGCAACGGCTTGAAGGTGGCGGTGCGCACCGGCGGCCACAGTGTGTGGGCGTCGTTCATGCGCGACGAAGGCTTGTTGATCGACGTGTCGCTGCTGAGCCGGGTGTCGTTCAACCGCGACGACCGCAGCGCCGTCGTGCAGCCCGCGCTCGCCGGCGGACAACTGGTTCAACGCGCGGCCGCGCACGGGTTGGCTTTTCCGGTGGCGCATTGCGCGCAGGTCGGACTGGGTGGCTACCTGATCGGCGGAGGCCTCGGCCTGAACCACGACAGCTGGGGCGCGATGGCGTGTTTCAGCATTCGCGCTGCCGACGTGATCACCGCGCGCGGTGAGCTGATCACCGTGAGTGCCACGCGCCATGCCGCGCTGTACTGGGCACTGCGCGGCGCGGGGCAGGGGTTCCCGGGCATCGTCACCAAACTGCATCTGGCGATGCAGCCGCGACCGCGCCATGTGCTGGCCAGCATGTATGTCCTGCCGCTGGCGCGCGCCGCGCAGGCTGCGCTGTGGGTGCGCGAGGCGCTAGGCGACAAGCCCCGGTCACTGGAGGCACGCATGGTGCTGGCGACCGGTGCCACCGGCCAGCCGGTGACGATGGTCTTCGTCAACGCATTCGGCGCGAGCGCGGACGAGGTGCGCGCCCGCCTCGCGCCTTTCGCCGCAAGCGAACTGTCCAAGGAGGCGCTGTCGAAAGTCGAGGCCGCGGCGTCGAGCCTGGAGGGGCTGCTGACGCTCAGCTCCAACCCGGTCGCGGATCACGGCGATCGATCCTGGGCGGTCGACTCGGCGTGGGTGCCCCGGCCGGCCGACGCAGCGGCGGCCGTCGCAGAACAAATGCAGCGCGCGGCGTCGCCGTTGTCGCACGTCGTCATCGCTTTCAAGTCGGGCCGGGAGTTGCCCGCCGACGCCGCGTGTTCGCGCATCGACCGCGCTTTTGTCGGCGTCTACTCAGTGTGGCACGGCGCCGACGGTGATGCCGCGAACATCGCGTGGCTGCGCGAAGCGTCGCTGTCACTGCAACCGTTCGCGAGCGGGCACTACATCAATGAAATCGACGTCGAGGCGGCGCCGCAAAGGGCCGAGGACTGTTTCTCCGTCAAGGCGTGGAATCGTTTGGCCGACGTGCGCCACCGCCACGACCCGGAACGCCTGTTCCATGGCTTTCTCGGCGTGGCTTGAATCACAAGGCATGGGGATGCAACGTGTACTTTCGGAGCGGGAGCAGGCTTCGGGTTTCGGCCCCTTGCGGCCGTTCGCCGCGATGTGCCTGCAATCGTGGAGCGAAGGCAGGTGGCCCGGGGTACGTTCTCCGCCCCACGCTCGCGGGGCACCGTATCGGGCCTGCAGGCGTTGCGCCATCAACAGGCCGAAAGCGAATCTTGGAGACGACATGAGAATCGCCGTTGTTGGCGGTGGGCACGGCTGTTACGCCGCCGCCGCAGATCTCTCCGAAGCCGGCCATGAGGTGCGCCTGTGGCGCCGCGATGCGGCTGCTCTGCGGGCGGTCGTTGATGCCGGCAGCATCGTGCTCAAGGATGCGAACGGCGCGCGCGCGGTGCCGATTGCAACGGCCACACCCGACATCGACGCGGCGCTGCGCGGCGCCGAGTTGATCGTGATTCCCTCGCCCGCACTCGCCCAGGCCGAGATCGCGCGCGCGATGGCGCCGCATCTGGTGAGCGGGCAAGTGGTGTTCCTGCCGCCGGGAACGTTCGGTTCGTTCGCGATGTCACGCCTCGTGCGCGCCGCCGGCAACCGGGCCGATGTGATGTGGGCCGAGACCGGCACGCTGCCCTATCTCGCGCGCAAGCATGGTCCGCGCGAAGTCAACGTCACCATCCGCGCGGTGCGCCTGCCCACTGGCGTATACCCGGCGCGTGATGCCGACCACGCGATTCGGGTGATTCGAAAGGCTTACCCGAGCACGCATGCCTGCGGCAACGCGTTGTCGGGCGCACTGATGAACGCCGGCCCCATCATCCACCCGCCGCTGATGGTCATGAACGCGGCACCGCTGCAGCACTTCGAGAAATGGGACATCCACACCGAAGGCACACAACCGGCAGTGCGCGCCGTGACGGACCGGCTCGACCTGGAGCGCATCGCGGTTCGTGAGGCCCTGGGTTACGGCGCGCCGCACTACCCACTCGCTGACCACTACAACAATGACCAGTGGATGTACGGCGACGCGCACAAGAAGCTCCAGAAAAGCGGTGACTGGCGCGAGCACATCGATCTGCTGACCCACCGCTATGTCACGGAGGACACGGAACTGGGCCTGGCGTTTCTGGCGTCGGTCGCGCGCTGGGCGGGTGTCGATGCGCCGATCGCGCAAGGCCTGCTGGCGATCACGGGCGGTTTTCTCGGTCGCGACTTGCGTTCGGGTGAACGCACGCTCGAGGCGCTGGGGCTTGCCAGGTTGAGCCACGCGCAGCTGCGGCAACTGCTGCAGGACGGGGAATAGGCGTATGGCGCGATTTGCCGCCGTCGGCGCCGGCCGTATGGGGCGCGGCATCGCGATCGCATTTGCCTACGCCGGCCACCGCATCGCGCTGATCGACCTGAAACCTCGGTCCGCGGATGCGTGGGCGCGCCTGGAGAGTGAAGTGCGCAGCGAAATCGCGCAAAGCCTTGACGCACTCGCGCAGCTGGGCGTGCTGCAGGCCGGCCAGGCGCAGCGCATTGCCGCAAGGGTGGAGGTTGTGAACGCCGCAGCGGCCCGCGCCGAGCTGGCCAGCGCGGAACTGGTCTTCGAAGGCGTTCCCGAAACCCTGGAGGCGAAACGCGACGCGTTCGCCAAGCTGTCGACGTGGTGCAGCGCGCGGGCGATCGTCGCGTCCACCACGAGCAGCATGCGCGTCACGCAGCTCGCCGCGCTGGTGTCGCACCCCGAGCGCTTTCTCAACATTCACTGGCTGAACCCGGCTTATGTGATTCCGGTGGTGGAGCTGAGCACGCACGCCGGCACGGCGAGCGCCGTGCTCGCGCGCGCCAAGGCGCTGCTGGAGGGCATCGGCAAACTCCCAGTCGTGTGCGGCGATTCGCCCGGCTACATCGTGCCGCGCCTGCAGGCG
>JANNKM010000255.1:0-4377 GCA_031396305.1 Rhizobacter sp.
AGCGAACCGGCCCGTCGGGCTCGCCGCGAATGAACTGCCGCACCTCCGGGTCTTCCGATGCGTTCAACTCCGCCGGCTTGCCATGTGCCACCACACGCCCCTGCGACGACATCAGGTATGCGTAGTCGCAAATGGTGAAGCACTCCTGCACGTCATGCGAAACGATCAGCGAAGTCGCTCCGGTCGTGTCGTTCAGCGTCCGAATCAGGTTCGCCGCAACGGCCATCGAGATCGGGTCCAGGCCGGCAAACGGCTCGTCGTACATGATGACTTCCGGGTCGAGCGCGATAGCGCGGGCCAGCGCCACGCGGCGCGCCATGCCACCGGAGATTTCGGAGATACGGAACGGCGCCGCACCGCGCAGGCCGACGGCGTTGAGTTTCATCAGCACGACGTCCCGAATCATCGTGTCGTCAAGATCGGTGTGCTCGCGCAAGGGGAACGCAACGTTCTCGAACACTGTCAGGTCGGTGAACAGCGCGCCGAACTGGAACAACATTCCGAGGCGCCGCCGCAGCCGGAAGAGTTGTTCGATGTTGCGCGCGTCGACAACTTCGATGTCGAAGCGCACCGTGCCCTGCGTCGCCGCGTGCACGCCGCCAATCAAGCGCAGCAGCGTCGTCTTGCCGCAGCCCGAGCCACCGAGGATGGAAGTGACCTTGCCGCGCCCGAACTGCATCGACACGTCGTTCAGGATCGTCCGGCTCTTGTCGTAGCCGAAGGTGACGTGGTCGATGTCGATGAGGGTTTCTGAACTCACGCGCCGTTGAGCCGGGCTGGCCGGCAGCAGTTCGCAGGATAGAGCCTGAAGTGGTGACCGCAATGTCGGTCACGGGGCCGAAGTTCATTGTCGCATGCCCGGCGGATCGTTCGGTGGAAGGGCTAACCTACTGGCATCACCGCTCGCGCGCGCCTGACGACAGTGTCCTCGCGGACCTCAGCGCGTAGCGGCGCCCGCCTCAAAGATCACTTCGATTCGGATCCTCGAGCGAACCGGCAAGCCATCAATCAAGCCGGGGCTGAAAACCGTACCCATGAAGGCCGAGCGTGCGGCTTCCTCCATCGCCGGCGGCAACGTTGTCCCGTCGACGCGAACTTTGACCACCCTGCCCGTCTCGTCGATGAACAGCGAAAGTTCACTCGAGTGCGTGCCTCCAATTGTGCCGAACGATGGATAGTCGATCAGCACGGGCAACGTCGGATGCGGACCAACATCGAGCGCCTGGCGAGAGAAGAAGTCTTCGTCCCCCAATACCCCTGCGAATCGAAATGCAAGGACGCTGACCGGAGGTGAAGCCTGAACTGGTTCAGCGGGCAAGGATACGGGTGAATCCTTGTTCAACTTCGTTGCACTCGGTTCGGCCTGCGGCGAACTGACTACCGAACCGTAGGACATTGCAAGAACCGCGGATGAACCCTGGCCCGTACTCAGTGCACTCACATCCGTCCCCGTCAATGTACGCACATTGACGGAACGAACCCCTGGACGATGCGCTGAAAAGTCCAACGGTTCCAGCATTCGCACCGGCACTGAAAAAACCGCGGCGTGCAAGCCAAACGCCAGCGCTGCACTCACCAGCCCCGGTTCCAGTTTGTGCGAATCCCAGCCCCACCACGAACGCGCAAACGTCGCATCGGCGCCCTGTAATCGCAGGCTCAGTTCACGATTTCTCGCCATGAAGTCCGCCGCGTCGGGCCGGGGAGGGGAGGGGGATCCTGAGTGGGTTTGGTACAGAGATTGCCGGCGCTGTCAACGCAGATGATTTTCGTGTCACCCTTTCCCTGTTGACCATCTTTTTCCAACTGAACAGCGCTCAAGCCAACAATCATCGTATTGCCGGTCCACATGCCAACGGTGTCCGACCCATTGATGGCGCTGCCACCAGTACTGATATCGAACTGATAGAAGAACGATTCGCCGCCGATCGTACAGGCATCGCTGCTCGGTATATTGCCGGCCACGCTCAAGGAACTGAATATCAATAGCGGGTCGACGTTCACGCGTTCCCCGGCCGACGGCAAGTCGACATACCAACCATTCTTCGAGCTCCAGTCGACAGCGTTCTTGGTGCCAGTTCGGATCGTCGCGCCGTCGGCGTTGGTCGTGGTCGTCAAGGTTTGCTTGACCAGGGTCGAACCGCCGCGCACATCGCCCAGCTGTGTGTCGGTCATCGGATCTTTCACTGCATAGATCGTCTGCTGCGCCGTGTTGCTCAAATCCGCAGTCTCGAGGTACTTTCCGGTGCCGATGAAGACGACCGGATACTTGGTGCCGCCTTGCGTCAGTTCTGCGAGCATCGGCAGCGTAGTGATCGGTTGCGGCGTCGTGCCGGCGAGCAGCTGCGCCATGCGCAGTGCGGCATTGTTCGGCGCAACGATACTGTCGAGGTCAAAGCGCCAGATATTGCCCAGCAGATCCCCGCCGTAGAAGCGTTTGGCTGTGTTGTCAATTTGAGAATCGACCCAGCCGGTGATCTTTGTCAGACCGCTCGGCGTGGTGGCGGTTCCCGCGGGCGTACCCGAGGCGGTGTTGGTCTGGATCGACGTGATCAGCGCGCCGGTAAGGGCATTCAGGAAGTACAAGCGCCCATTGCCGTCGCCGCCCGAAACGTTGTTGTTGTAGCCCGAGCTGACGACGACCATCCAAGTCCCATCCGCGCGCTTGGTGATGATCGGGTTACCGAACGTCAGCCCCATGTGCGTGTCGGTGAACTCCCACAGCGCAACCGGACTGTTCGGGTTGGTAATGTCCAGCGCGTAGTAGCTGCGTCCACCCGCCCCGAGGCCGCCGACGAGAATCGTCTTCCAGGCCGAACCTGTCCAGATGTCGCCGATCATGGGCGCGCCGTCGAGCAGATAACGGTGGTTGACGGAGTAGTTGTTATCCGCCAGTTTGTAAAGATTGGGCAGCACGCCTGAAGGCATGAACGCCCACTTTTCGACACCTGTGCTTCCGTCGAAGGCGTGCAGCATCCCGTCGTTGGCGGCAACATAGACCACGCCGGTGCGGCTGGCGTTGGCGCTGACAAAACTCGCGTAGCTGTTTTCCGTGTACTTGAACGGCGGCTTTCCCATGTAGACCGGTGCCCCGTTGACAATGTCGCCCAACGGGCTTTCGCGCAGTCGATACACTGCGTTGTAGCCGCCACGCAGCCACGTCACGAGGTTCGATCCGGTGTTCGCGGCGGTTGCGTCTGCTCCCGAGAGCGAAGAGCAATGTAATACCATTTCTGGCGACTTGGTACAGGCGTTGTCCATGTAGCCATTTAGTCCATCGCTGCTCAGATTGGCGTACTCGAAGGTCTTCATGTTGTTGGTCGCACCGCTACTGAAGTAGTAGATGTTGCGCGATGTGCCGGCCGCGACCATGGATTTGAGTTGCGTGCTTGCGCTCCACGAAATGGTTGGCGAAACAACGCCGGTGACTGGATCGATCGTGAGCGCGAGCACGTCGCCAATCCATTTGACGGACGTGAACTGCGCGACGAAGAGTCTGTTGTCTCCAGCGATCGGCTGCAGATTGCTCGCCGCCGCAGCTGACGCAGAACCGATCTTCGCCTCGATTCCGAGCAATATCCCGCTCAGGCTGCTGGCCAGGGTCGTCGGATCGGTTGCGCTGAAGTACTGCCCGCGGCCGTTCACCGCGGCGTGCCAGAGGTCGTCGATGTTTTCGGCGCCTTTGCCGTCGCCGGGATTCGACCAATCCTTGGTTCCCTGTTTCAGGTCGTTGAAGTCGCCTGAGACCTGGGTCAAGTAGTTCGGGTCGTACTTCAGAATTCCGTTCACACCAAGACCGAGGGTAAAGGTCGTCATGTGCTGCCAGCTGGCCACGTCGTTGCCCTGCGACACGACGTTGTCTTTACAAACATCCGTGCCCGCTCCCAAGGCTCCCTGGCAGTTGCCAAGCGCGGCATCGCGAAGGTCGGTCTTGTAGTAGTACATCGCGACGTCGGCCAGCGAATTGGTGGAACCCCCAGTGACGACCGTGTTCGTGTTGGTCGTGCTCGGGCCTTGCACCACGGCTGGCCCAACGATCGACGGCGCTCCCGCTGTTCCTGTTGTCGTCGGCCCTGTCGTTGTGTTTACTGGACCCGTCACGATCAGCGTGCTGCTGCCCGGGCTGCCGAGCGCTACGGGCGTCGACGGATTGGGGCTCGGTATCGCAGTCACGCACACGTTGGCCGATGCCCCGAAATTCGCGTAGGTCGGCGGCGTGTTCACGCCTGTGCCGGTTGTCACCACGGTGAACACAACAGGCGCGAACACGCCGCCGACCTACGCGAATTTCGGGGCATCGGCCAACGTGTGCGTGACTGCGATACCGAGCCCCAATCCGTCGACGCCCGTCACGATCAGCGTGCTGCTGCCCGGGCTGCC
>JANNKM010000265.1:0-10915 GCA_031396305.1 Rhizobacter sp.
GACGCCGTAGAGCGACATGGTCATCCCTGCACGTGATGTTCTTCATCCCGGCGCACGCCGGGATCCACCCACGGCTGGCAGTCCGGGATCCCGGCGTGCGCCGGGGTTACGGTTGTTTTTGCGGCAGCGATCACGACGCTCCCCAATGCGGAATGTGGTGCGCGCCCAGGCTCACCGCCACGTTCTTCGGCTCGAGAAATACCTCATGGCTCCATGTTCCGCCTTCGCGCCCGGTGCCGGAAGCCTTTGTGCCGCCAAAAGGCTGACGCAAGTCGCGAACGTTCTGGCTGTTCACAAAGCACATGCCCGCTTCGATGGCTGCGGCAACGCGGTGCGCACATCCGAGGTTTTCGCTCCACACATAGCTCGACAACCCGTACACCGTGTCATTCGCCAGGCTGATCGCTTCGGCTTCGTCGGCAAACGGGATCAGACAGGCCACGGGGCCGAAGATCTCGTCCTGCGCAATTCTCATGCGGTTGTCGACGTCGGCAAACACGGTCGGGCGCACGAAGTTGCCTTTCGCCATTGAACCCGGCAGGTCGGGCGCATCGAGCCCGCCGCACAGCAGCGTCGCGCCTTCTTTCGGCCCGAGCTCGATGTAGCTGCGCACCTTGGCCAGGTGCGCGGGGCTGATCATCGGGCCAATGGTCGTCTTCTCATCGAGCGGGTCACCGACCCTGATGCGCTTCGCGCGCTCGACAAAGCGCTCGACGAACTTCGCATAGGTGCCGCGCTGCACCAGGATGCGCGAGCCGGCGGTGCAGCGCTCGCCGTTGTTGCTGAAGATCATGAACACCGCGGCATCCAGCGCACGCTCGAAGTGCGCGTCATCGAACACCACAAACGGGCTCTTGCCGCCGAGTTCCATGCTGAACTTCTTCAGCCCCGCAGACCTGACGATGCGGTTGCCGGTCGACGTGGAACCGGTGAACGAGATGACACGCACGTCAGGATGCGACACGAGCGGTTCACCCGCTTCAACACCGTAGCCGTGCACGATGTTGAGCACACCCGCCGGCACCCCGGCCTCCAGCGCCAATTCGCCCAGGCGCGCCGCGCTCAGCGGCGAGAGTTCGCTCATCTTCAGCACCGCCGTGTTGCCGAAGGCCAGGGCCGGAGCAACCTTCCACGTCGCTGTCAT
Organism: Rhizobacter sp.; assembly: GCA_031396305.1. Taxonomy (GTDB): domain Bacteria; phylum Pseudomonadota; class Gammaproteobacteria; order Burkholderiales; family Burkholderiaceae_C; genus JAEMQF01. Next base: position 1,145 of record JANNKM010000265.1, read on the forward strand.
GAAAGGCACGTTCCACGGGCTGATGAGCGCACACACCCCTACCGGATGGAACAGGGTGTAGTTCAGGTGCGTCGGCGTCGGGTAGGTGTGGCCATCGACGCGTGTGCACATCTCGGCAAAGTAATGGAAGTTGTCAGCCGCACGCGGAATCAGTTGTTTGCCCGTCTGCGCAATCACCTGGCCGGTGTCGCGTGTCTCGAGCAACGCGATCGCATCGACATGGCGCGCGATCAGGTCCCCCAGGCGCCGCATGATCGCCGCGCGCTGCATGGGCGCGAGCGCCGCCCACGCCGGAAACGCCGCTTTTGCCGAGTCGACCGCCGCGTTCACTTCGCTCGCCCCGCCACGCGCGACCTCGGCCAGCACGTCTTGCGTGGCCGGGTTGAGCGTCGTGAAGTAGTCGCTTCCCGCAACCGGCTTGCCGGCAATCAGGTGTTCGATGCGCATGGGGGTCGCGAAAATTCAGCGATTGAACGAGGCGTCGTCGCCGATGGTGTTGCGCAGCGTGCCGATGCCGTCGATCTCGGTCACGACTTCGTCGCCCGGGTTCACGTTGACCACGCCGTCGGGCGTGCCGGTCAGGATCACGTCGCCTGTTTGCAGCGTCATGAATTCACTCAGGTACTCGATGATCTCGGGAATTCGATGGACCATGTGGCCGGTGTTGCCCTGTTGGGTGCACTTGCCGTTGACGCGCGTGCGCAGCTCCAGCGCATGGGGGTCGGGAACCTCGCTCGCGGGAACGTACCAGGGGCCGAGCACCGTGGCACCATCGCGATTCTTCACCCGCAGGTTCGGCCGATACCAGTTCTCCAGGTAGTCGCGAAACGCATAGTCGTTGCACACGCAGTAACCGCCGACGAAATCGAGCGCCTCGGCACGCTTCACCTGCTTCGCCGGTTTGCCGATGACCACCGCGAGTTCGCATTCGTAGTGCATGAACGTGACGTCGGCGGGACGCCGCGTCACGCCGCGATGGCCGAGCAGGCTGTTCGGTCCCTTCAGGAAGACGAGCGGTTCGTCCCGCGTCGTCAGCGTCAGCTCCCTGGCCAGCTCCTTGACATGGTCGACGTAGTTCAAGCCCAGCGCGATGATCGTGCCCACGTCGAACGGCGGCAGCCATACGACTTGATCGTCACGCACGATGCGCCCGTCCTGCAGGCGCAGCTGATCGCCGTGCGGCACGGCGTGCATGAGCGCGCCGGAATACGCCACGCGCGCCGTTCTCATCGCGAGTCCTCCGCGTCGGCGGCGAAACTCATTTCCAGGCAGCCGAGCCCGTCGATCTCGATCGCCGCGCTCTGCCCGGCGCGCGCACGCGGCGCGCCGGGCGCGACGCCGAGCAGAAGCACGTCGCCGGAATAGAACGTCATGAAATCGCTGACCTCGGCGATGAGTTTCGCCGCCGGCCGCAGCATGTCGCCCGTGCTTGTCTGGTGCACGGTCGTGCGGTCGATGGCCACACGCACCGCCAAGGCATCAGGGTTCGGGATTCGCGCGCGCGGTGTGAGGTACGGTCCCATCGGGCAGAAACCGTCGCGAGCCTTGAGCCGCACCGAGGGTCGATAGAACACCTTGTGCGGCACGCTGATGTCGGCAACGATGATGTAGCCCTCGAGGAAGTCGAGCGCCGAAGCCGCGTCGACGCGGCACGCCGTGCGCCCGAACACCAGGCCCAGGCTCGCACCGATTTCGAGTTCCTGCGCCTCGGTGGGAATCGTGACCTCGGCTCCTTGCCCAGCGAAAGTATTGCGCGGCTTGATGTACAGCACCGGCGCCCGGGGCGGCGCCTTGTACGGCGCCTGGCTCACCGCATCGCCCAGTGCCGCGAGCGCAGCGCGGTGGTTCAGCAAGGTGCCGTAGACCGTTCCCGCGCACCGGTACGCCATTGCCACACTCACGCGCGTGGCGTCGGGTTCGAAAAACGATCCGCCAGGCCGCCCCAGCAGTCGCTGTAAGCCGGGTCGAGCGCGCCGCAGCCCATGGCGTAGTCGGTCGGCACGAAGCGCCAGCGGCTTTCGAACATGAAGGCCAGTGTATTGTCGAGCTTGTGCGGCGCCAATGGCATCGAACTGGCATTCTCGAACGCCACCGAATCGGGCCCATGCGGCACCATGCAGTTGTGCAGGCTCGCGCCCCCGGGCTTGAAGCCTTGCGGCTTGGCGTCGTACTGGCCGTGAACCAAGCCCATGAATTCGCTCATCAGGTTGCGGTGGTACCAGGCCGGACGGAAGGTGTCTTCGGCGACCATCCAGCGCGGCGGGAAGATCACGAAATCGCAATTCGCCATGCCGGGTGTGTCAGACGGCGATGTGAGCACGGTGAAGATCGACGGATCGGGGTGGTCGAAACTGATCGAGCCTATCGTCATGAAATTCGCGGTGTCGTATTTGCAGGGCGCAAGATTGCCGTGCCACGCGACCACGTTGAATGGGCTCGCGGCCTGGGTCGTGCGCCAGAGCCGGCCGCCAAATTTCTTGATGATCTGGTAGCGGCCGGCCGGGGCGTCCTCGCAAGCCGCCACCGGGCTCAGGAAATCCCTCGCATTCGCCAGGCCGTTGGCGCCGATCGGCCCGAGTTCGGGCAGGCGAAACTGGGCGCCATAGTTCTCGGCCACATAGCCGCGCGAGGCGCCGTCGGGAAACTCGACGTTGAACGCCAGGCCGCGCGGCAGCAGCAGCACTTCACCCGGCCCGGCGTGCAGCATGCCGAGTTCGGTGCGCACGACCAGGCGCCCCTGTTGCGGCACGATCAGCATTTCAGCGTCGGCATTGATCAGCGCGCGCCTGGTCATCGAGCGGCTGGCCACATAGACGAGTGCAGCGACGCCCGTCTGCGCATCGACATCGCCGTTCGCGACGACCGTGCGCAGCCCGTCGATGAAGTCAAGCTCCTCGGCAGGAAAAGGAAACGGATTCCAGCGCATCGGATCGGGCGGCGTGGCGCGCCCACCCGCCGCGCCGCTGGTCCAGAGCGCCTGCACATAGGTTTCATAGCGCCCCGTCACGACGGCCGGCTGGCGCCGGTACACCCAGGTGCGGCGGTTCTCGGCGCGCGGCGCGGTAAACGCGCTGCCCGATATCTGCTCTGCGTACAGGCCCAGCGGCGCGCGCTGCGGGCTGTTGCGGCCCTGGGGCAGCGCACCCGGAATCGCTTCGCTCGCGAACTGATTGCCGAAGCCGGCCAGGTAGTGCAATTCGGTGTGGTTCACGATGGATCTCGGTCGCGGGTCTCGTGGCTGTCGATTGTCGTCTGCGCGTCAGGCCGCCTTGTCGAGCACGCTCGCGCGCGCTGCGTTCAGGGCTTCGCGCAGCACGTCGAAGTCGCCGACATGGTTGGCCAGCAGCAGCACGAGTTTGGCGTTGAGTTCGTGACTCTGCGAAGCGCCCAGGTCGCGGTGCGCGTCGATCAGCGCTTCATAGAAGTCATCCGGCGCGGTGAGGTTCGGTTGCGTCACAAGGGGCACGAGCGACTCCCTTCAGTCCAGTGGCGCCAGGGCCAGCGCACGGCGCAGCGCGTTGCGCAGCAACCCGGCGTTCGCGCTGCGCCATCGCGCGCAGACATGCTGGTCGGGGCGCAGCAGATACAGCGTGCCGCTTCGGCCATCGTAGCGCTGCGTGAGCAGCCGGTGCACGTCAACCAAGGTGCGGGAGCCCTCCACACTGGCGTGCGACCCGGCAGGCACGACGATCAGCACCTGCAACGGCGCAATGCCTGACGCAGCGGCGCGCAACTCGCGAACCACGGGGGCGAGTTCGCTGCCGCCGAACAGCAGGGCCGTGAAGTGACCCGCGTGCATCTGTCGCAGCAGCCACTCGGCCTGGCCATCGGCCTGGACCGGGGCATCGGCCGCTGCGGCACCGGGCATCATCGCACCAGCAAATTCTGCGTCGTCGGCGCTGTTCAGTGCCGAATCTCGCAGCGTGGCCGGCACCGACAAGCGCCCGCTGTTCACGAGCGCTCGCGCAAACAGGTGCATCTTGGCCAGGTCGAGGGTGGCGTCGCGGAAGAGTCGGCTGACTTCACTTTTTGGCGTGATGAAGTCGGTGGCGCGTGTCGAATTGGCGATGTTCTCGTCGGCGGCGTATTCGCGCTCCGAGCCATAACTGTCCAGCAGCGTGTCGCCGGCGCGCCCTTGCAGCACGGCGGCGAGTTTCCACGCCAGATTCTCGGCGTCCTGCACGCCGGAATTGGCGCCGCGTGCGCCGAACGGCGACACGCCGTGCGCCGAGTCGCCGGCGAAGAGCACGCGGCCGTGGCGGAACTTCTCCAGCCTCTGGCACGCGAAGGTGTAAACGCTTGCCCAACCGATCTCGAACTGAACCTGGGGCGCGCCGATGCTGTCGAGCAAGGCGCGCACGCGCGGCCGGATGTTCTCGCTGCGGCGCTCCTTCTCCGGGTCGGCCTGCCAGCCGAGTTGGAAATCAGTGCGCCACAGGCCGTCGGCCTGCTTGTGCAGCAAGACGCTTTGGCCCGGGTGAAACGACGGGTCAAACCAGAAGCGCCTCTCGGCAGGAAAGTCGGGCGCGTCCATCTTGATGTCGGCAATCAGGAATCGGTCGCGGAAGGTTCGGCCTTGCGCCTCCAGGCCCATCAAGCCGCGCAGCGGCGACTTCGAACCGTCGCACGCCGCAACAAACCCGGCCTCGACGACGTAAATCCCGTCGGGCGTATCGACACTCAGCCGCACATGGTCGGCGCGAGGCTCGACACCCACCACCTTGCTCTTCCAGCGAATCTCGATGTCCGGCAATTCGGCGGCGCGTTCCGCGAGATAACCCTCGACGTAATACTGCTGCAAGTTGATGAACGCCGGCCGCTCGTGGCCGGCCTCTGGCAGCAGGTTGAACGAATAGAGCTGGTTATCGCGGCAGTAAACCCGGCCGACGCTCCACGACACGCCTTTGTCCACCATCGGGTCGGCGCAGCCGAGACGATCGAATATTTCCAGCGTGCGCTTGGCAAAACAGATCGCGCGCGAGCCACTCGACAGTCGGTCATCGTCGTCCAGCAGGAGCACGCTGATTCCCTGCTGCGCCAGGTCGATCGCCAGCGCCAGCCCCACGGGGCCGGCGCCAACCACGACCACCGGGTAGCGCAGCGGCGCAGGTGTCGCGTGGTCGCGCGCCTTGCGATAAGGGAATTGCAGCGCCTCGTAGTTCGGCGGCGCCGTGCCCGCTGCCGTGCTCATGGTCGATCCTGACTAGCGGCAAAGCTCAGCATGCACACACAAGCGACCTTCATCCCGGCGCACGCCGGGATCCACTGGCTGAACGCATTGGACCGCGCACCGAACGCGCGACGCTCCAACGAGTGGATACCGGCTTTCGCCGGTATGACAAAGGATGGCTGAACCATGTCGCCAATCAGGTGATCGATTGACCTGCACGCTCTTTCAGGTTTCGAGCGCCGCCCACATCTCGATGTCGCGTTGCGCCGTCCAGATTCGCGGGTCGGGGTATTGCGTCGCTTCGTCGTAGCAGCGTGTCACGTCGAACGGCATGCAGTGGTTGAAGATCACCCAGTGCCCGTACTTGGGCTGCAGCTTGGCGAACGTTTCCTTGTACACGGCGTTCAAGTCCTTGCCCGCAGCAACACCCGCCTGGACGCTGCTCCAGACATCGGCGATGAAACCGCGTGTGCTCGCCAAACCCTGCGCCACCGCGGCAGGCGTGGTCAACGCGGCGCCGCGGCCGGGCACCAGCGCGCTGGGCTGCAGCGCAGCAAGGCGATCAAGCGTCTTCGGCCAATCCTGAAAGTATGCGTCGCCGGCATAGGGCGTCGCATCGAACTCGACCAGATCACCGGAGAACAAAATCTTCTGCTCGGGCAACCACGCGATGGTGTCGCCCTTGGTGTGGCCGCGGCCGAGCTGCAGCAGCTGCACCTCCAGCTTGCCCAGCCAGATGCTCATGCTTCCCGTGAACGTGATCGTCGGCCACGTCATTCCCGGCGGCACCGACTCGACCGCCTGAAACAGGCGCGGAAAGCGCCCGATTTCACTCGCTTTGTCGGCCTCGCCGCGCTCGACGATCAGGTCGTATGTGTCGCGGCTTGCGATGATGTGCTGCGGCTGGTAGGCGCAAGCGCCGAGCACGCGCACCGCGTGGTAGTGGCTCAGCACGACGTACTTGATGGGCTTGTCGGTGATTGCGCGAATGTGGCGGATCACGTCTTGCGCCATCACCGGCGTGGCCTGCGTGTCGATCACCATCACCGCGTCGTCGCCGATGATGACGCCGGTGTTCGGGTCGCCCTCGGCTGTATAGGCGTAGGCGTTCGCGCTCAGTTTCGTGAACGTGACTTTCTTTTCTTCGAGGTCGGCTTGAGAGGCGAAGGTCTTGCTCACGGTGGGCTCCAGACTGAACGGGTGCAGGTGGGGCGCAGTATCGCGCGCTCGCGGCGTACCCGCGGCATTTTCCCCAGCCTGAGGCGATTCGCCGCCGCCGGCCTAAAATCCCTGCAAGCGACTCTGGCCTGCCCCATGCCCCTGTTCTGGAAACACTACAAGTCCGACACCACGGCGTTCATCGAACACCTCAAGGCGCGCAAGCCCACGCTCGAGGACGAGCAACGCCAGGGCCGTGCGCTGCTGTGGGACCGCCGCATCGACCGTGAAGCCGAGGCCGACTACGGCGACGCCAAGGTGCCGCAGCAACCCTACGTCTACCAAACCAAGTAGCACGGCAAGCGCAGCACCTCCAGTGATTGATGTCGTGATGGCGGGCGCTGTTGCCGGCGCCGCAGAGCACGCGGTACCGGCGGTCGTCGATGGCGTCGCGGTGGCGCGCCTGTACGGCGAGCCGCTGTTCACGCTGCCCACCGATCTGTACATCCCGCCGGATGCGCTGGAGGTGTTTCTCGAAGCCTTCGAGGGGCCGCTGGATCTGTTGCTCTACCTGATCCGGCGCCAGAACTTCAACGTCCTCGACATTCCGCTGGCCGACGTGACGCGCCAGTACCTGGCCTACGTCGAGCAGATCCGCAAACACAATCTCGAGCTCGCCAGCGAATACCTGCTGATGGCGGCAATGCTGATCGAGATCAAGTCGCGCATGCTGCTGCCGCCGAAGAAGTCGCGCGACGGCGAAGAGGCCGAAGACCCGCGTGCCGAACTGGTGCGCCGTCTCATCGAATACGAACAGATGAAACTCGCCGCGGCGGGCCTGGACGCGCTGCCGCTGCTGGGGCGCGATTTCCTGCGCGCCCAGGTCACGATCGAGCAGGCGCTATCGCCGCGCCTGCCGGAGGTGAACGCCGATGAGTTGCGCGCCGCCTGGGCTGACATCATGCGCCGCGCCAAGCTGGTGGCGCACCACACGATCACGCGCGAGCAGTTGAGCGTGCGCGAACACATGAGCATCGTGCTGCGTCGCCTGCAGGGGCGGCGCTTCGCCATGTTCGAAGACCTGTTCGATGCCGCAAAGGGCCCCCAGGTGATGGTGGTCACCTTCATCGCCCTGCTCGAGCTGGCACGCGAGCACCTGCTCGAAGTGACGCAGGCCGAGGCCTTTGCGCCGATCTATGTGCGCCTGAGCTACGCCCCGACGTAAGAAGCAGCTCACGCACCTCGGGCGGCAGAGTCGCCGCAATTCAAGGCGCTCCGCGACGCGGCCACCTGCGTGAGCTTTCTGCCTGAGGTTCAGACAAGCCTTGGTGCGCTTGCGCACAGACCGTGGCACTGCACCCGGTTACTTTGCACCTCAACCATGCAGCCCGCGCCCCAGGATCTCGCGACCATCGACCAGCCGAGTCCGCAGACGGTTGCGCTGTCGGGTCAATGGACGGTTCGCGGCGTGGCGGACATCGAACATCGCTGCGCCGCGTTGCTGGCGGACACGACTCCACGCGAGGTGGATGCTGCGGGGATCGTCGCGCTCGATTCGGCCGGAGCATGGCGGCTGCAGGAGTTGTTGCTGCGGCTCGCCACGGCAGGCAGCACGCCTATCGGGCTGAAACCGCAATTCCAGCCCCTGCTCAAAGCGGCTGCACAGCGCCTCGCGGCCCTGGCCGAACACCCCGACCCCGCTGCAGAGCCGCCCTCGCCCTGGCTGGAGCGCGTGGGCCGCCGCGCGGCGGGCAGCGCCGGGCAGGCGCTGGCACTGCTGTCGTTCATCGGCGAAGTGGCGATCAGCTTCGCCGGCAGCCTCGCGCACCCGACGCGCTGGCGTTTGCGCCCGATGCTCTTCAACCTGCGCAGCGGCGGCGTGGACGCACTGCCGATCGTCGGCCTGTTGTCTTTCTTGCTCGGCGTCGTCGTCGCGTACCAGGGCGCTGATCAGTTGCGCCAGTACGGCGCGAACATCTTCGTCGCCGACCTGGTGGGGTTGTCGATGCTGCGCGAGTTCGCGCCGCTGATGACGGCGATCATCATTGCCGGGCGCTCCGGCTCCGCCTATGCCGCGCAGATCGGCACCATGGTCGTGACCGAAGAAATCGACGCGATGCGAACGCTGGGCATCGCGCCGCTGGAGCTGCTGGTGTGGCCCAAGATCATTGCGCTCGTGATCGCGATGCCGCTGTTGACGTTCGTCGCTGACCTGCTCGGCGTGTTCGGCGGCATGCTGATGGCGCGGGTCCAGCTCGGCGTGGGCTTCGAAGAATTTCTCGACCGTTTCGTCAAGGCGGTCAGCCCCACCGCCTACCTGATCGGCATCGCCAAGGCCCCGGTGTTCGCCGTGATCATCGTCGTGGTCGGCTGCTTCCAGGGCTTTCGAACCAAGGGCGGCGCCGACGCGGTGGGGCGCCAGACCACGCGCAGCGTCGTGCAGTCGATCTTCCTCGTGATCGTCGCCGACGCGCTGTTCTCGGTGGCGTTCAGTGCGCTGGATCTGTGAGATGGCTGCATCCGAAGACACCGTGATCGAACTCAAGCGGGTGTCGACGCGCTTCGGCGCGCATGTCGTGCACAGTGAACTCGACCTGGAAGTCAAGCGCGCCGAGATCTTTGCGCTGATCGGCGGCAGCGGTTCGGGCAAGTCGACGCTGCTGCGCGAAATGATCTTGTTGCACCGGCCCGACTCGGGCTCGATTCACGTGCTCGGCGCCGATGCGCTGGCGCTGGACGCGGCGCAGACCCTGGCACTGCGTCAGCGCTGGGGCGTGATGTTCCAGCATGGCGGCCTGTTCGGCTCGCTCAGCGTGCTGGAAAACGTCGGCCTGCCGCTGCGTGAACACACCGCGCTGGACGATGCGCTGATCGACCAGATTGCCGCATGGAAGATCGCCATGGCCGGGCTGGCGCCGCAGGTTGGCGCGCAGTTTCCTGCCGAGCTCAGCGGCGGCATGCTCAAGCGCGCTTCGCTGGCACGCGCGCTCGCGCTCGACCCGGAACTACTGTTCCTCGACGAGCCCACCGCCGGGCTCGACCCGGTGAGCGCCGGCGGTGTCGATGAACTCGTGCTGACACTGCGTGAACTGTTCGGCCTGACGATCGTGATGGTCACGCACGACCTCGACCTGTTGTGGCAGGTCGCTGACCGGGTCGCCGTGCTCGCTGACGGCAAGGTACGCGCGACTGCGTCAATGCAGGATCTGTCGCAACTCGACGACCCGCTGATCCGTCCGTTCTTCGAGGGCGCACGCGGCCGCGCCGCGATGGAGGAAGGGCGCCGCCGCGCATTTGCGCGTACGCCAGCATCCCCCGAGGAGTCGCCATCGAAACCAAGGTGAACGACGCGCTTGTCGGCGCATTCGTGCTGCTGCTCGGCGCGGCGCTGATCGCCGGTGCGCTCTGGCTGGCTGCTGGCGGCGCATTGCAGAAGAAATACG
>JANNKM010000306.1:0-1827 GCA_031396305.1 Rhizobacter sp.
CATGCGCGTGGATCCGGGCGTTCGCCGGGATGACGGTGCTGACGGAGTTTGCTTCTTGTGAGGGCTGGCGCGCCCCGGCTCATGACGCTGGCGGCGAGGTGCCCAACGTCTTCTTGGCCGCCGTAAGCGTCTGGCGCGTCGTCCAGTACGCCGCCCACGGGTCAAGCTTCTGGAACGAGAGGTATTCGCGCGCCGTCGCGACCGACCATTGCGCGCCGCTCTTCACCGCCGCGAGTTGCTCCCACGAGATCGGCATCGACACGCCCAGGCCGGGGCGGGCGCGCGCCGAAAATGCTGCGGCGGTGGTGGCGCCGTGGCCGTTGCGCAGGTAGTCGACGTAGACGCGCCCGACCCGGTTCGCCGCGCCGCTTTTCGCGACGAAGCGCGACGGGATGGTCTTCGCGAGGTGTTGCACGACGGCCTGCGAAAACGCCTTCACGGAATCGTAATCAAGGCGCGGCGTGATGGGCACGACGACGTGCAGCCCTTTGCCGCCGCTCGTCTTGAGCCAACTCTGCAACCCCAGTTCGGCGAGCATCGCGCGCGTCAGCGTGGCGGCCCCCTGCACGCGCGTCCACGCCACGCCTTCGCCGGGGTCGAGATCGAACACGATGCGATCGGGCTTGTCGATCTTCGACGCCAGCGAGTTCCAGGTGTGAAATTCGATCACGTTCATCTGCGCCGCGCTCACCAGTGCCCGCGCGTCGGGGACCTCGAGCAAGGCCGGGTGGTCAGGCCAGAGTCTGGGATCGAGTTCGCGCAAGCCCGGGATGCTCGATGCCTCGGCGTACTTCTGGAAGAACAGCTCGCCGCCCACGCCGCGCGGCCCGCGCACCAGCGTCACCGGCCGGCCCTTCAGATGCGGCAGCAGCCACGGCGCGACGCTTTCGTAGTAGCGCACGAGGTCGAGTTTGGTCAGGCCGCTCGACGTGTCGATGACGCGCTCGGCGTGCGACACCTTGACAGCGCCCACACGCGCGGCCGCCGGGGCCGCAGTCGCACTGCGCAACGCCGGCGCCGCCGCACGTGTTGCGTGCATTGCGTCCCCGTTGGTTGCGCCATCCTCGCGGACCACTTCGCGCGCCGGCTTGTCGATGCGCAAGCCCTGGAACGACGCATGGCGCACATGCGCGTCAGGTGTCCAGTCGCGAAACTGGACTTCCGCAACCAGCGTCGGCTCGACCCAGCGCGCGATGCCCGCGGCTCGTCTTGACCAGCGGCTGGGTTCGATCGGCCCGGCAAACGGGCTCGTGCCGGTCTCGATCTGCGCGAGGCGGCTGCGCAGATGCGCCGCGGTCGCCGCGCTCCAGCCGGTGCCTACGTTGCCGGCGTACTGGAGCCGGCCCTCGCCGTCGTGCACGCCGAGCATCAGGCTGCCCACCTCCGTGCTCGAACCGTCGCGGTCGATCAAGCCGCCGATCACGAACTCCTGCCGGAGATGGCACTTCAGTTTCAGCCACGTGCTGGAGCGTTGCGAAGAGTAGGGCGCGTCGCTGCGTTTCGCGACGATTCCTTCGAGCCCCAATGTGCGCGCCGACTCCAGGACGCTCGCAGGATCCGCGGCAAAGCTCGCGCTGAAGCGAATTTGTTCGCCGCTCGACGCATTGAGCAGTTGCTCGAGCAGGGCGCGCCGGGCGTGCAGCGGCGTGCACCGAAGGTCGTACCCGCTCAGGTGCGGCAGGTCGAAAACGAAGTAGGTGATCGAGCCGGTGTCTACGGCATCGAAAGCGTTCTGCAGGGCGTTGAAGTCGGGCGTGCCGGCGGCGTTCAGCACGACGATTTCGCCGTCGAGCCACGCCGATTGCAGGCCCAGCGACTCGATCGCGG
>JANNKM010000297.1:0-4309 GCA_031396305.1 Rhizobacter sp.
ATTGACCAGTGCGACGTCGCTGAGCTCGGCCGCAGCCAGCGCCTCGAGTGAGGCGGCGTCGTAGCCGGTGACCACGAACACCCAGTCGGCCTCGCGGTCCTTTCCGCGGATCTTCTGCTCCGTGGTCGCCGCGATCGGCGGACGCTCGTGCTGCGCAAGGTGAGCGCCGGTCAGGCCGGGGCGGGTCGCCAGGGTTCCGACTAACGACGCGAGCCACGCACGCAAGGCGGCCTCGCGACCCTGGGCCGGGGAGAGCCGCACCGTCAAAGCGTGCCCGGCCACGCTGCCGCCGCAGGTCTCGAGGACTCGGCACTGGCTGCGCACCATGCCGTGGTGGTGCGGCATCATCGCCGCGGACCAAGGCGTTGGTGCGTTCAGGTGATCGAGGTACGGCGGCGACGACAGGACCCCGTAGTCCTCGAGCTCGTACATGACGAACACGCCGCGTGTCCCGTCAGCACTGGTCCAGCGCGAAGCGCGCCGGAAGCCTGGGATGCTCAAGCGCTCAGGGAAGTGCTCGTGCGCATGCCAATCCTGGAATTCGCTCCATGCGTCGGCGGGCACGTTCCACCACATGGCGATCAGCCCCGCCCCGAGCAAAGCCATCGTTCGTCCCTTTCACGATTCGCCGCCGCCGTTCGCCGAGGCTTCGCGGCAGGATGAAGGCATCAGAGCTTGGACACGCGCTCCAACTCGCTCTTGAACAGGTTCATCACGGCCGGCTCGTAGGAGGCGGCGAACTTGTCGTGGACCGGCCTGACTTCGGCACGCATGCGGGCCATCTCGGCGGGCGCAATCTCGTTGTGCAGCATGCCCTTGGCCTTGAGTTCGGCCACGGCCTTGCTGGAAACCTCGCGGCTGACCACGCGCTGGTAGTTCTGGGCTTCGATGGCGGCGTCCTGCAACAGCTTCTGCTCGGCCGGTGACAGCTTGTCCCAGAACTTCTTGCTGATCTGCACCGGGTTGGTCGCGTACACGTGGTTGGTGCCGCTGACGTACTTGTTCACTTCATAGAACTTGCTCGACAGGATCACCGCGTACGGATTCTCTTGCCCGTCCACGGCCTTGCTTTCGAGCGCGCCATACAGCTCGGCAAAGGGCATCGGCGTCGGATTGGCGCGTAAGGTCTTGAAGGTCTCCAGGAACACCGGGTTCGGGATCACGCGCAGCTTCAGGCCTTCCAGGTCCTCGGCCTTCGTGATCGGGCGCTTGCTGTTGGTGACGTTACGGAAACCCAGGTCGAAGAAGCCCAGCACGACGATGCCCTTGTCCGCCAGCCTGGCGCTGAGCATCTTGCCCAACGGGCCGTCGACCATGGCATCGGCTTGCTTGGCATTGCTGAAGAGGAACGGGAAGTCGAAGAGGCCGAGCTCCTTGACGATGCCCGCCAGCGACGTGGTGGACGCCACGAGCATTTCCTGCACGCCGCCCATCAGAGCCGCTTGCTGCTGCAGTTCATTGCCCAGCTGGCTGCTGGCGAATTCCTGCACCTTGATCTTGCCGCCGCTCTTGGCTGCCACGATCTCGGCAAACTTCTTGACCCCCGTGCTGGTCGGGTGGTCGGTGTTGTTCAGGTGGCCTAACTTGATCGTCCGTTCCTGGATGTCCTGGGCCTGCGCCATGGCACCCGCGGCCGCCAGCGACAGCATCGCGATCAGTTGGATCAACTTCGATTTCATGGGTTCTCCTGTATGCGAATCAAGATGACGAATCGGTATCCGGTGCGACCAGAGCTTCGGCGATGGCCCGTACCGCCAGCAGGTAGCCGCCGGGGCCGAGGCCGCAGATCACGCCCGTGGCGGCCTGTGAGACCAGCGATTGCGTGTAGGGCTGCGGGCGCTGGTGGATATTTGTGATGTGGACTTCGACCAAGGGCTTGCGGATCATCTTCAGCGCATCGAGCACCGGCACGCAGCCGAAGGAGAAGCCGGCCGGGTTGATGATCACGGCGGCATCCTTCTGATACGCCTCCTGGATCCAGTCGACCAGCACGCCCTCGTGGTTGGTCTGGCGGAAGTCGCAGGCCAGGCCGAGTTCCTCGGCCAGGGCTTCGGTCTTGGCCTTCACCTGCGCCAGCGTCGTCCTGCCGTAGAGGCTGGGCTCGCGCTGGCCGAGCAGATTGAGGTTCGACCCGTTGAGAACGAACAGGGGATGCGACACGGGGGCTTCGGGGGTTGGTACCAGGCCGATCCTAGTGGGTGTGGAAAGAGTTTCCAAAATGTTTTCCCCAATGACGCAGAATCGGTCGTGCACCCAGAGTCCGCCTGCCCACCCCCATGACTGCCGCCCTGCATCGAAGCCTGCGCATCCTGGAATTGCTGGCAGCCACCCCCGAAGGACGCTCGCTGTCCTCGCTGGCGCAGCAACTCGAGATGCCGCTCAGCGCGACGCACCGCGTGCTGACCGACCTCTGCCAGGCCGGCTATGTGCGCCAGGTGTCGGAGCAGGGCATCTACGTCCTGACGATCAAGCTGGTGTCGATGGGGCTGACGTTCCTGAGCGGCTCGGGAGTGGTCGACATCGCGCAGCCGTTGCTGGAACAGCTAGCCAAGCATTCCGGCGAGCTGGTTCGCATGGCGGTTCGCGACGCCGACGACTTGGTCTTCGTCGCCAAGGCCCAGGGGGCCACGCGCGGCCTGCGCTACGACCCCGACATGGGTCTGTCGGTGCCGCTGTCCTGCAGCGCCGCCGGCCATGCGCTGCTGTCGACGATGACCGACGACGAGGCCCTCGCCGTGGTCGCGCGCCAGGGCCTGGGGCGGCCGGCGGACCACGGCCCGCGGGCGCCGACGACCACGAAGGCCTTGCTCCCCTACATACGCGCGGCGCGCAAGCGGGGCTTCAGTCTGATCGTCGAGGTGTTCGCGCCCGGCATGTCGGCGATGTCGGCGCCGATCCGCCGGCGCGACGGGCAGGTGATTGGCGTGGTGACGATCGCCGGCCCGATGATCAGGCTGACCGAACCACGCATGCTCGAACTCGGCCCCGAGCTGATCGCCACGGCGGCGGAAATCGGCGGCGCAAGCCAAGCTTCGGCGTTCTTCAAGCACCGCGCGGCCTGAGCGAGGCTCGTCGGCATCGAAACTGATGCGCGTTGCGGGGCACTGGTTCTGTGCGCTGGTGCACGTACGGTGCGAGCCCTTGCTGGCGCGCCCAGGTCGGATCGGGCCCGATACAGGTGAGCACACGGTCACGTCTGTCGGACCAACGCACGTGACTCGGGAAGGCTTGTCTGAATGCTGCCTCTCGCCTCCGACCGCTCATGGCCGATTGCGCCGCGCACCGTGCTTGTAGGGCGAACCCACCTCGGCGAATTGGGCGACAAGGCCCTCGGCCTTCTGCACGGCCTCGTCGAAGCGCTTGCCGAGTGCCGGGCTCACTGCCGAGAAGTGCTGGACCTCGTGGAGGAACTCTGCGCGAGCCTCGTCGAGGTAGCGAACGAACTTCACCGATCGCAAATCGTGCGGGCCTCAGTGTGAAGTTCAGCGGCGGGCACAACGCGAGCAGTTCCGGATTCGACGGCGATGACGCGGCGCTGGATCTCTTGCTCCCATGCGGCATCCACTTCAGGATCGGCGCCTTCCGGCAGCGAAGCAAGCATGAGGTCGGACAGGCGGGCGCCGTCGGCCGGGGAAAGGCCTATCGCCTGCGTTGCCAGTGCTTCAACCGAGGTCGGCATCGTGAACGCCAGCGTTGGAGACGTTCAGGCGTACCGGCCGGATTCTTGAACGTCGAAACCAACGCGGCCCTCAGCCGCCGAGACCAGGGTGCGTGAGCTTCAGTCGGGACGGACTGTTCGATGGCTCCTGGTGGGCGATGCGATGAGGGGCAAGGCTTCGTCAAGCTGGGCCCGCGTCGGCAGGCCGTCCGAATCGCCAGGAAACTGCACGACACGCGCGCCGATGCAGTTGCCGCGCGCGGCGGCTCGCTCGACGGGCAGGCCCTCGAGCAAGGCCGAGATCACGCCGACCGCGAAGCCGTCGCCGGCACCCACGGTGTCGACGATTTGCGCCACCGGCACGCCGGGCGATACGCCGCGTTCGGTGGGTGTCGCGAAATATGCGCCCGCGGCGCCGAGCTTGACGACCACGCCGCGCGCACCGCGGGCCAGATAGTGGTCGGCGATGCCTTCGGCGCTCGCCTGCCCGGTGAGCAGGCGGCCTTCCTCCAGGCCGGGCAGCACCCAGTTGGCCAGCGCGGCCAGGCGGTCGAGGCAATCGACCATCTCGGCGCGCGTGGGCCACAGGCTCGGCCGCAAGTTGGGATCGAAGGAGATCGTCAGGCCGGCATCGCGCGCGGCCGTGGCCAA
>JANNKM010000329.1:0-2776 GCA_031396305.1 Rhizobacter sp.
CTTCGCCGGCACCATTGCGCTTGCGAAACGCCGAGGCCTCCTGGTAGGCGGGCGATTCGTAGCAAGCGATCGCCTGCGCCATCGTCGCGAACTCGATGACGACGAAGCGCGAGTACCGGTCCGAGCCTTCCATCACCTTGAATTTGCCACCGCGGGCGAGGATCTTGCCGCCGTGGTCTTTGAGGATCTGCGGCACTTGGTCGGTGTATTTCTTGTACTCCACCGGATCGTTGATCCGGCCGCGGGCGATCCAATAGGCGGGCATGTTCGAGTCTCCTCTCAAGAAATTGTGGCTTTGCCACTCTACTTGAACCCCCCGGGGGGCTCTCAATTGACGAGTTTGTTGCCGAGATTCGGCAGCCAGGTGGCGAGTTGCGGAAAGATGGCGATCACGACGATCGCCGTGAGCAAGGCGATCCAGTACGCCACCGAGCCGGAAAAGATTTCGCTGGCCGACAGGTTCTTTTCGTCCGTCACCGCCGCCTTGACGGTGAACACGAGGATACCGAACGGCGGCGTCAGCAGGCCGGTCTCGATGGCGAGGATGCCCAGGATCGCAAACGCGATCGGGTCGAACCCGAGTGCTGCTGCCACCGGCGCGAACACGGGAACGGTGAGCAGGATGATCGAAATCGAGTCGATGATGCACCCCAGGAGGAACCACACCAGCACCATCAACACGAGAATCACGTAGGGCGACAAACCCGAGCCGAGAAAGAACTCCTTCGCCGCGCCGGTGATTCCCGTCATCGCCAGGATGCGCGAGTACAACTGGGCGGTCACGAGCAGCAGCAGCAACGGCGCCGAGGTCTTGCCCACCGACAGGATGACCTCGACCATTTCCTTGCCGCGCATGCCGCGCAGCAGTGCCAGGATGAGCGCCAGCGTCGCGCCAACGCCCGCGCCTTCGGTAGGGGTGAAGGCGCCGAGCCAGATGCCCCCTAACACCAGGACGACGAGCACGATGATGCCCAGCGTGCTCCACAGGATCGTCGTCAGCGATTCCTGGGGTTGCGCCTCGTTGATGCGGCGCGCCTCGGCTTGCGCGGCGGGCAGGTTCGGGCCCTCGCCCACGCGATGCGGCTGCGTCTTGGCCACCCAGATGATGTAGGCGATGTAAAGCGTGACGACGAGAAAGCCGGGAATGATGCCGGCGATGAAGAGTTTGCCGATCGCCAGTTCGGTGAGAACGCCCCAGACGATCATCAACACGGAAGGCGGTATCAGCATGCCCAGGCAGGCGCTGCCGGCAATGCAGCCGAGCGAGAATTTGCGCTCGTAGCCGTGGCGGCGCATTTCCGGGTGCGCGATTTTCGAGAACGCCGCCGCCGCGGCGATCGAGACGCCGGTGACAAACGCAAACACCGCGTTGGCAAGCACGGTGGCCACGCCCAGGCGCCCCGGCACCCACTGCGTCAAGCGGTTGATGAGGGTGAACAGGTCGCGCGCGGCGCCGCACTTGGCGAGAAACTCACCCATCAGCATGAACAGCGGAATCACCGCGAACACGTAGTCGCGCAGCGCTTCATAGGCCGTGCTGGCGCTGAAGCGGCGCACCGTTTCCCAGTCGCCGTTGATGAGGTAGATGCCGAGCAGGCTCGTCACGCCCAGCGACACCGCGATGTGAAAGCCGCAGAACACCAGCGCGAGCAGAACGCTCACCAGGATGATCATGTCGATTGCGTTGAACATGGGCGAGACTGCGCGGCTGTCAGTGGGTGGCGGCGACGCCGGCCGGCGGCCTGCCGGTGAGCGCGCGTTGCACGTGCTCCAGCGCCATCAGCAGGTAGCTCGTCGCTGCCAGGGCCGTGCCGAGCACGAGCACGAAGCGCGTTGGCCAGGCCGGTACGCGCAGCGCACCTTCACCTTCGAACTCGTTCGAGACCCAGGCGTGCAGCGCCGGCTCCAGGCTGCCCCAGCAGAGGAAGGCAAAGAAGCCCGCGCCGAGCAAAGCGCCGGCCACCGTCATCCACGACTGGTGGTGCGGCGCCAGGCGCTTGATGAGCGCGTCCACATGCAGCATGCCGCCCGAGCGAATCGCGTAACCCGCTTGCAGAAAGCAGATGATGACGATGGAGGTCGACACGATCTCGGGCGTGCCCTTCACCGGCGAGTTGAAGAGCACGCGGCCCAGCACGTCGGCGACGACGAGGAAGCAAAGGCCGAATGCGAGAAACGCCGCCAGGTAGAGAAAGGCGCGCGTCACGGCATCGTTCAGGCGGGTCAGCATGGGGGCGGCCTCGGGTGCGAAGAGTCTGTCATCCCGGCGAACGCCGGGATCCAGGTGCGACACAAAGGGTGGACCCCGGCGTTCGCCGGGATGACGAGGGTCAAGCGGCTACTTGATCGGGTAACGCACCGGCCACTTGTAGCCCAGCTTCTCCGCTTCTTCGAGCGTGAGCTTGAGCACCTGGGTCGCGGGCAGGCCTTGCTTGTCGAGTTCCGTGGCGCGCTCTTGCGGCCAGTTCGTCAATGATTTCGCCCAGTCCAGGCGCACCGAGTCAGGCACGGTCTTGACCACGGCGCCGACGCGCTTCAGCTCGGCAATCTGCTTCGGATAGTTCTCTTCGTTCACCGTGCCGGTGAGCGTTTCATACTCGCGCCCGACCTCGACGAGGATGTCCTGCACCTCTTTGGGCAGCCTGGCGAAGCGCGCCTTGTTCATCGTCAGGCCGTGCCAGCTGATCGAGCCGAAACCCACTTCGGTGTAGTACTTCGCCACTTCGGTGAGCTTGAAGTTGACCCAGCCCGAGGGGAACATGATCCAGCCGTTGTA
>JANNKM010000345.1:0-14062 GCA_031396305.1 Rhizobacter sp.
GCCGCGCCCGCGACAGGCACGTTGCCGCGCGCCCGCGACCAGCGTTGGAAGTCGGCCTGGCACATCGGCTTGGCGATGAAATAGCCCTGCGCAGCGTCGCAGCCGGCGTCCTTCAGCAGTTGCCATTCGGCTTCGGTCTCGATGCCCTCGGCCACTGTTTCCAGGCCCAGCTTTCGTGCCAGCGCGATCGTCGATTCAACGACATGCCAGCGCGGCGAGTTGCGCTCGACGCCGCTGATGAAACTGCGGTCGAGCTTGAGTTCGCTGAACGGCGACGACATGAGGCGCTGCAGTGATGAAAACCCCGTGCCAAAGTCGTCCACCGAGAGCTTGAAGCCGCGCATCCGCAAGCGGGCCAGGTTTTCCAGCGCTGCAGCGAGGTTGCCGTTCGCGACGCTCTCGGTGACTTCGATGATCAGGCGCTCGATCGGCAGTCCCAGGCGCGCGACGGCCTGCGTCAGGCGTTCGGCCATCGTGGGCTGGTCCAGCCAGGCGGGCGAGGCATTGATCGCAATGCGCCCTGGCAGCACTGATTGTTCAAGCCAGCGCACTGCCTCGGCAGCGCTTTCGAGCATCGCCAGTGAGAACGGCTCGATGAGCGCTGACGACTCGATGGATTCGATGAACGCTGCCGGCGCCACCCAACCGAGCTGCGGGTGCGACCAGCGCGCCAGCGCTTCGCCGCCGGCGAACTGCCCGTCACGCAAGTGCACCTTGGGCTGGATGAAGGCCTCGAACTGCCCTGCCGACAACGCCGCGCCGATCTGATCGAGCGTGAACGCCGGGACGGCGCGGCCCGTGGCCGGGCGCGGACGGCCCGAGCGGCGCAGGGCGGCCTCGATGGCCTTGGCCGACGCCGGTTTGCCGAGCACCGCGACCAGGTTGATGTGCTGCTCACGCGCCAGCCATTGCACCGAGGCGAGCAGATCCGGCGCCACCGCGCTCAACACCACCAGCCTGGCTGCGGGAGCATGCTGGCCGATCTGGCGCATCAGCGCCATGCCATCCATGGTCGGCATGTCGAGGTCGGTGAAGACCATCTCCACACTGTGCGTCGTGCCGGCCAGCAGCGCCAGGGCCTGGCTCCCGTCTTCGGCCTCGATGACGCGGGCCACGCCCATCGATTCGAGTACGCGCACCAGCGTGCGCCGCTGGAACGCATGATCCTCGACGACGAGCACGGTGCGCGGCAGGTGTTGGGGCTCAGTCATGTCGCCTCGTCAGGGTTGAACTTCAAGATCGCAATTTGCCGCGATGCGTTCGTCCAGGCGCAGGCCCTCTTGCTGCAGCGCCGGCCAGATCGACGACACGCGCCGCCAGTCGCCTGCCTGCGCCGCCTGCTCGAGATTTGCTGCCGCCTGCGCCAGAGCCGTGGCACCGATCGTGCGCGCGGCGCCGCAGATGCGGTGCGCGACACGCCGCACTTCGGCGATCGATACCATCTGTACGGCCTGGGCGGCTGCCTTCAGATCGTCGGCATTCGAGCGCCGGAAGTCGTCGAGCAGGTCGCGTTCCAGCGCCGCGTTGCCCTGCGTGAGTTCGGCAAGCGAAGCGAAGTCGGACGCGAGCGGCTCGGGTGGCTCGGCCGGCCCGGCCGGCTCGGGCAACTCGACCGCGCACAACCAGCGGTCGAGCATCTGTTTCAGCGACGCCAGCTCGACCGGCTTGGTGAGTGCTTCATCCATGCCAACCGAGCGGCACTGGTCAGCCGCTTCGCGGGCCACATTCGCCGTGCACGCGACGATCGGAACCCGTCCTGGGCCGCCAGCCTCGAGGGCGCGAATCGCGGTGGCGAGTTGATAGCCGTCCATGCCGGGCATCTGGCAGTCGGTGAGCACCAGGCCAAAGCCACCGCGCCGCCACAAGTCGAGCGCTTCCTGGCCGTCCGATGCGGTCTGCGCGGCGAAGCCGAGGGCGTTCAGTTGGCGCGCGAGGATGCGGCGGTTCACCGGATGGTCGTCCACCACGAGGATCAGGCGCCCTTCGGCGCGTGCGGCGTCGACACTCGGCGTGTCGCGCCGCCGCAGCATCTTCGCCATCGCTTCAATCGGTATCGGTGCTTCCGCCCGGCGCTGGGCCTGTTCGGCGTGGCGCAGCCGCAGCGTGAAGCCGAAGCGGGTGCCGACCCCGGGCGCGCTTTTGACGTCGATGCTCGCCCCCATCAGCTTGGCCAAGCGCTTGCAGATCGCCAGGCCCAGGCCGGTACCACCGTAGCGCCGCTCGATCGCCTGGTCGGCCTGACTGAACGGCTCGAACAGGCGCTCCAGCGCCTTGGCCTCGATGCCGACGCCGGTGTCGCGCACCGTGATGCGAACCACGTCGTGCAGACCGTGTTGCTCGACCAGCTTGGCGCGCAGCTCGATCTGGCCACGTTCGGTGAACTTGATCGCATTGCTGAGCAGGTTGTTCACGATCTGGCGCAGCCTCAGCCGGTCCAGCACCAGTGCCGGCGCGATGCGCGGGTCGACGTGGCAGCGCAACTGCACGCCTTTCTGACTCGCCACACCGGCGAAGTTGTGCTGCGCACTGTCAAACAGTTCGACGAGCGACGCGGGTTCGGTCTGCAATTCCAGCTTGTCGGCCTCGATCTTGGAAAAATCGAGCACGTCGTCGATCAGCCGCAGCAGCGACTTGCTCGACTCGCGCACCGTGTCCACGGTCTCGATCTGCTCGGCGTCGAGCGCGCTCAGGCGCAGCAGTTCGAGCAGGCCGATCACTGCATTCATCGGCGTGCGGATCTCGTGGCTCATGACCGCCAGGAAAGCGCTCTTGGCACGGCTGCCGGCTTCGGCGGCGTCGCGCGCTTCGAGCAGGTCGCGCTCGGCGTGTTTGCGTTCCGTGATGTCGGTGTAGACCGACACCATGCTGCCGTCGGGCAACGGCACGCCGCGCACCTCGAGAACGACACCGTCGCGGCGCGCCCGCTCGAAGCGGTGCGGCTTCGGGTCGCGCGCCAGTGCCATGCGCGCAGCGACGTAGGTCTGCGGATCGCCCGGCCCGTAGCCGCCGCGTTCGGCGATGTGGCGAATCACGGCCTCGATCGGTATGCCCTTGCGGTACAACTCGGGCGGCATGTCGAGCAGGTGCACGCACGCCTGGTTGCCGACCACCAGTTCGAGGTTCTTGTCGACCAGCGACACCCCGACCGGCAGCGTGTCGAGCAAGGTCTGCAGGAACGTCGCCTGTTCACGGTTCGTGGTTTCGCTGCCGCGCAGTGCCGCTTCGGCGCGCTTTCGCTCGGTGATGTCGGTGTACGTCGTGACCCGGTTGCCATCGGGCATCGGCGTGCCGCGGACCTCGACGATTCTGCCGTCGGTCATCGTGCGTTCGACGACGAAGGGACTCGGGTCGCGCGTGCGCGCGAGCCGTGCGGCGACGAGCTCGTCTGCGTCGCCCGGCCCGTACACGCCGTGTTCGGCATGGTGGCGAAACAGCTCAACGATCGAGCGGCCCGGCCGCAGCAGCTCGGCCGCCGAACCCTGCAATCTGCGGCTCGCCTCGTTGGCAACGACAACGTTGAGCTCTGTGTCGACAAGTGCAACGCCGACCGGCAGCGCTTCGAGAAGCGTCGCTAGATATCGTGCATGCTCGAGCTGCGCCTTGTTCTCGGCCAACGTGCCTTGGGCAGCCCGAAGCGCCAACTCGGCCTCGACGCGCTCGGTCACGTCGCTGGCGACGCCGCGGTAGCCCGCGAAAATACCGTCCTGGGCGAACACCGGCTCGCCGCAGACGTTGAGGTAGCGCACGCCGGTCGGCGCCGAGCGGCGCAGCAGCAGGTTGCGAAACGGCCGGTGTGCCTCGAGCTCGGCGCGGTGCAACTCCCAGGTCGTGTTGACCGGCTCGGTGTACGGAAGCTCCCAGCGCGCCTTGCCCAGATGGGAGTGGCGATCGATGCCGCCGAAATCCTTGTTCTTCGAGTCGAGGTTGACAAAGCGGAGCTGCGCGTCCTGGTCCCAGAACCAGTCCGACGACAGCGAGCTCAGCGCAAGGTAACGCTCGCGGTGCGCGTCGACCTGGCGCATTTCGACGACGCGTTGTTCAAGCTGATCGCGCGCTGCGTGCAACGCATCGGAAGCTTCAAGCCTTTGGCTTTCCTGGCGCCGCAGGATGCGGTCGGCATGCCTGACGATCAGGAACAGCACGCCATACAGGATCACCAGGACCGCGACGACGCTGAAGACGACCTGGCGCTGGGTGACCTCGATCTGCTGCAGCATTGGCGTGACGTCGCTGTAGACCTCGAACACGGCTTCGATCGGCCCGGATGCACCCGTGCGGATCGGCAGGTACGTCGAAAGCACGCCACGGTCCATCAGTTGCTGCTCGAAAGCACTGAAATGGTTGCGGTGCGTCAGCTCGGTCACGATGTTGCCTGAGCGCGCAGCGAGGAAGCCGCTGTTCGCGCTCTTGTCTTCGCCGATCTGGCGCGCATCGCTGGAGTAGACGGTCCTGCCGTCCAGCGTGTAAGCCTTGATCTTGATGACCTTCGAGCCATTCACGGCGGCGCGAAGCACCTCATGCAACTGGCGGGTCTGGGAATGGACCTGGAGTTGCTCGACAGACAGCGTCGGCGCCAGCGCCAGAAACGAGCGCAACGGTTCGGCATAGGTGTTTGCCAAGACGCGAGCGGTCTCGGCATTGCCTGCCTCGCCGAGCCGGATCACGTCATCTGTGGCGAGCTTTCGTTGAAGAATGCTCAGACCGATCGACGCCGCGATGATCGACAACAGGCTCGCAACGGAAAAGTAACGCAGTAACTTGAACATTGATTCGCTGTTCGCCGGCCTGCTGCGCCCACGGAAAGATTACCGTTCGCAGGTGTACCCCGGTGATATCGGCGAATCGACGGCCCCCTTGAGGCCTAGGAGCCTGGAAAGACGCCGCGCCGGCGACCCGCGAGCCGACGGCGCAGTGGCGATACACGTCGTTCAGTGGCGTCCGCCGGGCGCCGGGCGGTCGTCGCGGCGGTCTTCACGTCTGTCATGCCGGGGACCACCATGTCCGTCGTGGTCCCGGTGCGGGTTGTAGACCCGGTCATGACGGTTCGGGATGCCGTCGCCGTCACGGTCCCAAGGCGGGGTGTAGACCCGGTCATGGCGGTTCGGGATGCCGTCGCCATCGCGGTCCCAGCGCGGGTTGTAGACGCGGTCGTAGCGGTTCGGAATGCCGTCGCGGTCGCTGTCCCAATGGACCGGCCGAACGTGATGGATGACGCGCGGCGCGGGCACGTAAACCGGCACTGGGTGCACATAAACGGGTGCGGCGTGCGCGAAAACCGGAACCGGGCTGATGATCGGCAAGGGCAAGCCGATCGAGACCGACCACTGCACGTCGCCCCGGGCATGTGCCAAGCCGGTGGCGAGGACGCCCACCAGCGCAACGGCGATGAATTTCTTGCTGCTCATGATTTCTAGACTCCTTGGTTGCTGCCGCGGCGCTCGAAACGCTGACGCCGTGCCCTGACAACGGATCGCCGGTGCGGCCGGTTCACCGGACATTCACGCGTTTGGGTAAAGCTGTGTGAAGCGGCGGCATCAGGAAGTTGTCATCCCGGCGCACGCCGGGATCCACTGGGTGAATGCGATTGACATTTCACCGAGCGCCGGCTCCTCGACGAGTCGTGTGAACAGGCCCTGGTCCGGCTCCCTCAAGACACCGCCCCCGCCCCATACAGACCGGTCAACAAGCGCCCCGCGCGAAACCGCTCCAGCGCATAAGGCGCCAGCGATACATCGGTGGGCAGACCCAGCGCCTCTTGCGCGAGCACCCGCCCCACCGCGGGAGAAAGCTTGAAGCCGTGGCCAGAAAAACCGTAGGCGACGATCAGGCCAGACACGTCGGGCACACGACCGAGGACAGGGTTCCAGTCAGGCGTCACGTCGTAGACACCGGTCCATGCACTGGCCAGGCCCGCGCTCTCGAACGAGGGAAAGCGCTGCGCGACTTGTTCGCCGATCGCTGCAATCGCGTCGAGCGTGACTTCGCCGAGTTCATTGCTCGGTGCGGCCAGGCTCTCGCCGGCAACGCCTTCGCTGACCAGCATTTGCGCGCCGCCGTAGCTGCGGCAGTAGATTATGCCGGGGGAGCCGAGGTCCTTGTACACCGGCATCGCGTACGTGTAGGGCAAAGGCCCCTGCAAGGCGAAGACGCGGTGGCGCTCGGCGCGCACGGGCGTGGCGATGCCGGTCCAGCGCTCGATGTCAGTGGCCCAGATGTTCTGTGCGCTGATCACCAGGGGCGAGTCAAAGCGCCCTTGCGACGTTTCCACACCCGTGACCTGGCCCTGCGGCACAAGCAGGCGCTGCACCTCGACGCCCTCCAAAATGTGCACGCCGCGCCGACGCGCAGCGCGCGCGAAGCCAGTGGCGACGAGGTAGGCGTCGGCGAAACCCGCGTCGGGCTCGAAGCCGATCAGCGCTGCGTCGTCGAAGCGGCAAATCGGCAGTCGCTGCGTCGCCTCGGCGGGGCTGAGCTGCTGCACGGCGATGCCAAAGGCCTGCTGGCCGATGAGCGCGCTGCGCAACGCTTCAAGCTTGGGGCCTTGCGGCGCGGCGATCAGGTAACCGCAGGGCACGATGCCCGCCGAAGCTTCGTCATCGTCCAGGGTGTGTGCAAAGTTTCTGAACACGTGCCACGAGCGGCGCGCCAGCTCCACGTTGTGCGGTACCGAATAGTGGGTGCGCAAGATACCGCTGGACTGCGCCGTCGTGCCGGCGCCGACCTGGGTCCGGTCCAGCACGAGCACGCGCTTCGCGCCCAGCAGCGCCAGGTGAAACGCCACTGACGTGCCGATGACGCCCGCGCCGATCACGATCATGTCGTATGCAGCCATGGCGCATTGTCTGACGAGGGCAAACCTCGATAGACCGCCGCAGGCACGCGCCCTATCGTGCCGCCCATTGCAGACCCAAACAGGAGTGCCCGCGTGAAGCTGACCTACAAACTTTTCGCCATCGCCGCGACAGCCGCGGCGCTCACCGCCAGCGCCGCGCTCGCCCAACAGCGCCTGTTCTTCGGCATCGCCACCGGCGGCACCGGCGGCACCTACTATCCGCTGGGCGGCATGCTGGCCCAGCTCATTTCCAACAAGGCGACGGTGGACGGCAAGAAGATCAGCGCCACCGCCGAGGCCGCAGGGGCTTCAGTGGGCAACGCCAAGCTGCTGGGCAACAAGGAAGTCGAGTCGGCATTCGTCGCCGCCGACATTCTGGACTCCGCGTACCACGGCACCGGCCAGTTCGACAAGGCGCCGATCAAGAACCTGCGCGCGCTCGGCGCGCTCTATCCGGAGACGGTGCAGCTGATCACGCGCGCCGACTTCAACATCAATTCCGTGCGTGACCTGAAAGGCAAGAGTGTGTCCTCCGGGTCGCCGGGCTCCGGCCAGTACCAGTTGCTGACGGACCTGCTGAAGGTGCACGGCATGAGCCGCGCCGACGTGAAGGAAGACCTGTCGTCGTTCACCCAGGCGGTGGACAAGATCAAGGACGGCAACCTCCACGCCACGCTCATCACCGCCGGCGTGCCCACCGCGGCGGTGACCGACTTCGCGCAAAGCCACGCGCTGAAAGTCATCGCACTCGCGGGCCCCGAGATCGCCGAGCTGCAAAAGCAGCAGCCCTACTACACCCGCGTCGCATTGCCAGCGAACACCTACAAGGGCCAGGCGGCAGCGGTGGACACGCTCGCCGTGATGGCGGTGTGGGTCGCGCACGACGCCGTTGCGGACGCGATGGCGTATGAAGTGACGAAGGCGCTGTACGAGAACACGGCCATCATGGGCCAGGTGCATGTGCAGGGCAAGAACATCAGCTTGAGCACGGCGCTGGGCGTCGGCACGGCGCCGCTGCACCCGGGCGCGGCGAAGTACTTCAAGGAAAAAGGCGTTCTGAAGTGATCGGCGCGCGGCACGCAGCCGCGCTGGCCGGCGTGCTGGTGGCTGCGGCAGCGCCATCGACGAGCTGCGAACTGGTGCTGAGCGTTCACCGCGGTGAACGCGTGTTGCAGCGCATCGCCCTGGCGGAGCCGGGCGTGCGCATCGCGTTTGAACACTCCGTGCTCGGCACGACGGTGGTCGACCGCTATGAGTTCCGCCCGCACGCGGTGCTGGTGGAAGAGCGCTTCGAGGGTTCGGGCTACGGCTTGCCGCACGCGGCGGCGCCGGGCGAGCGGCTGACGCACGACGCCACGGGCTCGCGGCTGCAACTCGAGCGCCTGGTGCACCCGCTCGTCGTGCGCCCGGCGCAACGCATGCGCCTGCTGTTGCCCTCGGGGCCCTTGCTGCTGGGCGAACTCAGCGCGGCGGCGATCGAGCTGCGCGCAGTCGGATGCGCAGCCGCAGCCAAGTCGTCATCCCGGCGAACGCCGGGATCCACCGCGACACGTGGCACATCGGCACGGGTGGATCCCGGCCTTCGCCGGGATGACAGGCGGGTGCGTCCGCGCATGGAGGCGACGTGACAGCCCCTACTCAAGACGAAGTCGACCGGCTGATCGAACAGTTCGATCCCGAATCGAGTTTTCGGCGGCTGGTGGGCGTGTCGGCCGGCATCGTCACCGCCATCGCGGTCGCGCTGTCGAGCTGGCATTACTACACCGCCGGGTTCGGCCTGCACAACGAGATCGCACACCGGGCGATCCACTTGACGGTTGTGTTGGGCTTGTGCTTTCTCGTGTTCCCGCGCCAGAAGCGCCTGCCCGGCGCCTGGGAGTGGCTGGTCTCGGCCGGCCTGGCGTTGTTCTACCTCGGGCTCGGCTGGAGCCTCGTGCAATCGGTGGGTGGGGGCTTGGCGCCAGCCGCGAAAGGCGCATTCGGCGCGGTGCTGCTGGCGATCGCCGCGCTGTCGTTGCCCCTGCGCGCCTACGACGGCAGCCACACGAAGATCCCCGCGCGCGACTGGGTATTCGCCGCGCTGGCCGCCGGATTTTCGTTGTACCTGCTGCTGTTCTTCGACGACATCTTCATCCGACGCCCGGGCGAGCACTCGCCGCTGGACCTGATGATCGGCGTGATTGCGATCGCGATGACGATCGAGGCGACGCGCCGCACGATGGGAATCTTCCTGCCACTGCTGGCCGTGCTCACCGTGCTCTACGGCGTGTGGGGCCCTTACCTGCCCGGAGACCTGGCGCACCGCGGCTACAGCGTGGCGCGCGTCGTCGCGTATCTGTACAAGGGCACCGAGGGCATCTACGGCATTGCGGTGGGCGTGGTCGCGACTTTCGTCTTCCACTACGTGCTGTTTGGCGTGATGGCGCAGTTGACTGGCCTGGCGCAGCTCTTCGTGAATCTCGCGACGATCGCCGCCGGGCGCTTTTCCGGCGGACCGGCCAAGGTATGCGTCGTGACCTCGGGCCTGTTCGGCATGATTTCCGGCTCGGCGATCGCCAACACCGTGACGACCGGCGTGATGACGATTCCACTGATGAAGAAAGTGGGCTTCACGCCGCGCTTCGCGGGCGCGGTGGAAGCGTCGGCCGCGTGCGGCGGCCAGGTCACGCCGCCGATCATGGGCGCTGCCGCGTTCATCATGGCCGAGACGCTGGGCATCCCGTACAACCAGTTGATTCTGGTCGCCATCATCCCGGCCGCCTTGCACTACCTCGCAATTCTGTGGATGGTGCACCTGGAGGCGCAGCGTCTGAAACTCGCCGGCATGGCGCCCGAGGACATCCCGTCGCTGGCGAACGTATTGCGCAGCTCCTGGCACCTGTTCATTCCGCTCGTGACGATGGTGACGCTGCTGCTGTTGCAGTACACGCCGTTTCTTGCGGCGTTCTGGGGAATCACGCTGACGGTGGCCTGCTCTTGGATCCCCAAACTACTCGGTGCAGCGGGCAAGAACATGGCCGGCATGGCGATCACGCCGCGCGGCCTGGTGCGTGGCTTCGAGATGGGGGCGAAGTCCGCACTGAGCATCGGCGCGTCGTGCGCCTGCGTCGGTTTCGTGCTGGGCATCCTCACGCTCACCGGAATGGGCTTCAAGTTCTCGGCGTTCGTGATCGACTTGTCGAGCGTGGCGGCGCAGGCCGTGCATGCGTTTGACGTGTGGCGCTGGTTCGACATCAAACAGGTGACGATCCTGTTCGGCCTGTTCTTCACCGCGCTCGCGTGCATCATCATGGGCACGGGCGTGCCGACGACGCCGACCTACATCATCCTGGCGGCGATCGTTGCGCCAGCGCTCGCGCAACTGGGCGTGCCGCAACTCGCGACCCACTTCTTCGTCTTTTACTACGGCGTGCTCGCCGACGTGACGCCGCCGGTGGCACTGGCGGCATTCGCCGCGGCCGGCATCGCGCGCAGCGAACCGATGGGCACCGGCAACACCGCGTTTCGCCTGTCGATGGGCAAGGCGCTCGTGCCGTTCGCCTTCGTCTACACGCCGGCACTGTTGTTCATCGACTTCAGCTGGGGCGCGTTCAGCATCGCGCTGGTTTCCACCATCGTCGCGATCCTCGGCCTCGGCGCGGCCTACACCGGCCAGGTGGTGCGGCCGATCGGCGCGGTGGCGTTCATCGCACTGAACCTGCTGTCGCTGTCGCTCGTGTTTGCGCAGCCCATGGTTTCCACGGTGGGCGTGGCCGGGGTGCTGGCGATCCTGTGGTGGCATGCCCGCGCTGCGGGGGCACCCGCACCCAGGCAGAATCGAGGCTTTTCCGACCTGCAAGGAACGCCCCGTGGATCTGAAGGTACCGATCGTGATTTCCGATGAGTTGAGCGAGGACATCGTCATGTCCAAGGGCTTGCTCAACCTGGCCAGCGGCGAGATCGAGCGCGTCGAATACGAAGACTACGACCCGAAGGTGCACGGCTTTCCGTTCGAGAGCGAAGACTATGAGTTCACGAGCGGCACGCTGTCGAACGACGGCAAGGACGTCGAATTCCGCGTCGACGTGAACAAGGTCAGCGGCCAGTATTCAGTGAGCGCAAGCGAACTGCTGGAGATCAAGGTACGCGCGGCGGCGCTGTTTGCCGGCGTCACCGGCAAATCGCTGCTGGCCAAATCCGATGCCGTCGATGCCGCGTCGCCGGCCGGTGGCAAGGCGGTCAAGCCGGGGCGCCAGGGGCCGCTGCACTGAGCAACTGTCATCCCGGCGAAAGTGCCACCCCGTACCTGATACGGGGCCGGGATCCAGGACGGCGGAGATCGGCAAAGGGTGGATCCCGGCGTGCGCCGGGATGACATACAAGAGCCTGAGAGTCGGGTCGAGGCGCCGCAACGGCGCGTGTTGCATCGGTACCACTCGTGCCGCTGCGCCACTGCCAAGTCGGTGTTCTCGGTGGGCGTGAAGTACGCTGTCGGGCCGCTCGCCTTGGCAGCCGCCGGCCAGACAAAGGCCACCAGCACCGGCAAGAACTTTGCGTCGGTGGCAGGCAGCTATGACCTCAGAGTCGTCAAGCTGATGGCCAGCTACGCCAACGGCGGCGACATTGCCACCGGCGGCTCGGGCAAAGGCATCGGCCTGGGCGTCGTTGCGCCTGTGGCAGGTTTCAACATCGGCGCGCATGTCGCGAAGAACAGCGACAACGCCTACAAGACGACGGCAGTAGAGCTCTTCGCGAATCGCGAAATCTTCAAGAACACCTACGCCTATCTCGACCTGGGACGCACCGTGAACAAGACCGCGCCGGCGCCGGACGTCAAGGCCAACGCCTACGCCCTGGGCGTGATCTACGTGTTCTGAGCGCGACGCGCGCTGCGAGTCATTGATAGCGTCCCCAGGCCGACGACATACGTCGTCCGCCCCAAGGGCCACGAAGGGGCCCCTTCGTGGCCCTTGGGGGTTGAGCAAAGTGGCAGAGCCACATTTACTCAAGAACCCGCCCGCCGGCTCGCGCCGCGCGGGCTTTTTTCATGGGCCGGCGGCATCGGTTGCCGCGGCCCAGGCGGGCGCAGGAACGACCGCGGTGACCTCGATCTCCACTTTCGCCCGGTCTTCCATCAGCGCACTGACCTGCACCGCGCTCATCGCCGCGTTGTAGCTGCCGATCACTTCGCGAAACACCGCGCCGACTTCGCGGCCGCGCGCGAGGTATTCGCGCTTGTCGAGCACGTACCACGTCATGCGCACGATGTGCTCGGGCCGCGCATTCGCTTCGCGCAGAACCTCGACGACGTTGCGCAGCGCCTGGCGCACCTGGCCGACGAAGTCGTCGGTTTCGAAAACGCACTGCGCGTTCCAGCCGATCTGGCCGGCAACGAAGACCTGCAGGCCTTGCGCGGCCACGCCGTTGGAGTAGCCACGCGGGCTCGCCCAGCCGGGCGGCTGCAGAATCTTCATGAGGTGGCCTTCGGCGGTGGTGCGGATGCGGCAGCAGGCTCGCGCAGCCGAAAGCGCTGCAGCTTGCCGGTTTCGGTGCGCGGCAGCGCGTCGCGAAATTCAATGGCGCGCGGGTACTTGTACGGCGCGATGGTCTGCTTCACAAAATCCTGCAACTCACGCTCCAGTGCAGCGGACGGTACCTGCCCGGGGCGCAACACGACGAAGGCCTTGACGATCTGGCCACGCTCTTCATCGGCGACACCGATCACGCCGCATTCGGCAACACCCTCGTGCAGCAACAGCGCCGACTCCACCTCCGGCCCGGCGATGTTGTAGCCGCCGCTGATGATCATGTCGTCGGTGCGCGCCTGATAAACAAAGTATCCGTCGCCATCGATCAGGTAAGCGTCGCCGGTGAGGTTCCAGCCGCTTTGCACATACTGGCGCTGGCGCTCATCGGCCAGGTAGCGACAACCCGTGGGCCCCTTCACCGCGAGTCGCCCCACCTGGCCTGCGGGCAAAGGCTGGCCCGCGTCGTCGAGCACACACGCGATGTAGCCCGGCACCGGCGTGCCCGTGGCCCCCGGCTTTGCGTGCGCTTCGTCGTGCGAAATGAAGATGTGCAGCAGTTCGGTCGAGCCGATGCCGTCGATGATCTCGATCCCGCTTGCCTCTTTCCAGAGCTTGCGCGTCGCCGCGGGCAGCGCCTCGCCGGCGCTGACGCACTTGCGCAACGATCCGATGTCGTGGCTCTTCAGGTGGGGCGCCATCGCGCGGTACGAGGTCGGCGCCGTCACGCAGATCGTGGCGCGGTACTGGGCGATCGCCGCCGGCAGCGCGTCCGGCGTGACCTTTTCCAGCAGCACGGTCGACGCGCCCACCGACATTGGAAACAGCAGTATGCCGCCCAGGCCGAACGTGAACGCGAGCGGCGGGCTGCCGATGAACACATCGTCGGCGCGCGGCCGCTGCACATGCACCGGCCAGCAGGCGCACGCCGCCATCACGTCGCGATGAAAGTGCATCGTCCCCTTCGGTTGGCCGGTGGTGCCCGACGTGAACGCGATGATGCAGGTGTCGTCGTTGGCGGTCGCGACGTTCGTGAACGTCGCGGTCTTGCGCCCGGCGCGCGCGTCGAGTTCGCCGGCACCGGCGCTGTTGAAGTGAAGCACGTGGCGCAGCATCGGGCAGCTCGCGCGGGCCAGCGCCAGTTCGTCGGCCAGGCGCGCATCGCACAAGGCGTGGCTGACTTCGGCCTTCTGCACGATCTGCGTCAACTCCCTGGCGCGCAGCAGCGGCATGCTGCCCACCGCGATGCCGCCGGCCTTGATCACGCCGAACCAGCAGGCCGCCAGGCGCGGCGAATTGGCGCCGCGCAGCAGCACACGGTTTCCCGGCACAAGGCCCAGGTCTTGCACCAGCACATTGGCGATTCGATTCGCTTCGCGCAGCAGGTCGGCGTAACTCCAGCGCACGCCGTGGCCCTGAACGCACAGTCGATCGCCCAGCCCCGAGTCGACCCACCGGTCCAGCAGCTCGGTCGCGCAGTTGAGCTGAGCGGGAAACTGCAGCTCGGGCCTGTCGAACAGGAATTCTGGCAGCCACTGCGCAGGCGGCAGGTGCTCCTGCGCGAACGTGTCGATGTGGGATGTGTAGGGCATCCTCGGTCCTCCGGGGCCTGAATCTGCTGTCGCTACCGGTGGCGCAGTGGATACCGGCGTTGGCCCGGCTGAACAACAGCCGGCCATCCTGCCGTCATACCGGCGAACGCCGGGGTGCACCGCGTGGCCCGGCA
>JANNKM010000376.1:0-2740 GCA_031396305.1 Rhizobacter sp.
GGTGGCGCGCCGGCGTTTCGCTGCAGCGCAACCCTGCTCACCCCAACGGTGCTATTGACCGCTGGTCACTGCACGAACAACTTCCCCGGCAGTCCCTTCACGGGCATGCGGGTATTTACGGAGTCGGATGTGCAAGCGGGCATCGGTACGACCAACAACTATCCGTTTGCCGGACCAAACAGCGTAGAAGCTGTTTCGTGGGCGGCTCATCCCCTGTATGAAACCGCCCCCTTCTTCGTTCACGATGTCGGTGTCGTGATCCTCCAGGCGCCAGGGGTGGTCTTGGCGGCGGGTCAGTACGGCGTCCTCCCAAGCGTGAATCAGTTCGATTCGCTGAAAACTCGGCGCGGCCAGAAAGACGTCACGTTCACTGCCGTGGGCTACGGCCTGCAGGAGAGCTTCCCGACTCCGGCGATGTTCCTGGCGACCAACTCCAGAACCCGTTACGCGGCAAACCCGCGACTCCTGCAGATCAATGTTCCGGGCTTCACCGGCGACTTCTCCATGTTGCTGTCGAACAACCACCACACCGGCGGGACGTGCTTCGGCGACTCGGGCGGGCCAAATTTCTATCGCTCGGGCGCCAACGAAACAAAGATCGTCGCCGGCGTCACGTCCTTCGGGATTAACGGGAACTGTGCGGGCACGGGAGGCGTATTCCGGATGGACCGACAGGACGTCCTGACTTTCGTTCAGTCGTATTTGCCCTAGCAGAGCAAGCGCGCGGCATGTCCGACTGTTCGCCTGAGGATCGTCAAGGCACTCGGCCGCGAGATTCCGCAAACAGTATTGCTGCGCGCGGATGAGTTGATTGAGTTACTCGCCCGCTGCCACCGGCGCGGGCAAATGGCCGAACATCGCGCCGCTGTCGCCGAGGTAAAAGTCGGCAAGCGCGTTGCCGTCAACGTAGACGAGTTGCGCGCTCTGCGCCCGGGCCACGCGCAGTGCGAACGGCGTGCCCCAGTCGTTCATCCAGTGCATCGGCACACCAAAGCGCTGTGCGGCGCGCTGCGCCAATTTGCACGAGCGCGGATTGCGTGCGACAAACTTGGTGCGCTCTTCGCGCAACTGTGCGTCGATGCGGTCGCGGCGGATGCTGCTTCGTTCGGTGCTGCGGTTCACGGGGGGCATCCGGATCGCGTGGCGCGCAGCGTGAGCAAGGTTCGTCTCAGCCTAGACCTGGACCGGCAACAACAAATGCTCGCGTTCCCCCGCGCGCGATGCTCTGCTGCGGCGCGGGCAAATCGCCGCTAAGCTGCGTGCCATGAAGCTGATCGACCTTCAAGGCAGGCGCGTGCTGATCACGCAGTGCGCAGACTTCATGGGCCCGGCACTGCAGCGGGTGTTCAACGAACTCGGCGCGGTGGTGATCGCCGACCCGCGCGCGCTGGGCGACGACGCGGGCATGGCGCAGCAAGTCGTGCGAGACGCCGGCGCCATCGACGTGCTGATCGCGCAGCCCGCGTTGCCGGCGCCCACCTCCAGCGTGGCCGATGTGGATGACGAGGAGTGGCGCCGCACGTTTGCGCACCTCGTCGACCCGCTGCCGCGCCTGCTGTGCGCCGTGCTGCCGCAGATGCGCGCGCGCGGCGGCGGCAAGATCGTCGTGATGGGCAGCGCCACCGGGCTGCGCGGCATGAAGCGCACCTCGACCTACAGCGCGGCGCGTGGCGCGCAGTTGGCGTGGGTTCGCGCCGCGGGCCTGGAAGTCGCGCGCGACAACATCCAGCTCAATGCGATCGCGCAGAACTTTGTCGACAACCCGATGTACTTCGGGCCCGAGGTGCAGGCGAATCCGGCGTTCCAGGAGCGGCTCAGGCGCGAGGTGCCGCTCGGGCGGCTCGTCTCGGGCGATGAAGACGCGCTGTTTGCGGCGTACTTGTCGAGCGACGCCGCCGCGTGTTTTGTCGGCCAGGTGTTCCCGGTGTGCGGCGGCTGGGTGGCGTAGTGCCGGCCCAGTGAAACGCGGCGTGCGATGAACGATCTTCGCGAATTGACGCGCCAGTTCCCGCGCACGGGCCGGGTCGAGGCGATCTATCTGCGTCCGCGGCGCGGTGCCGTGGCGCTTGCACCAACATCGGTGAACGCGCTCGAGGGCCTGGGCCTGGAGGGAGACCGCGGCGCCGCCGCGTCACGCGCCGGGCCGGGCGCAGGCAAGCGCCAGGTGACGCTGATCCGGGCCGAACACCTGCCCCTGATCGCGGGCTTCATCGGCCGGGCGGCGATCGACGCCGCGGGCTTGCGGCGCAACCTCGTGGTGAGCGGCCTGAACCTGCTGGCGGCGCGGTCGCTGTTTGCCGATCAGCGCGTGCTCCTGCGCATCGGCGCGGACGTGGTCCTGGAACTCTCCGGTCCTTGCGAACCCTGTTCGAAGATGGAAGGCAGCCTCGGCCCGGGCGCCTACAACGCGCTGCGCGGCCACGGCGGCGTCACGGCGCGGGTGGTGCGGGGTGGGCTGGTGGCGCAAGGCGATGCCGTCGTGTGCGAGGTCGTGAAGCAAGGCACGGACTGAGCGCGGGAACTCCCACCGCCGGTCGCAGGAACGCGATCGCGGACGTTTGCCAGCTCAGCGCCGGTACCCCCGCAACTGCTGGTACTGCTCGATCTGCGTCGCGGACAGCAACGCGGTTTGCTCCACATGGGCGCGCAGGTGCGAGGCGCGGATGCGACCCTGAAGTACGCCGATCTGCTGCGCCAGCCGCGAGACCTCCTCATGGTTTGCGCGCCGCTCGCTAAAGGT
>JANNKM010000389.1:0-7639 GCA_031396305.1 Rhizobacter sp.
CCGCCAACGCGCCGCTCGGCCGGCTGCTGCGCCACTGGTTGGAGCGCGTCGATGTCTCGTCGCTGCTGGACCTGGCCGAGTCGCTCGCCACAGCAGACCTGCGCGGCGTGATGGCGCGGCTGGACGCGCCGTTGCTGGTCGTGCTCGGCGCGCGCAGCCCACACTACGCCGGGGTGCCGCTGGACGCGTGGTACCGGCGCACGGTGCCGCACGCGAGCGTCAGCGTCTACGAAAAATCAGGGCATTCGCCGCACTACACCGAACCGGAGCGATTTGCGCGTCAGCTGATGCAATTCATCGCCGACCATGCTTGAGGCGCGTGGCCTCGCAATCGACGATGCAGCTACTTGCAGCGACCCTCGCTGCCGGCGCGGAAGCAGAACTCGGCGGTCAGGCTCGACGACTCCCACGGCACCTGCACGCGCTGCGTTTCCTCGGCGACGCCGATGCGAACCCGCTTGAACAGCTGCTCGACGGGCAGGCCCGGCGTGTCGAGATGCGCCAGCAGATGCTTGGCGTAGATGCTGTGCTTGCCGCTCGGCCCGTCCAGGGCGATCCCGTTCGGCGCCGTCGAGAACGCGATCAACGTGCCGAGCGGCGCGTCGAGCGGCGCCAGGCCGGTGGGCGTGGCGCCGCGGAATTTCAAGCGCCGGCCGTCGGGGCCGACGATCACGCCGCCGGCGAACGGATTCACCCGGCACGCGTCGAGCACGACGATGTTCAGGCCGTGTTTGATCTCGCCGAGGCGGTCGACGAACTGGCCCACGTCGGCGCTCTTCGCCGGGATCTCCTCTTCGTCATTCGGCTCGGTGTCGACCGGCAGCAGGTAGTTGCGCCCCTTGGCCTGGATGCCGTGGCCGGCGTAGAACAGCAGCCGCACCGAACTGGCCGAGGCGCGCAGCGAAAACTCGCGCAGCGATTCGACCAGATCGCGCAGCCGCGTGTTCTCGCGCAGCGTGACCTCGTAGCCGAGCGCCGTGAGACGCGCCGCGACGGCGTTGGCGTCGGCGACCGGGTTCTTCAGCGGCGCGGACTTGTAGGCGCCGTTGCCGATCACCAGCGCGATGCGGCGCTGGCCGGCTGCAGCCGGCGTTGCCGCGGCCACCGGGAGCGCGGCGATGCCGAACGCCGCGGCGAGCGTGCGCAGCGCCGCGCGTCGCCCGGGCCGCAGTGGCGCCACGGCAGGTTGCATCGCGGCTACTCGCGCGGCGGCAGGCCGGGCGCGAGCGTCACCGCCTGCACGATCGGACTGGCCCTGAGCTGCTCGAGCGCAGCGGCCTCTTTGCCGGCCGGTACGCGCACGTAGTAGTCGCCAAGCTGCCCGGGCCCGCCGGCCAGGCTGCCCTGCACCGACATCAACAGGTGGCGCAGGTCGGCCTCCTTGGTGTCGGGGGCGATGTTGAGCTTGAGCAGCGGGCCCTCGGCGACCGGCGTGAGGTGCCGCGCGCGCATTTCGGCGGTGTCGTCCTGAGCCTCGCGCGTCAGGTTGAAGATGAAGCCGGCCTGCACCGCAACGAGCGCCAGGCCGGCGAGCGCGAACGCGGGGCGCAGGCCCGCGTCGCCGAAGAAGAACGCACGCACGCGCTCGGCCAGGGTCGGCCGGTCGCCGCGGATCAGGTGCATCACCCTGGCCAGGCCGATCGTCGCCGGCACCGCCGGTGCCGTCTCCTGGACTCGGGTCTGCAGCGAGCGATACCAGTCGAGCTCGGCGCGGGCGTCGGGGTTCGCCTCGAGGTGGCTTTCGACCCAGGCGCGATCCTCGGCGCCGATCGTGCCGTTGACGTACCAGGGCAGCAGCTCGCTGAACTTGTCGTTGACGCTGTTCATGCCGTGGCTCCCGTCAGGGACGATCCGCCCTCGCGTTCGAGCAACAGGCGCAGGCAGTTCTTGATCTTCTGGCGCGCGTGGAACAGGCGCGTCTTCACCGTGTTCTCGGGGCAGCGCTGCACCTCGGACACCTCGGCCAGCGACAGGCCCTCGAAGAACACGAGGTGCATGCACTCGCGGTGTTCGTCGGACAACTTGCCCATGCAGCGCTGCACCCCTTCGCTGCGCTGCTTGCCGGCGAGCTGCGCAAAGGCGTCGGGCGTGTCGGCGGGCTCGGTCTCGGCGATGTCGTCGAGGTCGTCGTGCGTCTCGTCGGGGCGGCGCGCGCGGTACGCCATCAACGCCTTGTTGCGCGCGATGCCGATCAGCCAGGTGCCGAATTGCGAGTCGCCGCGGAATCGCGACGGGTTGCGCCACACCTCGAACATCGTGTCCACCAGTATCTCCTCGGCCCGGCCGTGGTCGTTGACCATGTTCAACACATAGGCGAACACCCTGCGGCTGAACGCCTTGTACAACTCGCGGAACGCGCCCTGGTCTTCGCGCGCGATCCGTTCGAGCAGTTCCCTGACCCGGGCGTTGTCCATGACGAAGCGGCGGCGGTGGTGACGCGCGAATATAGCGCGCAGCCACACCGGCCGTGATGCCATGCACGAGGCACCCAGCGGTCCGACATGGGTTGCACGGGCGCGCCGAAAGGTTCAAACAAACAATTCACGTGCCGCGACCCTGTCCCTGGAAGGGTGCGAAGCGCACGCCGTCTTGCAACGTCCGCCCACCGCGGACGGCGCGCCTGGACTCGGCGGCGCCGCGGGCCGACGTGCCGACGCGGGGTCGTCTGGGCAGAGGCGGGGTTACTCCACCGCCTTCACCATGTCCTCGACGACTTTCTTGGCGTCGCCGAACACCATCATCGTCTTGTCCATGTAGAACAGTTCGTTGTCCAGCCCGGCGTAGCCTGCCGCCATGGAGCGCTTGTTGACGATGATCGTCTTGGCCTTGTAGGCCTCGAGGATGGGCATGCCGTAGATGGCGCTGCCCTTGATCAGCGCGGCGGGGTTCACGACGTCGTTCGCGCCGAGGATGATCGCGACGTCGACCTGGCCGAACTCGCCGTTGATGTCTTCCATCTCGAACACCTGGTCGTAGGGCACTTCGGCCTCGGCGAGCAGCACGTTCATGTGGCCCGGCATGCGCCCGGCGACGGGGTGGATGGCGTACTTCACCTTCACCCCCTTGTGCGTGAGCTTCTCGGCGAGCTCTTTCACCGCATGCTGGGCACGCGCCACGGCCAGGCCGTAGCCGGGAACGATGACCACCGTCTCGGCGTTGCCGAGCACGAACGCGGCGTCGTCGGCGCTACCGCTCTTCACCGCGCGCTGCGCCGCGCCGCCTGCCACGGCAGTCGTGGCGTCGCCGCCGAAACCGCCGAGGATGACGTTGAAGAACGAGCGGTTCATCGCCTTGCACATGATGTAGCTCAGGATCGCGCCCGAGCTTCCCACCAGCGAGCCGGCAATGATGAGCATGCTGTTGTTCAGCGAAAAGCCGATTCCCGCCGCTGCCCAACCCGAATAGCTGTTCAGCATGCTCACGACAACGGGCATGTCGGCTCCGCCGATCGGAATGATGATGAGCACGCCCAGCACGAAGGCCAGGGCGAGCAGCAGCGCGAAGTCAGTCTGTGACTCGCTCACCGTGTAGCCGACGATGAAGAACACCGTGGCCAGGCCCAGCACCAGGTTCACCCAATGCTGGCCCTTGAAGGTGACGGGAGCGCCCTGAAACAGGCGGAACTTGTACGTGCCCGTCAGCTTGCCGAAGGCAATCACTGAGCCGCTGAAAGTGATCGCGCCGATGGCCGCGCCCAGCGCCAGTTCGAGCCGGTTGCCGGCGGGCATCGAGCCGCCTTTTTCCACGATGCCGAAGGCCCAGGGCTCGACGGCGGCAGCGACGGCGATGAACACCGCTGCCAGGCCGATCATGCTGTGAAAGAACGCCACCAACTGGGGCATCGCCGTCATCTCGACCGTCTTCGCACGCCAGGCACCGTAGCCGCCGCCCACCACCAGGCCGAGCAGCACCCAGCTCAGGCCGTTCGCCGAACCGGCGAGTTTGACGATCAGCGCGGCCGTGGTCACGCCGGCAATCGCCATGCCGACCATGCCGAACAAGTTGCCGCGGATCGACGAGGTCGGGTGACTCAGCCCCTTGAGCGCCTGGATGAAGCAAACGCTGGCGACAAGGTAGAAAAGGGTGACGAGGTTCAGGCTCATCACTTCTTCCCCTCGATCTGCTTCGGCGCGCCCTTGTCCTTTTTCCTGAACATCTCCAGCATGCGTCGGGTGACGAGAAAGCCGCCGAAGATGTTCACGGCGGCAAGTGCCACGGCGAGCACGCCCATCGTCTTGCCGAGGGTCGTTTCCGTGAGCGCCGCCGCGAGCATCGCGCCGACGATGACGATCGCCGAAATCGCGTTCGTGACCGCCATCAGCGGCGTGTGCAGTGCCGGCGTGACGGTCCACACGACGTGGTAGCCGACATAGATGGCGAGCACGAAGATGATCAGGTTCGTGATGGTGGGGGAGACGAGGTCCATGATGTTTGTCCTGTTCTTCTTTGCTGCTACTTGCGCTTGACTTCGCCAGCTTGGGTCATCAGGCAGGCGACCACGATGTCATCATCCAACGGAACATTGAACGTTCCCTCCTTGGTGAGCACGAGCTTGAGGAAGTCGAGCACGTTGCGCGCATACAGGTTGCTCGCATCGGCCGCGACGAGCGCAGCCAGGTTGGTTTCACCCACCAGCGTGACCCCGTGTTTGACGACAGTCCTGCCGGGCTCGGTGAGCGGGCAGTTGCCGCCGGCCGGCGCGGCGATGTCGACGATCACCGATCCCGGCTTCATGCTCTTGACCATCTCTTCAGTGACGAGGACCGGCGCAGCGCGGCCGGGGATCAGTGCCGTCGTGATCACGATGTCGGCGGCGGCGACGCGTTTGGCGACTTCGATCTTCTGCCGGTCGAGCCAGCTTTGCGGCATCGGCTTGGCGTAGCCGCCCACGCCCTCAGCGGCCTGTTTCTCCTCGGGGGTGTCGTACGACACGTCGATGAACTTCGCACCCAGCGACTCGACCTGCTCTTTCACGCTCGGCCGCACGTCGCTCGCTTCGATCACCGCGCCCAGGCGTTTCGCCGTGGCAATCGCCTGCAAGCCGGCGACACCGACGCCGAGGATCACGACTCGGGCGGCTTTCACCGTGCCCGCGGCCGTCATCAGCATCGGGAAGAAGCGCTGGTATTTGTCGGCGGCGATCATCACCGCCTTGTAGCCGGCGATGTTGGCCTGGCTGGAGAGCACGTCCATGCTTTGGGCGCGTGTCGTGCGCGGCGCGGCCTCCAGGGCAAAGCTCGTCAGGCCGGCGCCTGCCAGGCGCGCCAGGCCGTCTTTGTCGAACGGGTTGAGCATTCCCACCAAGGCGGTGCCGCTCTTCATCAGCGGCAATTCGGGCTCGCTGGGCGAGCGCACCTTGAGCACGAGGTCGCAGCCGAACGCGCCCGCCTTGTCGGTGATTTCGACGCCTGCGGCCTGGTACGCCGCGTCGGTGACGCTGGCCGCAACGCCAGCGCCCGATTCAACCCGGATGGTGTGGCCTTGGGCCTTGAGCTTCTTCGCCGTCTCGGGCGTCACCGCAACCCGGGACTCGCCCGCGACGGTTTCGAGCGGGACTCCGATCAACATGGTTGACTCCTCGTCTTGTTAGCCGCTGCGCAAGTGAATGCAATGGATGCGCGCGTTTCGATGGGCGAGCATACACAAGAACCTGTGCCCGCTTTCAGGCGCATCCGTCGACCATGAAAGAAGTATTTGCCGCGCGCCCGGGCAAATCGAGCGCCGCCGTGTTCGCTGGCGTGCCGGCGATACGTCTGCCGCGCCGGTACACCGCCAGGCGCGTCGCGCGCAGGCGGATCGCCTCGACGGGGTCGCGCGCCTGCAAGAGCACAAAGTCGGCGTGGCAGCCCGGCTCGATGCCGTAGCCCTCGAGCTGCAAGATGCGCGCCGGCGCAACGGTCACCGCGTCAAAACATTGGCGCATCGCCGCCTGGCCCGTCATCTGCGCGACGTGCAAGCCCATATGCGCCACCTCCAGCATGTCGGCGGCGCCCAGGCTGTACCAAGGGTCCATCACGCAGTCGTGGCCGAAGGCGACTGTCAGGCCTTGCGCCAGCAACTCGGGAACTCGCGTCATGCCGCGGCGCTTCGGGTAGGTGTCGCGCCGGCCCTGGATCGTGATGTTGATGAGCGGGTTGGCGACGACGTTCAGGCGTGCTTCGGCCATCATGGGCAGCAGCTTGGAGACGAAAGTGTTGTCCATCGAATGCATCGACGTCAGATGCGAGCCCGTCACGCGGCCGTGCAGGCCCAGACGCTGTGTCTCGAAGGCCAGCGTTTCGACGTGGCGCGACAGCGGGTCGTCGGTTTCGTCGCAATGCATGTCGACCATTCGTCCCTGTTCGGCAGCGAGTTCGCACAAGATGCGCACACTCTCGGCGCCTTGCTGCATCGTGCGCTCGAAGTGCGGAATGCCGCCGACGACATCCACGCCAAGCGCGAGTGCGCGCTTCATCTGCTCCAGCGCGCCGGGGCAACGCAGCACGCCGTCTTGCGGAAATCCGACAAGCTGCAAGTCGAGATAAGGCGCGACGCGGCGCTTCACCTCAAGCAGCGCCTCCACGGCAAGCAGGCGCGAGTCGCAGATGTCGACATGCGAGCGGATCGCGAGCAAGCCCTTCGCGACCGCCCAATCGCAGTAAGCCAGTGCACGCTCGACCAGCGCTTCGAACGTCAAGTGCGGCTTCAGCTCGCCCCACAGCGCGATGCCCTCCAACAGCGTGCCGCTCGCATTCACGCGCGGCTGGCCGTAGCTCAGCGTTGCATCCATATGGAAGTGCGCGTCGACAAAGGGCGCGCTGAGCAGCAGGCCTTGCGCGTCCAGCCGCTGCTGCGCAGGTGCGTCGAGCATGGGCGTGACTTCGACGATGCGCCCGCCGCGCACCGCCACCGACATGTTGCGGCGGCCGTCGACGAGCGTGGCGTTGTGGACGAGCAGATCGAGCATAGGACGGCCCTCGCGTGTCGGCGCAGGGCGGCGCTATCTTTCGCCCTTGCGGTACGGTTTCATCAATGCCGCAGGATAAGCCGCCTTGCGC
The DNA here is from genome assembly GCA_031396305.1 of Rhizobacter sp. Lineage (GTDB taxonomy): Bacteria > Pseudomonadota > Gammaproteobacteria > Burkholderiales > Burkholderiaceae_C > JAEMQF01. The sequence continues at coordinate 7,038 of JANNKM010000389.1, forward strand.
GCCACCAGCACGAGTGCAACGATCGACAAGGCGTAGGGCAGCATCAGGTACACCTGATACGGCAGCGCCGCCGCGCCCGATTGCTGCAGGCGCAACTGCAATGCGTCAAACATCGCGAACAGCAGCGCGCCGAGCAAAGCCTTGCCGGGCTGCCACGACGCGAACACGACCAGCGCCACGCAGACCCAGCCGCGGCCGTTCACCATGTTGAAGAAAAACGCGTTGAACGCGGCCAGCGTGAGGAACGAGCCCGCCACACCCATCAAGGCGGAGCCGGCGACGATGGCACCGGTGCGCACCGCCGCCACCGAGACGCCCTGGCCTTCGGCGGCCTGCGGGTTCTCGCCGACCATGCGCAGCGCCAGGCCGGCCGGCGTGCGGTAGAGAAAGTAGCCCAGCAGCGGCACGTGCAGCAGCGCAAGCAGCGTCATCGGCGTCTGTTGCTCGAGGATCGGAATGCCCAGGCCACTCATCTCGCCGAACGGCGTGATCGTCGGCGGCGTGTTCACCTTCGGGAATCCGACGCGGTAGCCGTAGTAGCTCAGCGCCGTGGCCAGCAGCGTGATGCCCAGCCCCGACACATGCTGCGACAGCGCGAGCTG
>JANNKM010000444.1:0-25013 GCA_031396305.1 Rhizobacter sp.
AGCAGGTTTGGCGTGGATCATCATCATCGCGCGCTCCATGTTTCCGGCGAGCAGGGCGTCCAAGGCGCCCAGGCTTTGCTCGATGCATTCGCACACGGCGTCGTACTCTTCTTTCGGGGGGGTGCGCAGCACGTAGTCGACAACTTCCGCCTTCACTCCCGGATGCCCAATCCCCAGGCGAAGGCGCCAGTAGTCTGGTGTTCCGAGATTCGAGTGGATGTCGCGCAGGCCATTGTGCCCTCCGTGGCCACCCCCGAACTTGAGTTTCACCTGGCCCGGGGCAAGGTCGAGATCGTCGTGAATCACCAGAATCTCGCTGGGCTCGATTCGAAAATAGCGCGATACCGAGGCAACGGCTTCACCCGAGAGATTCATGAACGTCTGCGGTTCCAGCAACCACACCGGGCCGGACGGCGCGTTGAAGCGACCCAACAACGCGCGATGGCTGCGCTCCATGCGCAGGCTCGTCGAGAGCTTGCGCGCGGCATGGTCGAGCCACCAGAAACCCGCGTTGTGGCGCGTGCCGGAGTACTGCGCGCCCGGATTGCCCAGGCCAACCAACAGGCGGATCATGGCGCCGATTATCGGCGTTTGAGCCAGGATGCCGCGATGTGCGCGTGTGCCGGTGCGGCCGGATTGCGCCACAGCGCATGAAAAAAGCCCCGCCGGGGCGGGGCTTTGATGCGTATGCGCGGCGCTTACTTCTTGTTCTGCTTTTCGTTCTTCTTCGCCTTTGCCGGAGCGGCCGCAGGAACGGCCACGACCGGTGCTGCCACGACTTCTTCCTCGGCAGCCTGAACCGAGACCGACACGATCACCGGATTGGGTTTGCCGTGCGTCATGACCTTGATGCCTTCGGCGAGCCTGATGTCGTTGGCGTGCAGCGACTGCCCCTTGGCCAGGTTACTCAGATCGACGGTGATGAATTCCGGCAGTTGCGAAGCCATGCACTGGATCATCAATTCGGTGACCACGTGGTTGACCAGGCACTTGTCGGTCTTCACCGCGGGCGAATTTTCTTCGTTGATGAAGTGCAGAGGCACGCGCTTCGTGATCTTGGTCGTGGCGTCGACGCGCTGGAAGTCGATGTGCAGCACGATCGGCTGGAAAGGGTGCATCTGGTAGTCGCGCAGCAACACGTTCTGAGTTTTGCCGGCGAGTTCCATCTCCAGGATCGACGAGTGGAAAGTTTCCTTCTTCAGGGCGAAGAACAAGGCGTTGTGATCGAGTTCGATCATTGCGGCCGGGCCTGAGCCGTAAACGATGCCAGGAACCTTTTGCGCATTGCGCAGGCGGCGGCTCGCTCCGGTCCCCTGCAGCGTGCGCTCATAAGCGACGAATTTCATGTTTCACTCCAATGATGATGAAGCCCCGCGACCAGGTGCTTCAGGTAAAGGCCTTGCGGCCTGGCATATGCCGGCCTTCATGGCCGGCTCTCGACTCCAACGTCATACATTGCTGTTTTGCTCCGCGAACAGCGACGTCACCGACTCGCCGTCGGAGATGCGCCGAATCGTCTCGGCGAACAAGAAGGCGACCGACAGTTGCCGCACCTTGCGGCAATTCTTTCCCGCAGCGCGCAGCGGCACCGTGTTCGTGATCACCACTTCGTCGAGCATCGACGCGTCGATGCGCTCGATCGCCGGCCCGGAAAACACCGCGTGCGTGCAATAGGCATAGACGTTCTTCGCGCCGCGTTCCTTGAGCACTTCGGCCGCCTTCACCAATGTGCCGGCGGTGTCGATCATGTCGTCCATGATGACGCAGTTACGCGAATCGATGTCGCCGATCACGTGCATCACTTCCGACACGTTGGCGCGTGGCCGGCGCTTGTCGATGATCGCCAGTTCGCAGCCGAGTTGTTTGGCCAGGGCCCGGGCGCGCACCACGCCGCCGACGTCAGGCGAGATCACGACCAGGTCTTCGTAGCGTTTCGATTGCAGGTCCGACAACAGCACCGGCGAGGCGTAGATGTTGTCCACCGGGATGTTGAAGAAACCCTGGATCTGGTCGGCGTGCAGGTCCATCGTCAGCAAGCGCTCGACGCCGACTGCTTCGAGCATGTTGGCGACAACTTTCGCGCTGATGGGAACGCGCGTCGAGCGTGGCCGGCGGTCCTGGCGGGCATAGCCGAAATAGGGGATGACGGCGGTGACGCGCCGCGCCGAAGCGCGCTTGAGCGCATCGACCATGATGCACAGTTCCATCAGGTGCTCGTTGGTCGGCGCGCAGGTCGGCTGGATGACGAAGATGTCGCGCGCCCGGACGTTCTGGTGGATCTCGACGTCGACCTCGCCGTCGGAGAAACGCGCCACCTTGGCCTTGCCGAGCTCGATGCCAAGCTGGGAAGCGATTTCACCGGCCAATTCGGGATTGGCGTTTCCAGTGAACAGCAGGGTATTGAACAGCACGCTCTTGCTCCGTTGCGGCTACGTCGAGCCTGCGAATCCCCTCAGGCCCGCCGCCCAGGGTGTTTGGCGCGGCCGCGGAGAGAAGTTCAATTGTCTTGGCAGGGGAGGAAGGACTCGAACCCTCGCATGTCGGAATCAAAATCCGATGCCTTAACCAACTTGGCGACTCCCCTACACGGGTTTGCTGCCTTGTAGCCGCAAACCCTTTACCCTATGTACCCATCAGTCTCTTCAGTCGCCGGCCCACCCCAACAGCGGGTGGTGCTCCAGACTTCGGCACATTCGCCCGACCCATCCAGCTGGCAATGGCGCCGGCAAGGCCGCCGAGGGTTGAACGTCTGAACCAGCCCTGGAAAAAACCGCACTGCCCGAGCCCGTCATTCGGCTGTTGCCGAAGCGTGCCGCGAGCACCCCGGCAGCCTGGGCAACCTCGTCACATTGTGCCTGCGCGGCACCTTGCAGATCGTTGCGCCCGAAGCCGCCCAGCACGGCTTGCGAGGCTTCCCCAAGAAAGCTTTCGACTATAACAGCCTCGGTATCGCGCACGATGAGCGGGCTGGCGAAAACCGCGCCTGTCGCCAGTGCCGCCTCGGGCTTGAGCACCGCGAACCATTGCGCGGGAATCGAAACCGGCGTGAGCCGTTCGCCCACACCTTCGACGAAGGCGTTGCGACCCGCCAGGAAAAATGGCACGTCCGCGCCAATCTCGAGGCCCAAGTCCAGGAGCCGCGGCAGCCGCCAGTTCACTCCCCAAAGCCGGTTCAGTGCCAGCAGCACCGAGGCGGCGTTCGAGCTGCCTCCGCCCAGCCCCGCACCCCATGGAACCCGTTTCTCGATGGAGATGTCGGCGCCGCAACGAACGCCGCTTTGCGACTGCAACGCGCGCGCCGCGCGCAGGCACAAGTCGTCCTGCGGCAGCGCGGCGCCAAGGTCGTGTCGTGCGAGCCGGGAGTCGTCGCGCAATTCAAAGTGGAGCACGTCGGTCCAGTCGATCAGCACGAAGATCGATTGCAGGAGGTGGTAGCCATCGCTGCGCCGACCGATCACATGCAGGAACAGGTTGAGTTTGGCCGGCGCGGCCACGTCGTAAAGTGAACGCAGGGCCATGAACGTCAGGGGCGGTCCAGTTTCGCGCGCACGGTCACAACCGGCGCCTGGTCGCGGCGCGCCAGGACAAGGGCGTCGTCGAAGCTTGCCAGGTTGACGTCCCAACCGAGCTGCCGAAACCCGGGGACTGCGGGCGCAAGGTTCATTTCACTCGCGGCGGCGGGCCAAGGGCGGCCGCGCAGCCAATCGAACAGGGCGCCGACGGGAACGCGTTCGCCCAGCAACTTCTCGGTCAGGCTGTCGAGGTCAGCGTAAGGCGTCTGTTCCTGGGGCGTGACCAGCAGGGCCCGACCGGGCGACCAGCTGACTTGGGCGAGTGTGGTTCCCAGCGGTGTGGCGAGGTTGAGTCTGCCGATCTTCGCGTTGCCTTCCAGCTCGAAGGCGGCGTTCATGGCTCGCGCTGCGGCCTGCTCGGTGGCATCAACCCGTACCGACAGTCGACCCGAGATCACGTCACCCGGAAGTCGCTCGGTGGCTGGCGGCACCGATGCGCAGCCCGACACCAGCAGCATCACAGCGAGCAGCCCGGCCGCTCGCGCAGGCGAGCTCACAGGTCGACTCGCAGGCGGCCCAGAGTCTCGCGCAGCACGTCGTTGGCGTTGTCGCGCTGGCGGCCTTCGCGCCAGATGCGCCGCGCCTCGTCCCTCTGCCCCATCGACCACAGTACCTCGCCCAAGTGAGCGGCGATCTCGGGATCGGGGCGTGACTTGTAGGCGCCGCGCAGCAGGCGCAGCGCTTCATCCCGATTGCCCAGTCGATATTCAACCCATCCCAGGCTGTCGGTGATGAACGGTTCGCCGGGGCTCAAGGCCAGTGCTTTCTGAATCAACAACTTCGCCTCCGGCAGGCGCATGTTGCGATCGGCCAGCGAGTAACCCAGGGCGTTGTAGGCGTGATGGTGGTCAGGCTTGATCTCGATCACGCGCCGCAACAGGCGCTCCATTTCTTCCATGCGATTGAGTTTTTCCGCCGTCATCGATTGTTCATAGAGCAAGTCGGCATCGTTCTCGAACTTGCGATTGGCCTGGGTCAACACTTCGTTCGCGTCGTCCCAGCGCTTCACGTCGCGCATGACCTGTGCTTCGGCAAGCAACTTGGCGCGCGCATCTTCCGGAGCGCGCTCCGGGACACGACGAATGAGGTCGCGCGCCTGGGTGAACTTGCCCTGGCGCGCGAGCAGCGCGGCCCGGCGCGTCTGCACCTCGAGCGCGCGCTGCGGGTTGTCGACCTTGGACAGCCAGTCCTCGGCGCCCTTGAAGTCGCCCAGTTGCTCGGCGCATTGCGCGAGCAGCAGCCATGCCTGGGTCAGGCCCTGTTCCGGCGATGCGGGTGCGTCGTCATCATCGACCGCGCCCGACGCGGTCTGTGCATTGCCTTGGACGAGCTGGACATAGGTCTTCAACGCCTGTGCCGCTTCGGTGGGATGCTTCAACTCGAGCTGCAATGCGCCGAGCGTCAACCAGGGCGCCGCGAGCTGTGGCTGATCGCGAGTGGAGATCAGCAGTTGCGCGATCGCGTCGGCGTAGCGCTGCGACCCCGCCAGGCTGCGCACGTACAGCAGGCGCACGCCGTGGCTGTCGGACTTGGCGGCAAGGTGGCTTTGCACGATGTCTTCGGCTGCCTCGAGGTTTGCCATCATCTCGATTGCCAGCACGCCCGGTGCCTCTGCCGCCGGGTCGAGCGCGTGCGCTGCACGGGTCAACCCAAGGGCCTTGGCCGAATCCTGCGCGGCCCACCATGCCCGTGCCGTCGCGATGCGCGCCGCGACGCGAGTCTCGGCGCGGCTCAAGTACGGTTGCACCTCTTGCTCGATGAGCCCGGCGGACTGCTTGCGGTCTGCATTGGCAGCGAAAAAGCGCGGCAATGAATTGATCAGCGCGACGCGTTCGGAAGTGCCCGCTTGCGAAAGCATCGAACGCAGCGGCTCGGCGGCTTCGGCGGCGCGGTTCAACGACACCAGCAACTGCACTACATAACGATGCGCCTGCAGCGAATCGGGTACCGCGCTGCGCCACGCCTTTGCCGCAGTCAGGGCTTGCTCCATCGCGCGAGCCTCCAGGGCGATGTCGGTGACGCGGCGGAAGACCTGCTCATCCTTGGTTCGACGCGCGGCATCAAGCAGAACTTCATAGGCCGTGCCGGCCTGCCCGCTGCGCAATTCGATCTCGCCGATCAACAGCTGGTAGAACAGCTGAGAGTCGAGGGTGGAATTGTCCACGCTCGCACTCGAGGTTCCAGCTGCAGCGCGCGCGACGTGTGTCGAGCCGACAAGGCACGCCAACAGCACGGCCGCGAATTGCGCGACGTAGCGAATACTTCTGGCCGCCATCATGTGCTCCTGATTCCCTGGATCGATTCTAGGATGATGACCCACGGCAGTCGTGATAATTCCCCAGATGCCTGAGCTTCCCGAGGTTGAAATCACGCGCCTGAGCTTTGCGACGCGAATCCAGGGCGCGCGCACGACAGGCGTGCGCTTGGGCAAACCATTGCGCTGGCCGTTGGGCTGCAACACCGACGAGTTGCTGTCCCAGAGGGTCGGCGAGGTGACTCGGCGCGGCAAGTACCTCTGGCTACCTCTTGAGCACGGTGGGTTGCTGCTTCATCTCGGCATGTCGGGTTCGCTCAGTTTTTCACCCAGTGTTGGTGAGGCTGGCCGCCACGACCACTTCGACTTGAGCACAACCCAGGGCACGCTGCGCCTGACGGACCCGCGCCGATTCGGCGCGGTGGTCTGGTCGCCGTCTCTGTCCAGCGGGGCTGCCGAACAGCTCCTGGGCGGGCTGGGATTGGAGCCCTTCGATGCCCGGTTCGATGGCGCGTACCTCAAGACGCAATTGCGTTCGCGCAGCATCAGCATCAAACAAGCGCTCCTGTCGGGCTCCATCGTCGTGGGGGCCGGGAACATTTACGCCTGCGAGGCGCTGTTCGAAGCGGGCATCGATCCGCGCGTGCGCAGCGCGAGCCTCAGTCTGGCGCGGTGCGAGCGGCTCGCGACGGCAGTACGCGCCACCTTGGGCAGGGCGCTGAGCCTTGGCGGTTCGACGCTGCGCGACTTTCGCGACGCGCACGGCATGGCCGGCGAATTCCAACTGCATGCCCAGGTCTACGGCCGTGAGCATGAAGACTGTCGGCAGTGCGCGGCGCCGATCCGCCGCATCGTGCAGGGTCAGCGCGCCACCTATTTCTGCGGGCGCTGTCAACGGCGCTGAGGGCAAGGCGCCGACTTCGCGCCGCGCGGGGTTCGATTTCGCATGGGACCACGACCCCCGATCTGAAGGGGAAGCCGATGCGCACGAACGCGTCCATCACCTCCTATGGCCGTGCATTTGTGCCGATGCGAATGGAGTGACGAGTTGTTTCAAGCGCTCAATTCTGTGAGGCTTGCGCTAGCATGACCCATCGGTAGATTTACCGCAGCGCCACGTGTTGCACTCATGAACCATTCTTTCGCTGGCAGTCTCGACGCCCTGGGTGGATGGCGCGAATCCCTGATCGAGCGTCTGGACGAACTGGCGCAGTTCCTGACGATCAATGGGCTGATCGACGAGCCCACGCAAGAGCAGATCGGGTTGCTGCGCACGCGCCTGGACAGCGACAAATTGATCGTCGCTTTCGTCGCCGAGTTCTCGCGCGGCAAATCGGAACTGATCAACTCCATCTTCTTTTCCGACACCGGCCGGCGCATCCTGCCGGCCACGCCGGGGCGCACCACGATGTGTCCGGTCGAACTCGGTTGGGACGGTGAGGAAAGCGCCGCGCTCGCGCTGCTGCCGATCGAGACTCGCCTTGAGGGGCTCTCGCTCGCCGAACTGCGCACCCAACCGCGGGCCTGGCGCTATGTCCCGCTGAATGTGCAGAACCCCGAGCAGCTTGCGGAGTCGCTGCAGGAGGTGATGCGCACCGAGTGGATGAGCAAGGAGCACGCTCAGGAACTCGGTTTCTGGAGTGAAGAGAGGCCCGAAGACAACCCGCCGCTGGACGATCTCGGGCGAGTCCAGGTGCCGGCCTGGCGCCACGCGCTGATCAACTATCCGCACCCGCTGCTGCGGCAGGGTCTGGTCGTGCTCGACACGCCGGGACTGAACGCCATCGGTGCCGAGCCCGAACTGACGTTGAGCCTTCTGCCCACCGCACACGCCACGGTGTTCGTGCTGGGTGCGGACACCGGTGTCACGAAGTCCGATCTCGCGATCTGGCGCGATCACCTGGGCACCAACCCGTTGGCGCGTTTCGTCGTCCTGAACAAGATCGACTCGCTGAATGATCCGCTGCTGACATCCGACCAGGTGGCAGAGCAGATCCAGGTCCAGGTGCGCGACGCCTCCCGACTGCTGGACATTCCGGCGTCGCGAGTCTTCCCCCTGTCGGCACGCCAGGCATTGACGGCGCGTATCGGCGGCGACGCGCAGGCGCTGCGCGAGAGCCGTCTGCCGCCGCTCGAAGACGCGTTGAGCGCGCAACTGCTGCCGCATCGCCGAGACGTTCTCGAGCAGCTGGTGCTGAGCACGACGCTGCAGATCGAGACCCAGATCGCCCGGCGCCTTGTTGATGGGCGGCGCCAGTTGTCCGAGCAGCTGCTCGAGTTGCGTGGCCTGCGCGGCAAGAACAGCTCCAAGGTGCTCGTCATGTTGCACCGCGTCGACGTTGAGATTCAGGAGTTCGAGCAGTGCAGCGTGCGCTTGCAGGCGATGCGCACCGTGCACAGCCGCATTCTCAAAGACATGCTGATCGGCCTGTCCACCGACAGGGTGCAAGAGGAAGTGACCAAGATGCAGGAGTCCATCAAGGGCAGCCTGATGAATCTGGGAGCGAAGAAGGCCTTCATGGCGCTTTGCAAGAACTTGAACGCCATGCTCGCCTCAGCCCAGCAACGCTGCGGCGAAACCCGCGAAATGCTCGATGCAACATTCTCCAAACTCAATTCGGAGTTCGGCTTCAGTCTGGCGCTGGCCAAGGGTCCCGATCTGGACCGCTTCGCCCGCGAGTTGGGCCTGATTGAGCGCAACTACATGCAGTACTTCGGGCTCACCCAGGCCCTGCGCTTGTCGCAGCCGAAATTCATGGATCAGTTCCGGCGCATGCTGGTGTCCCGGCTGCGCGTCGTGTTCGAAAACGCGAGCGGCGAAATCGAACTTTGGAACAAGACGGCGTCGAGCCAGGTCGATTCGCAACTGCGCGAGCGGCGCCGCAGCTTCCGCCACCGCCGTGAGGCGCTGGAGCGCATCCAATCCGCATCGGGTGACCTCGAGCAACGCATAGGCGAGCTCGAAGGGCAAGACCAACGCTCGCAGCATCTGCTCAGCCGGGCCACGGAACTGGCGGCCTCGCTGCGCAGTGAAGCGTGCCGCTCGCCCGCCGGAACGCAGGCCGCGGTGGACTTCGTCCTGCCCGAGGCGGATGAGGCGCTGCCGATGCCGGCGCCGCGTCTTCGCATTGCCTGACGCACAGCCGAATCCGGCTCGTGGCGAGTAGCTCGCCGTTCGCACAGCGCATCGTCCGGTGGCAGCAGCGCCACGGCAGGCACACCTTGCCGTGGCAGCAGACGCGCGATCCGTATCGCGTCTGGCTGTCGGAGATCATGCTGCAGCAGACCCAGGTGGCGACGGTCCTGGGTTACTACGAACCTTTTCTCCAGCGCTTTCCTGACGTTGCCGCGCTCGCCGCTGCGCCGCTCGATGACGTGCTGGGCATGTGGAGCGGCCTGGGCTACTACAGCCGCGCGCGCAATATGCATCGCTGCGCCCGCGTTGTCACGCAGCAGTGGGGTGCTGTCTTTCCCACGACCAGTGCCGATCTGGCCCGGCTTCCCGGCATCGGCCGCTCTACCGCGGCGGCGATCGCCGCGTTCTGTTTTGGCGAGCGCGTCGCCATTCTCGACGGCAACGTCAAGCGCGTCCTGGCGCGCGCGTTCGCTTTCGAGGGTGACTTGGCCGAAGCGCGCCATGAGCGCGAGTTGTGGGCGCTGGCGGAGTCGCTTTTGCCCGAACAGGGCATTGCGCCTTACAGCCAAGGGTTGATGGATCTGGGTGCGACGCTGTGCCTGTCGCGAAATCCGATGTGCGCGTCCTGCCCGGTCGGTGCCGGTTGCATGGCGCATGCGATGGGCACTCAGACCGACTACCCCGTCAAGTCGAAACGCCTCAAACGCGGTACGCGCGAGCATGTCTGGCTGCTGCTTCAGTGGCGCGATCAGGTGTGGCTGGAGCGTCGGCCTGAGCGGGGCGTCTGGGCGGGGCTCTGGAGCCTGCTCGAGTTCGAATCGCGGCAGGGCTTCGATCGGGCCCGTGCCGGATGGCCCGGCCACGCGCAGGAGATGCCCAGCTTCGTCCATGTGCTGACCCACCTTGACTGGACGTTGCATCCGGTGCGCTGGACGCTGCCGGCGCGCACCGGCGCGGCGCGCACATCGCAAATCGTCAGTCCCTGGCCAGCGGGCCGCTGGTTCGGTCTTGCCGAAGCGCTGGCGTTGGGTTTGCCCGCACCGTTGCGAAAACTGCTGCTCGGCTGAGTCTCACGCCGACGCAATCACGGGCGTCACTTGACAACGCCCTTGCTGCGCAAAAAGTCGGCGACCAACTTCAGGCGTACCGACGGGTCGCTCAGTTCCATCAGCTTCTGTTTTGCACCGAGTGGAATCGGAAGGATCTCGCACCACCGGTTCGCCACCCAGCCGGCGTTCTCGAACTCGTAGGGTTGAAGGAACGGGCTGGCGCCCTGCGCGTCGAGCGTCGCGATCGCGTTGGACAGACCCCGCACCGTATCGTGCAGCTCAGGGCCGGGGCGGATCGCTGCGTCATCAGGCACTGCCGCTGAATCGGCGAGCCACAGTCCGTCATCGCGCTGTTGCGACGATTCCAGAGTGAAGCGGCTCGTCCCGCGGCAGCGCACGTTCAGAATCCCGGCCCGGGCGCTGTCGACGTCGAGCAGTTCAGCCAGCACGCCGGTCGATTCGAATTCGATCTGGTCCTTGTGGGCACGCACTTCGCTGCCCTTGCGCAGCGCCACCACGCCGAATGGCCGGCGCTCGCGCAGGCAATACGACATCAAATCGAGATAGCGCGCCTCGAACACCTTCAAGCTGAGCAGGCCACCCGGGAAGAGCACCACCTGAAGCGGAAAGAGCGGCAGCGCCGACGCGGAGATGGGGGCCATGTCGAGCAAAGGGGCTGCTGCTTTGAGCGGTGCGTGCGCCATAGGTGAATCGCCGAAAGGTGGGGTCGCGCCGTCAATCGCGGGCGTCGAGTTCGCGGTGCCGAGTCAGGGTGGACACCCGACCGCCAAAACGGTAGGCGAGCGTTTCCACGAAGAACACCGAGCGGTGCTGGCCGCCGGTACACCCGATCGCCACGGTCAGGTAGCTGCGCTGATCGTCTTCGAAAGCCGGCAGCCAGTGGGAGATGAAGGCGTCGATCTGCGCCATCATCTCGCCGACCTCGGGCTGCGAGCGCAGGTACTCGGCCACCGCCTCGTCGCGGCCGGTCAGCGGTCGAAGTTCGCGGATGTAATGCGGGTTGGGCAGGATACGCACGTCAAAGACGAAGTCCGCATCGAGCGGCACGCCGTGCTTGAACGCGAAACTCTCGAACACCAGCGTCAGGCGGCTCGCGTCGGCGCGAACCAGGTCGCGCATCCAGACGCGCAGCTGCGCCGGGCGCAACTGGCTCGTGTCCAGCACGGTCGACACTTCGCGCATTTCAGCGAGCAATTCGCGCTCGAGTTCGATGGCGTCGATCAGCGCGCGCCGGCCGTCCGGTGTATGGTCTTCCTTGCGTCGGCCCGGCGAGGGGTGGGCGCCTTGGTCCGACAGCGGATGCGGGCGCCGCGTTTCCGAAAAGCGCCGCACCAGCGCGTCGGTGCTCGCGTCCAGAAACAGCGCGCGTATCGAGACACCTTCGCGACGCAACTGCTCCACCAAGGGAAGCAGGTGCGGCAGCGAGCCGGCACTGCGCACGTCCATCGCGATCGCCACGCGGCGGTTCGAGCGCTCGTGCTCCAGCCGCAGGAATTCGCGCAGCAGCTCGGGCGGCAGGTTGTCGACGCAGAAAAAGCCCGCGTCTTCCAGGGCGTGCAGCGCGACCGACTTGCCTGACCCGGAAATTCCCGTGACCAGGACGACCTGGCGTGGTTCGGCAACCGCCCCGGTGTCACCCGCAACGTCGGAAGCGCTCATGGGGGTCCTTCGCGTGGTGCGAGAGATGTCATGGACGTCCCCGCTTGCGGGCGGGAGCCGCCGCAGACGACGCGGCGCCTGCCCCCGCGAGCATCTCCTGCGCATGCGCGATGCTCGTGCTGGACAGCCTTTCGCCGCCGAGCATGCGTGCGACCTCGGCCACGCGCGCTTCACCGGTGACAGGCTCGACACTGCTGCGCACGCCACCGCCCTCGGCGCGTTTGGAGACGACGAAGTGGTGATCGGCGCAGGCCGCGACCTGCGGCAAATGCGTCACCGCCAGAACCTGGCGGTCGCGCCCGAGCTGTTTCATCAGCCGTCCCACCGTCTCCGCCACGGCGCCGCCGACGCCGGCGTCGATTTCGTCGAAGATCAACGTGCCGGCTTCGCCCAACTGGCTGGTCGTGACTGCCACGCTCAGCGCAATGCGCGACAGCTCTCCACCGGAGGCGACCTTGGCCAGCGGCTTGGGCGACGTGCCGGCGTGGCCGCTGACCAGCAGCTCGGCAGCCTCCAGGCCATACGACTGCGGCGCCGACGCTGCGGCGAAGTCGACTTCGAAGCGCCCGCCTTTCATCCCCAGCAGTTGCAGCGACCGGGTCACGGCATGCGCCAGTCGAGGCGCCGCCTCGCGCCGGGCGAGCGAGACGCTGCGGGCCTGCGCGTCGTAGGCACTCTGGGCATCGGTCACGGCGCGCGCCAGGCGCTCCACATCGCTCGCGGCTTCTAGGGCGTGCAACTCCGACTTCCACTGCTCCAGCAAGGCCGGCAGCTCTTCGGGCCGGCGCCGAAAGCGCCGCGCCAGGCCGATCCAGCTGGCAATGCGTTCGTCCAGCGCTTGCAACCGCTGCGGCTCGAGGTCGGTATGGTTCAGGTAGGCGCCAAGCGTTCGAGCGGCGTCTTCCAGTTGCACTTGCGCGCCGCGCAAGACGTCTATCACCTCCGTCAACCGGGCATCGAACGCCGCCACGCCAGCCAGTGCATCGGCGGCGCGGCCGGTCGCGCCCGCGGCGTTGACGTCGGCCTCCGAGATGAAGTCGAGCGCACCGCGCGCGGCGCCGAGCAGCGATTGCGCATTCGACAGCATGCGATGCTCGGCCTCCAGCTCGATCCATTCGTCCGCGCCCGGCCGAAGCTTGTCAACCTCGCCGATCTGCCAGGCCAGCCGCTCGCGTTCGCGCTCAATCTCAGCCTGCTTGCCGCGCGCCGACTCCAGCGCCTCGGCGGCCGCGCGCCAGGTACTCCACGCCAATGCGAGGGGCCGTGCATCGATGCCGGCATAGGCGTCAAGCAAGGCGCGTACCGCGACGCCTCGCGTCAGGCTCTGCCACGCGTGCTGGCCGTGAATGTCCACCAGCCGGTCAGCAGCCTCACGCAACTGCGCCAGCGTCGCGCTGCTGCCGTTGATCCAGGCGCGGCTCTTTCCCTGGCTGTCGATGGTTCGGCGCAGCAGCAGCGTCTCGGCCGGTTCGAACCCGGCGTCGTCGAGCCATTGCCGCATCGACGCCGGCGTATCGAATTCGGCGCAAATCTCGCTGCGCGCCGCGCCCTCGCGTACCACTGCGGCCTCGCCACGGCTGCCCAGCGCGAGTTGCAGTGCGTCGACGAGGATCGACTTGCCCGCGCCCGTCTCGCCGGTCAACACCGAGAAGCCACCCTCGAACTCCACCTCGAGCGAATGCACGATGACGAAGTCGCGCAGCGACAGGCGGCGAAGCATCTCAGTTCACTCCCGCATTCCAGCGCAACTTGCGCCGCAGCGTCGCGTAGTAGCTCCAGCCGCGCGGATGCAGGAAGCGCACCTGATCCTTGGAGCGACGCACACTCACCCGGTCGCCGTGCATCAGACTGGCCTGCGCCTGCATGTCGAAACTCACGCTCGCATCGCCACCGGCCACGACCTCGATGCTGATCGCCACCGTGTCCGGCAAGACGATGGTGCGGTTCGACAAGTCGTGCGACGCGATCGGCACGAGCACCCAGGCCGCAACGCCGGGGTGAAGAATCGGTCCGCCCGCCGACATGGCGTACGCCGTGGAGCCTGTCGGCGAGCCGACGATCAAGCCATCGGCGCGAAAGTTCGCCACGAATTCAGGCCCGATGTCGACCTTCAGCTCGACCATGCTCGACGTCGCGCCGCGGCTCACCACCACGTCGTTCAACGCGAACGACTCGAACACGATCTGGCCGTCGCGCCACACGCCACCCTCGAGCATCGTGCGGCGCTCTTCTTCGTATTCCCCGGCAAGGATCGGCACCAGCGCCTTCGCATAGTGTTCCGCGGCGATGTCGGTGATGAAGCCCAGTCGCCCCTCGTTGATGCCCACCAGCGGCGTGCCGTGGTGCGCCAGCTGGCGCGCGATGCCCAGCATCGTGCCGTCACCGCCCACCACCACGGCCAGGTCGCACTCGCGACCCAGTTCTTCCGGCGTGAGCGAGCCGTGGCCGAGGATTCCCGTGCTCAATGCGGTTTGCTTTTCCAACGACACCTCGAGCCCCTGGCGCAAGAGGAAGTTCGCGATCTCCTCCAGGTCGCTGCCTGCTGCCGCGGGCTGCCGGGCCAGGTACTTGCCCACGAGCGCAGCGTGACGGAAGCGGGAAGGCATGCGCGGAATTACACCACAGGGCCATGCCACTCAAAGCGCGCAAATGTGACGCGCCTACAATGAAAATCATGCTCGACGAACGCGCCAGAACCCTGCTCAAGGCACTGGTCGAGCGCTACATCGCCGACGGGCAGCCGGTGGGCTCGCGCACCCTGTCGCGCGCGAGTGGCCTGGAGCTGTCGCCGGCGACGATCCGCAACGTCATGTCCGACCTGGAAGACCTGGGCCTGATCGCCAGCCCGCACACGAGCGCGGGGCGCATCCCCACGGCGCGCGGCTACCGGCTCTTCGTCGACACCATGCTCACCGCGCAGGCGCTTCAATACAGCGGCGGCGCCGGGCTCGAGCCGCAACTCGCGCACGATCAACCGCAGCGCGTGATCGCCAATGCAGCGCAACTGCTGTCCAGCCTGTCCAACTTCGTCGGCGTGATCACGGCGCCGCGCAAGGCCAGCGTGTTCCATCACATCGAGTTCCTGCGCCTGTCGCAGCAGCGCGTGCTCGTCATCCTCGTCGCACCCGACGGCGATGTGCAGAACCGCGTCATCTTCACTGCCTGCGACTACACCCAGGCCCAGTTGATCGAGGCCAGCAACTACCTCACCACGCACTACTCCGGCCGCACGATCGAAGAGGTGCGCGAGCGCCTGAAGACCGAAGTCGACGCCTTGCGCAGCGAAATCGCCGCACTCATGCAAGCCGCCGTGCAGGCCGGCAGCGAGGCCATCGCCGACAGCCAGGAGCAGGTGGTGATCTCCGGCGAGCGCAACCTGCTCGCCGTGCAAGACTTTTCCAGCGACATGGGCAGCCTGCGCAAGCTGTTCGACATGTTCGAGCACAAGACCCAGCTCATGCGCCTGCTCGAAGGCAGCAGCCGTGCCGAAGGCGTGCGCATCTACATTGGCGGCGAAAGCAAGATCGTGCCGTTCGAAGAACTCTCCGTCGTGTCCGCGCCGTATGAAGTCGACGGCCAGGTCGTCGGCACGCTCGGCGTCATCGGCCCCACGCGCATGGCCTACGACCGCATGATCCAGATCGTCGACATCACGTCGCGACTGGTGAGTAACGCGCTCAGCCAGAAGTAGCGCCGCCCACCCGCTCCCTACAATCGCGCCGAGTACGGGCCGTTAGCTCAGTTGGTTAGAGCAGAGGACTCATAATCCTTTGGTCGCTGGTTCGAGCCCAGCACGGCCTACCAAAGTCGATTTCGCGTGAGTCTGCGGTGTTCCGCGATGGCGAACGGCGCGCAGCCTGCGGGAAGCCGCGTCGCATAGGAAGCCGCGCCGCATCGCAAATGCGATACACTCGGCGCATGAAGACCGCCACGATCCCGTCCGTTCGTGTTGAACCCGAGTTTCGTGCCGAGGTGGAGTCGTTGCTCGGCGAGGGCGAGACGCTCTCCGAGTTCGTCGAAGCGTCGGTGCGTGAGAGCGTGCAGCGCCGACGTGTTCGGGCGGAGTTCATCGCGCGCGGCCTGCGTTCACGCGACGAAGCCCGCCGCACCGGCGAGTATGTCGACGCGGATGTCGTGATCGAACAGTTGCAGCGCCGGCTTGACGCCGCGCGCAACCGCATGGCGAAAACCAGGAAGTGAGCTTTCGGGTTCGCCTCACTCGTGAGGCCGAGGCGGACCTGGATCGGCTGTTCGACTTCGTGCTTGAGAGGGAACTGGCGCGCGACGGCGGCGACCTGACCTTGGCCGAGCAGGCGCTGGTGGCCATTCGCGCCGGTTTCGCCACATTGAAGACGTCGCCGTTCACTTGTCGCAAGGCTGGGCAGAGTCCCTTCTTGCGAGAGTTGATCATTCCTTTCGGGCGATCAGGCTATGTCGCGCTTTTCGAGATCGAGGGCGCCGCTGAAGTGGTCGTCACCGCGGTGCGCCATCAACTCGAGGACGACTATCACTGAGTCCCGGGCCGACCACTGCCCTCGTTCCGAACCGCCGCCCAGCGCCCCGTCCGCGCCGGCGCACTGAGCGTCTTGAGGAACGCGGCCAAGTCGGCCGACTGCAGCGGCGTCAGCTTCAGCGCCTGCAGCAGGCGCGCGCCGTCGGCGTGCAGCCGGGTCTCGTCGAGTTCGCTGTAGTGGCGCACCACGTCTTCGAGGGTGGCGGCGCTGCCGTCGTGGAAGTAGGGCGCCGTCGCCTGCAGCCCGCGCAGGCCGGGTACCTTGAACTCGCCGAAGTGGCGCGGCTCGATCACGACATGGCGCGTCGCCACGGCAAGCGCGTCGTCGGCTTGCGCGTCGGAAAATCCGCCAAGCCGGTTGTACGGGCTGGCCAGCAACTGCTGCAGCCCGCCCCAGCGGCCGGGGTCGGCACCCGAGGCGGTGAAGAACGGTCGGCCGACGTCGCCGAACTCGCCGTTCGTGAACGCGGGTCCGGCGTGGCAGAAGAAACAGCGCCCCTGCCCGACGAAGATCTTCAAACCGCGTTGTGCCGATTCCGGATAGCGCGACGCGGCAGCGCTGTCGCCGCGCGACAGCGCATCGCGAAAGTCGTCGAACGACGTGCGCGCTGACACCAGCGTCGCCTGGTATGCGGCAAGCGCTTTCGCGGCATTGACGAGCAGTGATTCGTTGGCCACCGGTGCGCCGAACAATCTTCGGTAGCGACCCCGAAGGCTGCGGTCGCGCGCGAGCAAGGCGAACAGCGACTGCGGCGTCGCTGCAAGCTCGTCGCCGGCCGTCAACGGCGCGAGTGATGCCGCCCACAGCGAGTCCTTTGCGCCGTCCCAGCCGAGCCAGCGCTGCTGCCCGGCATCGAGCAGGCTGGGTGTGTTGCGGCCGTGGCGGGTGAAGCGCCTGCCGTCCTGGAACGCATGCCGGGGGTCGTGGCAACTCGCGCAGGCCAACTGGCCGCTCGCGGAAAGGCGCTTGTCGGAAAAGAGGCGCCGCCCGAGTTCGACTGCCTCGCGGCGGCCGTCGACGCGGTTGCCCGCATCACGCAGGGGTGGCGGTGGCCACGGCCCATGCGCCTGAATGCGCGCGCGTTCTTCGGCCGTGAATTGCATCGGGCCGGCCCATGCCGGCCCCACTGCGATCAGCGCGGCCACTGCCGTTGAAGCCCACGCGATCACGGCAGCGTGATGGTGTCGACGAGGGTTTCGGTGCGGCCCGCCGCCTGTACATCCAGCCGCAACTCCCAGCGGCCGGGCATGTGGAACATCAGCCCTTCGGCGCGCCATCGGCCGGCGCCTGTGGCCTTCACGCTCGGGCGGTAGTTCATGCCGTGCTTGTGCTCGGGCATCGTCGCGTCGACCCGCGCGAGCGTGGCGTCGGCCGGGCACAGCTGGACGTCGATGGCGAAATGGCGACCGACCGTGATCGGCGCCGCGTCGATCTTCCATGCCGCCTGCACAGCGCCCTGCTGCAAGGCCGGCTTGGGCAGCGGGCAGGCTGCCGCGGCCGGCAGCACCACGCCAAGCGCCGCGCAGAGCACCCGCGCAGCCGGTGTCATGGCCGCTTCAACATCGCACCGAACAGGGTCTCGCCGTTCTTGTAGGCGATGCGTTCCGCCACGTCGGTCGGCAGATCGGCGAGCCACTGGCGCGACCAGTTCGCGTGTTCGACGATGAAGTGCCAGCGCTCCGGCGTGAAGGTGTCGGTGCCGACCATGAAGCGGTCTGGGAATTCCATGAAGGCAGCGCGCCAGGCCGGGTCGACCTTGCCGTTGCTGGCATGGTCGCTGCGAAACGCCAAGTCGCACCACAGGTTCTTGTGCTTGCGCAGCATCTCGCGCACCTTGTCGGGCGAGTCGAAGCCCGAGTGCGCCCACAGGATGCGCGCGCCCGAGTCTTGCTTGAACTGGCGTTCGATGGCGTCGGCATCCGAATGCGAGTGCAGGTACAGCTTGTTCTCGCGCGCCAGTTCGACGACGCGGCGCACCACCGGCAGATCGGCATCGGCGCCAAAGACGTGGTACTCGCCGATCGCGACATAGCGATTCGCTTTCAGCCGCGATTCAAGGTGCGTCACGATGCTGGGGTCACGCACCCAGGAACTCGTTTCGCCACGCTGGCGATAGGGCCGCAGCACCGGGATCACCAGGTCGGGCGCTTCGGCATACAGCTTTTGCGTGCCGTCGTCGCTGCTGCTCGAGACCATCGCCGCCTTCAGCCCGGCTTTGCGCAGGATCGCGATGGCCGCCTTCGGCGGCAATTGCTCCCAGGCGTCGTGGCTGTAGTGCAGGTGCGAGTCGAAGATCGGCAGCGGCGCCGCGCCCGCGTTCAACGCGATTGACAAGGCGCCCATCAGGGCCAGAAGAATGCGCATGGGTCAGGCTCCGTGCTCAGTGCTCAGTGCTCAGTGAATAGGGCGATGTTAGCGATCAGCCCACCCTGCGGTTCACGCCTGCGGCCATACCGCTGGGTGCGAGCCAGGCGGCATCGACGGGCGTTGCCAGCGCGCCGGGGTCGCTGAAAAATCCGCGGCGTGGCGCAGCGCGACGACATCACCGAATCCGCCAGGGTAGTGCTGAAGAAATTCGTCGTGGTTCAGTGAGAGGGCCCCAAGGACGCCGCCTTGCGGCGCCCGTCCCCCGTGGGCAACGCGCCCCAGGCCGCGCAGCCAATGCCCGACCCCGGCGAGCGAAACCTGCACATGCCAGCTGCCGCCTTGCACGGCCTGACGCAGCAGCGCGGCCTGTGCGCCGAATGCGAGCAGATAACCTGCCGCATAGTCGAGGATCGGCATCGGCAACGCGCGGGGCTGCGTGGCGCCGTAGGCCGCGGCCTCGGCGAGGTTGAAACCGGTGGCGGTTTGAACCAGCGAGTCGAAGCCGCGCCGCGCCGACCACGGGCCCACCGACCCATACGCCGACAGCGAAACGTAGACGATGCCCGGGCGCAAACGCGCCACATCACGCGGGCCGAAACCCAACGCCGCAAGCGCGCCCGGCCGGTAGCCCTGCATGAAGACATTTGACTCGCCGATCAGGCGGCGCAGCGCGGACCGGCCGGCCTCGGTTTTCAGATCGACATGCGCCGAGAGCTTGCCGCGGCTGGTGTCGGCAATCGACTCGATGTTGGGCAGCGCCGGCGAATTCAGCAGCATCACGTCCGCCCCATAGGCGGCAAGCGTGCGGCCGGCAACCGGGCCGGCGAGGATGCGTGTCAGGTCGAGCACGCGCAGGCCGTGCAGCGGCGCATCGGTACTTGCCGCGGCGGGCCAGCGCGCAGGCGCAGCAGCCGCTGCATCGTCCGCGCTTTCAATGGGGGTGATGCTCACCGTGGGTACGGCTGCAAGGGCTCGTGCCTGCGGGTGCGCGTCCCAGGCCGCGAAGTCTCGCGCTGCGGCCACCACCACGCCGGCTTGGGCTGCGGCGGTTTCGAAGTCTTCAGCGCGCCATGCCTGCAATGCGGCGCTCACGCTGGCGCGCTCGGCCGCCGGGCCGACCGCGCAGCCGAGCAACTCCAGCGCGCCGTCGCGGTGGTGCGCGAAGTTCGCGTGGATTCGCACCCAGCCGGGTGCGCCGACTGCGCTGCCGCACGAGTACAGACCGGACAACTTGTCCCATGGGTCGGGCACACGCCCGTTCAGCGAAAACCAGCCGCGGCATTCCAGCGCGGCGTGGCGCATCGCCACGCCCACGCGCTGGCGTGCGCCGTGGCGCGCGAACCCGATCTCGGCGGCGGCGAGCGCTGCGGCCGCCAGGCTGGTCTGCGCCGCGGTGCCCACCGCGAACGACGAGGCGAGCACGGGTTCCCCGCCTTCCAGCTTGGCCCAGCCCAGCGCCTGCGGTGCCAGCCCTGCCGCATGCCAGAGTGCGGCGAGTGCTTCAGGGGGTGACACGCAGGTGGGGCTTGGGTCGGTCATGGCGGTGCGATCGGTCGACGTCTTGCCGGAATTGTCGCGGCACACCCGCCTATGATCGGCGCAAACTTTTCCGACCCGCCATGCCTGTCAACCTTTCGCCTCCCGACCCCTCACTGTTGTTCCCCGTCCCTGGCGTGCGCCTGGGCATCACGATGGCCGGAGTGCGCAAGGCGAATCGGCGTGACCTGACGGTGATCGCCCTGAGCCCCGGGGCAACGGTCGCCGGGGTGTTCACGAGCAACCGCTTTTGCGCGGCGCCGGTACAGCTGTGTCGCAAGCACCTCGCGGCATCGCAACCAGGCAAAGAGATCCGCGCGCTGCTCATCAACACCGGCAACGCGAACGCGGGTACCGGTCAGGAGGGGCTGGATCGGGCGCTGCGCAGCTGCCAGGCGCTCGCCTCACAGCTTGGCATCGCGCCCGAACAGGTGATGCCGTTTTCCACCGGCGTCATCATGGAGCCGCTGCCGATCGAGCGCATCGAGGCCGGCCTGCCCGGCGCGCTGGCGGATCTGGACGAAGCCCACTGGGGCGAAGCGGCGCAAGCCATCATGACGACCGACACCGTGGCGAAAGCGGTGTCGCGGCGGGTGCAGATCGGCGGCAAGGCGGTCACGATCACCGGCATGTCCAAGGGCGCCGGGATGATCCGCCCTGACATGGCGACGATGCTGGGCTTCGTCGCCACCGACGCCGCGGTCGCGCCGCAGCTCCTGCCCGAGTTGCTGCGCGAAGCAGCGGACCGATCCTTCAACCGCATCAGCATCGATGGCGACATGTCGACGAACGACTCGTTCATGCTGATCGCGACGCACCAGGCCGGCCATGCGCAGATCACGCAGCTCGAGTCCGCTGAAGGGTCGCTGCTGCGCCAGGCGGTGATCGAGGTCTCGCAGCAGCTCGCGCAGGCGATCGTGCGCGACGGCGAAGGTGCCACCAAGTTCATCACGGTGCGCGTGGACGGCGGCAAGACCAAGGACGAGTGCCGTCTCGCGGCATACGCCATCGCGCATTCGCCGCTCGTGAAGACGGCGTTCTTTGCGAGCGATCCGAACCTCGGGCGCATCCTCGCCGCCGTGGGCTACGCCGGCATTGACGATCTCGACCAGAACCTCATCGACCTGTTTCTCGACGACGTGCATGTCGTCGTCAAGGGTGGGCGCCACCCCAGCTACCAAGAGGCCGACGGCCAGCGCGTGATGAAGCGCGACGAGATCACGGTGCGTGTCGATCTGCACCGCGGCCCGGCGCACGCGACGGTGTGGACCTGCGATCTCAGCGTCGACTACGTGAAGATCAACGCCGACTATCGCAGTTGAGCGCCCAGGCTCCTAGGCCGGTCGCCCCGGCCCGATGCGCGATGATCGAGCGTCGCCAACTAGAGCATGCGGTGTCCATGTCTGCCTCGCCTGACCCCCTGGCCTGCCAATCGCCGCTGTTCTCGATTCCGCCGGGCCACTGCTATCTGAACAGCGCCTACATGGGCCCGCTGGCCAAGCCGGTGCAGCAGGCGGGCATCCAGGCGATCGCGCAGCGTGCGGCGCCGTTCGGCATCACCGCAGCCGACTTTTTCGAGCCCGCCGAGCGCACGCGTTGCCTGTTCGCGCGGCTCGTCAATGCCGATCCGCAGCAGGTGGCCTTCGTGCCCACCGCAGCGTATGCCACCGCCATCGTCGCCAAGAACGTGCAACCGCGCACCGGACAAAACGTGGTGATGCTGGGCGAGATGTTTCCGAGCAACGTCTACCCCTGGCGCAACTGGCGCGCCGGCGGCGTCGAGATGCGCATGGTGGCGGCCCCCGAAGCGCCCTGGTCGACACCGCACGCCGGCCGCAGCCGCGCCGCGCTGTGGAACGCGGCGCTCCTGGGCGCGATCGATGCGAATACTGTGCTTGTGGCCGCCGAGCCCGCGCACTGGGCCGACGGCACCTTGTTCGACCTGGAGCGAATCGCGCAACGCTGCCGCGAAGTCGGCGCCGTGCTGGTGGTGGACGCGACGCAAACCGTGGGCGCCATGCCCTTCGACGTGCGCAGCGTCCAGCCCGATCTCCTGGTGGTGCACAGCTACAAGGCGATGCTCTGCAACTACGGCCTGGGCTTTGCGGTGCTGAGCGATCGTTTTCTCGACGCCAGCCCGCTCGAAGAGAGCTGGCTCACCCGCGCCGGCAGCGACAACTTCTCGCGCCTGGTCGAGTACGAAGACAACTATGCGCCGGGCATGCGGCGCTTCGACACGAGTTTGCGTGCCAGCACCGGTTTGATCTCGATGCTCGAAGTCGCCTGCGGCTTGCTGCTCGAATGGCAACCCCGGCGCGTGCGCGAGTATTTGCTGGGCATCGAGCGCAACGCGGTCGGGCGCCTGCGCACGCTGGGTTTCGAGGTGGCCGACGAAACCGAGCGCGCCGCGAACATTTTCGGCGTGAAGTTGCCCCTGGGGCTCGCGCCCGAAGCCTGCCGCGCGGCGCTGGCGCGGCAGCAGATCCATGTGTCGGTGCGCGGCAGCGCGGTGCGCGTGTCGCCGCATGTGTACAACGACGAGGCCGACCTGAATCGGCTCGCCGATGCGCTGCAGGAGTTGATTCGATAGAGAAGTCAGGCGGCTCGCCGCTCGCGCGTGACGGCACGAACAATCCACGCCGCGGCCGCCGCGGCCAGCAAGTGCTTGAGCGTGTGGCCGCTGATCAACCCGGTCGCAGCAAGCACTGCATGGTCCGCCGCTTCCATCGCTTTCGCGGCGGCGTACAAGCCGAGCACAGACCACCACGCGCCGGCGGGCGTGCAGGCGGGCTGCACTGCGGGCAGGCGCAACAACAGCGCCAGCGGCACCAACAGCATCGGCAGGATCTGCACATACAGGTAGGGCCGCAAGTCGCCCAGACCGCGCAGCTCGGTGGCCCACCAGTAGACAACCGCAGCGGTGGCGATGAGCCAGCCCGCCGCCAGAACGGAAGCAGCAGCCCAGCGCCGATGCACATGTTCGGCCAGCAGTGCGCAAGTCAGCGCCGCGCAGGCCCAGGCGATCGGAATGCGGTCAAACATGAGGGCGGTGTTGTTCGGCGCCCAGTGATAGAACGCAGAGCCCGCCGATGTGCAAAGAATCGCCACGCAGAACAACTGCCACGCGTTGCGCGACGGCCATGCCAGCGCTGACTTCGACAGTCGCCACAGCCCGAACGCGCCGACGATCAAAAACAGCACGTTGCTCAGCACGTCCGCAGCGTGTGGCACGCCCAGCCAGGCGCGGGTGTCGGCGAAGGCGTGGTAGTTGTCCCACTGCTGGATCGGACCCTGCAGCGCCAGGCCGATGAACAGAGCCAGCGCGGCCACGCCCAGCCACCGAGCGCGTGGAGCTGAAGCTGCGCTGCGCAAGGCAGGCGCGGTGGACTTGGAACTCATGCGCGTATTGGACAGGATTGGCCCGTCATTTTGCTTGCCAGCGGCACTGCTGCCCCGCTATCATCGCGGCTCGCACTTGAGGATCCGAATCCATGAAGCTAAACGCCCCCCACACACAGCACGCCGGCCTGGTCGGCGGGATCGCTGCGTTGATGTGCTGGCGCGTCAGCTTCGCCCGCACCATGGGCGAGCGATCCCACCCGGCGACCCCGAATCCGCTGACCCGGATTCCGGCGCGCATCTAGTCCTCTCAGTCACCACTTCAACCGAAGTACCGCTGAGAGTCTCAGCGGAAAACGGTTCTGAAGAGTCCTCTCTCCGCTGCTTCGGGCCCCACGGCCCACCCGGGTGTCCACAAGACGCCCGCACGAGAAGAAGTTGGTGAAGTCATGAGAAACGGTTTGAGAATGTGGCGAGGCGCGTTGCGTAACCGCTTTGCCCTGGCCCCCGGCGATTTGCTGCGCGACGCCGCTTACCGGCGCCTGTGGACGTCGATCCTGATCAGCTCGCTCGGCGGCCAGGTGACGATGCTCGCGCTGCCGCTCACCGCGGCGGTGCTGCTGCACGCCAGTCCCACCCAGATGGGCCTGCTGACGGCGATGGAAATCCTGCCGTTCGTGCTGTTCTCGCTGCCCTCGGGCGTGTGGCTCGATCGGGTGCGCAAGTTGCCGGTGTACGTGGTCGGCGAGAGCGTGCTTGCGCTCGTCGTCGCGAGCGTTCCGCTGGCCTGGTGGCTGGGCTGGCTGTCGATGCCCTGGCTCTATTGCGCGGGCTTCGTCATCGGCACGGTGTACACGGTGGCGGGCAGCGCTGCGCAAATCGTGCTGACGCAAGTCGTCGCGCGCGAACGGCTGGTCGAAGCGCATGCGAAGAACGCGCTTGCCGGTTCCGGCGCCGAAGTGGCTGGCCCGGGTGTGGCGGGCGTGCTCATCAAGATGGTCGGTGCACCGATGGCACTGCTCGTCGATGCCGTGGCGCTGCTCGTCTCGGCGGCCATCCTGCGCGGCATTCGCATCGAGGAACAGATGCGCCGGCCCGAGCGCCGCGACTTCTGGCGTGACCTGAAGGCGGGAGTGCGTTTCGTCGCGGGCAATCGCCTGCTCGTCACGCTGGCAGCCGCCGTGGGGGTGTGGCAGATGTGTCATCACGCGGCGATCGTCGTGCAGATCCTGTTCGCGACGCGCACGCTGGGCTTGAACGAGCAGCAGGTCGGCTTGAGTTATGTCGGCCTGGGCGTGGGCACGGTCGCGGCCAGCATCTTCGGCAACCGCATCAGCCAGCGCCTCGGCCCCGGCCCCTGCCTGGTGACGGGCTTCGCGATCTGCGGCGCGGGTTGGATGCTGCTGTCGTTCGCGCCGGCCAACGCCTGGGGCACGCTGATGTTCTCGGCCATGCTGGTGCTGTTCGGCTTCGGCGCAGTGCTCGTGTTCATCAACTTTCTCGCGTTGCGCCAGGCGGTCACGCCGGCGCCGCTGCTCGGGCGCATGACGAGCACGATGCGCTGGC
>JANNKM010000477.1:0-25716 GCA_031396305.1 Rhizobacter sp.
CCGATGCTCACGGCTCCCCATTGTCCGCAGCGCTTTCGTCGACAGAGCCGCGTTCCGCATCCAGCCGCTGCATGTTCTCCAGCATCTTCAGCAGGCAGTGCAAGGTGCGCGTGACATCGTTGATACTTGGTCGATGCGAAAAATGGCGACGCGACTCGGACTGTAGAAAAGGACTCTTCATGAAGCGATTCGACAATCAGACCGTGGCCGTCACCGGCGGTGGCGGCGGCATCGGCGGCGCCACCTGCAAGCGTTTCGGCCGCGAAGGCGCACGCGTGGCGGTGTTCGACTTGAACCTCGAGGCAGCCGAGAAGGTGGCTGCGGCGATCCGCGCCGAAGGCGGCCAGGCTCAGGCCTTTGTCTGCGACATCACCAACCGCGACAGCGTCAATGCCGCGGTGCAGGCCTGCGAAGCCCAGCTCGGCCCGATCGACGTGCTCGTCAACAACGCCGGCTGGGATGTCTTCAAGCCCTTCACGAAGACCGAGCCGGCGCAGTGGGACAAGCTGATCGCGATCAACCTCATCGGCGCGCTGCACATGCACCACGCAGTGCTGCCGGGCATGGTCGCGCGCAGACGAGGCCGCATCGTCAACATCTCGTCGGATGCGGCGCGCGTCGGCTCCTCGGGTGAAGCGGTGTATGCGGCCTGCAAGGGCGGGCTGGTGGCGTTCTCGAAAACCATCGCGCGTGAACACGCACGCCACGGCATCACCGTCAACGTGGTCTGCCCCGGCCCCACGGCGACGGCCCTGTTCGAAGACTACAAGCAAGGCGCCGGCAACCCCGAGAAGCTGATGGAAGCGTTCACGCGCTCGATCCCGCTCGGACGCATCGGCCAGCCCGACGACCTGCCCGGGGCCGGGCTGTTCTTCGCCAGCGATGACGCTGCCTACGTGACCGGACAGGTGCTGAGCGTGTCCGGCGGTTTGACCATGAACGGTTGAGGAGATCCTGGTTCCCGTTAAACGGGTCGTCGACTCCAACGTCAAGCGGGTGCCTCAGCGCGCCGCGCTCTGGCTCGGGTTCGCGCCCGGCGCCACCCACACTTCAATCACTCCCGGCGTCGGGCGCAGGCGCGGCGGCAGCGGCACCGGGTCTGCCCAGCGCGGCAGGTCGCCCGGCACGGCGCGCGCGGCCTTGACCAGTTCCAGCGCGCACGCCTGCGAGCCGGCGTCGTGGAAGTAGGTTCGCGTTTCGTCGGTGCCGGCGCGCGGTGGGGTCTGGTCTTTGCGTTGCGCGCTGTCCAGCACGTCTTCGGTGCGCGGCACTGTGGCGCCCAGTTGGCGCCAGGGCTCGCGCAGCGCGCGCAAGCTCGCGCGCTGTTGGCCGCCGAAGATCTGCACGTGGACCGTCTTGCCCTCGCAGGGCCTGCCCGCGCCGGGTGACGCCGGCGCCGGCGACGCCGACTCTGCTGCCGCGCCGGCGGGTGTGGGCACCGCCATCACGGCACCAGGCGGCGCTGGCCGCGCGGGCGCGACCCCAACACCTGCCGCGCTCGCGGCGGCCGCCGCTGCGTCCGCGCCGGCCGGCACCAGCACCGGGCAAGCTGCAAGGTTCGGCCGTGCGGGGTCGCGGAACTCGAAGCCCCAGTAGTGCACGGGCGACGGCAAGACCTGCTTCAGACAATCGATCGCCTTGGTGGTCTCGAGCAGGCGGCAGCCGAAGTGCATCGCGCCGGCGGGGGTGCCGCAGGCATCGCGCACGCTTTGCACCGCGCATTGGGCGAGCTGGGAGTCATGGATCCAGCCTGCCTCGGCACCGCGGCAGGCACCGTGATCGCTGGCGCGCAACAGCGTCGCCACCAGGGGCGTGAAGGCCTCGGGCTTTTGCCCCTCCCACGCGAGGTAGCGCGTGGTCAGTTCGGTGAGCGCAGCCTGTTCGACCTTGGCGGCGGCTTCGCGCTGGGCGCGCCAGCCCTCGATGCCCTGCCACAGTGTCACACCGAGCGTGGCCGCCGCGCCCAGGCCCACCGAGGCGGCGAGCGCGGTGCCGGCAATTCGCGCCGGCAGCCGCGACGCCACCTTGGCGTCGCCGGCAGGGTTGGCGTCATTCGCCTCAGCATCCTTGCCGGCGACGCGCTGCGCGCGGGTGCCGAGGTCGTCTTCGAAGCGTTCGTCGGCGCTATCAGCGAGCTTGTGCAGCAGCGCCGCGTCGAGGGGCCTGCCGATGATGCGGCCGAGCTTGAAGTAGCTCTCCCACTGCGCTTCGCCGAAGAACTGGTCGGTCGTGGTCTCCTGCGGGAAGTCGGGGTGGTCGCGCTTGAAGTTCACCAGATCGGCGGTCATGCCGGCCGACAGATTGGGTTTGACGAGTACCAGATAGCCAGGCTCTTTCAACCCGCAGTAGCGCACGCGCGCCAGCGCCAGGCAGGCCTGGCTGGCGGGAGAAGCGAGGTCGTCGAGCGAGCCGAAATAGGCGAAGGCGGTGTCGGGTTGGTCGGGCTTCGGGCGCAGGAATTCGATCTCGGCCTCGAAGTCGATGCGCGCCTTGCGCACCAGGTTCTCCACGTCCTCGAATCGGTAGCGCGGATCGGCGCCGCAGTCGGCCAGCACGATCAGGCCGGCGCGTTCGGCCAGCAGCGCGAGTGCGGCCGTGTTCTCGTAGTGGCCGCCGTCGCTCAGATACCAGGCGCCGCCGCGCTGCGCCGTGAAATTGCCCACCAGTTCGCGCAACAGGCCGCTGGACTTGCCTTCCTTGCGCGCCGGCGCGGCGGTAGCGCCGGCGAGGCAGTGGCTCGGCCACCAGTACCCCAGGCGCAGGCCGGCCAGCGTGCACAGCGCGGCCACGCCGCCGCGCGTCAGCGAGCCCAGGCCGGGCGCAAAGGCGGCACCGGAAATCGCTGCCCAGCGGCCGAGGGTCAGCGCGCCCTGGCCCTCGGCGCGGCGCCAGGCGGATCCGCTCACCCGCACGTGGGCCTGCGGCCCCAGCTCCATCGGCAGACCGCGCCGGTCTTGGTTGAACAGGCCGCCGCGCGGGTCACGGGTCTGGTTGACGCAGACGTTCACCAGGTGCACCGGCCCGCCGTGGCGCTGTGGTTGGTACTGCGCCATCGGCACGTCGTCGCGCCCGTGCACGCTGATCACGTGCAGCGGTTTGAAATCGTCGTCGGCTTCGCGCGCCACGGGGTCGAGAGCGCGCAGATGCGGCGGCATCGAGCCCTGCCCGCCGCCGGGAAAACGCCAGCCGTTGGCCGCGCCGAGAAAGCCGCGCGTGATGCGCGCGCGGTAGAAATTGTGCAGCGACGACAGGTTCAGGAAGCCGAAGTCATGGCGCGTCAACCAGGCGTAGCCCAGCAGCGCGATGAACACCACCACTGCCACGCCCAGGTCGCTCCAGGCGTAGATCTCGCGGCTCGCGTTCTCGACGAACAACAGCTTGTCAAACGCCATCAGCCACAGCAGCGCGAGACTGGTGAGCATGGCGTAACCGGCAAGGTTTCCCAGCGCGGCCAGGCCCAGGCCCAAGGCCGGGCGCGCGCTGGAACTGCTGGACACGAGCCTGGGCAGCAAGGCGCGCAGCAGAACCGTCAGCACCACCACCACGCCGGCCAGCGACTCCAGCGCCTGAACCTCGAACGCGAGATACCAGGCCAGACGATCGAGCACGCCCAGGCCCAGCAGCACGGCGGCAGCTCGGCCCAGGCGGCCGAGCTGGCTGGTGAGGTGGTGCCGTGCGTCCTCGTGCGCCAGTTCGTCGGCACGCTGCGGGTCCGCAGGCGCGAGCGCCGCCCCGGGCGCGTAACGCGCCCGAGCGCGCGCCAGCGCGTGGCGCGCCAGCGGGACGGCCAGCCCCCAGCCCAGGGCGACGAGCAGCGCCACGCTCCACAGTGCCGAGACGCTGCCAAAGCTCGTTAAAGGTGGGCGCACGAGGAGCAGCGCGATCAGCGCAGCCACCGACATGGCGAGGTACATCGCCGGCCGCAGCACGCCCTTGGCTCCGGGCTCGGGCAGCGTCCAGTAAGCCGCCATCAGCGTGATGACCAGCAGCGCCAGCGGCAACAGGCTCAGCCACAAGGTGGGCAGCCAATGCATCGCATACGGCATCGCCCGAAGAACATCCTGCGCACCCGGCAGCGCTGCCAGACCGCTCCACACGAGGATGTTGAAGAAGGCCAATCCGATCGCCAGCACCAGCGCCAGCACGCCGAGCTCGATGTGCACACCCATCAGGTTGCGCAGGTGCGAGGCGAGCGCGAACAGCGTGTCCTTGAAGCCGCGCGGAATCAGGTAGCGGCCGTTGGCGCGCAGCCACCAGGTGAACCAGTTCCGGTCGGCACCCTCGAGTGCGGCGTAGACCTGCCTGACCTCTTCGCGGCTGCCGGCGTCGTGGAAGAGTTTGCCCAGCGCCGAGCCGATGTAGCCGCCACCGGACACGGTGGACAGCACGTCGAAACGTGGCAGCGCGCCGTGTTTGGCCAGCGCACGCACGAGGCCGAAGCAGAACACCGCCGAGCGAATGCCGCCGCCCGACAGCGCCAGGCCCCAGATGTGGCTCGCATCCGCGGGCAGGTCGGCGCATGGCTGCGCCTTGCGCCGCTGCTTCACCCATGCCTGCACATCGGCTTGGTTGTCTTGCACGCGCGCAGTCTGCACCTGCTGTCTCGCCCTGGCAAGCGCTGTGCTGGGGTCGTGATCGTCATCCAGCGCCCGCTGCGAAACGCAAGCCCTCCGCGGGGTGACCGAAGGTGAATATTTACATAGGGAAAAGTACCAGGGGCCGCGACTGAACCGAGTATGCGCGAGCAAAATGCCGCGCAGCGGACCGGCTCGACGGGCAAGCGCGCACCTCTCGGCAATCCGCGGCACTGAACTGCGCACGGAGGAAGTAGGCCATGGTCTTCAACGCCACGTCTCCAGTTCACTTCCACTTGAGCCGCGACGGCGGCGCCGTGATCGGCGTGCGGCTGACGCTGTGGCGCGGCGTCGGCGGGGCCAGCCCCGAAATGGTGGCGTTCGTCGACTTCGCCGACCCGGTGCCGCGCGAAGACGACCGCTCGGTCGTGCTGCCCGCAGGCGCCACGTATACCTGCGTGATGTCGGCCTTTGTGCACAAGGCGCTCGGGCCGCTGTATCGCTTCCAGTTGCAGGTCGACCACCAACGGGTGTTCGATCCGGAGGTCTCGGGCGACCTGAACGACGAGCCGCAGAAAGCGGCGCTGATCGAAGCCCAGTTCGACATCCTCGTCACCGCCTGAGGCGACCGCGATGCGCACTCCTCTTCTGCTGCTGCTGGCCGCGCTTCCGGTGATCGCCGTGGCGCAGCCGGTCTCGGGCGCGCTGATCAAAAAGCTCAACGGCACGGGCGTCGAAGACAGCATCGAGGGCCTGCTCGTCGGCTTCGGCCAGGCCTCGGTGTCGGCCGCCGGGCTCGCGAAGGTGGGAGGTGATGCGGTGACGACGGTCGAGAACGTGCGCGATTTCGCCGTCGCACTAAAGGGCGATACGCCGCTGTCGAAAAAGGTCTTCGGCGTGGCGATCACGCCGGCACGCACCTCGCTCGCCTTTCCGCGGTTGAGCCTTGAAGACTACGCCGGCAAGAAGCTGGCCAACGGCAAGCGTGAGAACCACTGGGGCAACCGGTTGCTGGGTTCGCTCACGTTCTCCTACGCGCAGGGCGAGTCGCCGATCGATGCGCTGGATTTTCAGCGCCGCGCCGTCGCGGTCGAGACGAGCCTGTACATCGACCCGAACGACGACCCCGTGGTCGCTTTCGCGAACGAAGATTGCGTGAAACGCGCGCTGGACGCCGCGGCGCCGCTGCCCGCAGGCGGCGCTGCCGCAAGCCCGCCGACGCCACCGCAGCCCACGCAGCCCGGGCGGGTGGTGCTCAAGCGCAAGGACCCGAGCGCCGCACTCGAGGCGTACCAGGCCTGCGTCAACGAAGCGCTCGCCGAGCTCGACCTGCGCTGGAACCGTTCGCGCGTTTCGGCCTCGTTCGGGACGGGCTGGATCCAGCGCGCCGACAGCAGCGGCGCGCAGCAAGGTCTGGGGCGCACGTTCGCCCTGGGGCTGGTCTGGGGCTTCGACGGCGTGTCCGCGATGCCCCAGTCGCTGCGTGACAACGGCGCGCTGAGTCTCGTCGTCCGCCGCAGCCGCAACGAACCGGTGCTGAAGTCGCTGGTGAGCGGGCCCGTGAGCTTGAACAGTTCGACGCTGGTCGCGACGCGCTTCGCCGCCGGCTCCGCGTCGTTTCGCGCGCTGGTCGAATTCAGCAACGCGAAATCGCGCGACATCACAACCTCGCAGACCACGTTCCGGCGCGCCGTGGGCCTGGACTACCGCGTCGCCGAGGGCTGGTGGCTGAACGTGCGCTCGGGCAAGCAGCGCAAGCTCGACGGCAGTGGCGATGAGGTGGGTTCGTTCCTCAGCGTCAACTACAGCCCGAAGCCTGGTCTGAAACTGGGGTTGTAGCCGCGCCTGACCGAACCTCGCATGCGTGCCGGCGCAGTGTCAGCGCCACACGAGAACTCCGCCGACGCTCTTGGTCAGCGCCATCGCCACGATCTGCGCAAAGCACAGCACTGCGGCGACGAACGCCGCGGCGCGCACGGCGCGTGGCACGCCCGGGCGCAGGGCCACCATGCCCAGCGCGATGTAGAGCAGCAACCCGACGATCTTGGCGAGCAGCCAGGGCGTGGCCAGCGGGTTCAGGCGGAGCCACCACGCCAGACCGACCGCCGAAGCAAGCAGCACGGTGTCGACGATGTGCGGCAGCGTGCGCGCCGCCGTGCCGCGCAGCCAGCGTGCATCGAGCAGCGCCGCGACGCCGCGCACGATGAAGCCGCCGATCGACAGCACGACGGCCGTCTGGTGCACCAGCTTGAGTGTCGGATAGTCCACCTTGGGTCAGCCCGGCTTGCCGTCGAGCCGCGCGCGTGTCAGCACCGGCCAGTAGCGCAGCGTGAACAGGCCGAACGCGAGCGACCAGAGCAGCGCCGAGGCGACGATCGCCGCCAGCGTGGCACCGGGCGCCAGCAACGGCAGCAGCACACGCACCACCGCGGCGGCCTGCACGGCAACGAAGCATGCGCTGTCGAAGGCGTCGGCGCGCAACGGTCTCGCGGTGTGGCCGCGCGCGGTGCGGATCATCATGCCCAACGTCAGGCCGCCGACGCCGCCGACCGTGAGCGCGTGTGCGGCGAGCGACGGCGCGAGCCACCCCAGCTCCGCTGCCGCGCGCAGCGCGAGGTACAACACGATCCACAAGTAGGCGGCGTGGAGTATCCAGACGAGCGGCGTGTTCAATGTGCGCCACGGCTGCCAGAACCCCAGACGCAGCAGATGCGCTGCGGCGCACGCGCCGAGCAACGCCGCGAGCGCCGGGCCTTGCAGCGCCAGTGCGTCGGCTGCCGCGAGCACCAGCAAGCCCCCCAGCGCGAACCACTCGAGCGCCGCGACGCGCCGCGCCGCCGCACCGGGCACGCCGTTGTTCGTGAACATCGGGATCACGCGGCCGCCCATCACCGCCATGATGAACAGCAGCATGTCCAGCCCGAGGCGTATGCCGAGCCAGCCCGGCAGATCGACGACACCCAGATGCGACAGGTGCACGCCGAACTGCGCCAATCCGAACAGCACGAGCAGGCCGACGAAGAAATAGTTGCGCCGATTGCGCGCGCCGATCAGGGCCCGGCCCAGGCCGAACGCCGCAGCGAGCGGAAACGCCATATTCACCAGCGCCGCCGCCCAGCCCAATGGCGTGAGCACGAGCACGCGGCCGGCGAGCCAAAGCAACGCCAATGCGGCCAACGCCGCGCCGCTCGGCGTCGGCCGGCCCGACCAGTTACGTCCGGCAGTGAAGAGGAAGCCGACGACCACCGCGAGCGCGTAGCCGAACAGCATTTCATGCGCATGCCACAGCGGCCCGGCCAGATACCCCCCGGGCAACCAGCCTGTGAACTGGAGCGTCCAGAGCAGCACCGACATCGCGGCGAATGCGCCGGCCAGCAAGTAGAACGGGCGAAAGCCGAGCTGCCACAGGGCCCAGGGGGGTGTCGCCTGCACTGGCGCGGCAGGCTCGTCGATCTTGATCAGGCTCTTGCTCATGGTGGCGTGCAGGGTGCGGGCTGTCGCGTGCCGTCATTCGGTGGATCCCGGCTTGCGCCGGGATGACACGCTGTGAGTCTCGGGCCGGGGTGACGCGCTGTCCGGCTCGGGCATCCAGCGGCGCAGATAGGGCGCCGATGCACCGCGGCGCGCCTTCGCGCGGCCGAGTTCGGCGCGCGCGATGCTGCGCAGGTGCACTTCATCGGGCCCGTCGAGCAGCCTCAGCGCACGGCCCCAGCTCCACAACCTCGCCAGCGGCGTGTCGGGGCTCAGACCCATCGCGCCGAAGACCTGCATCGCGCGGTCGAGCACGCGCGTCTGCAGGCGCGCCGTGACGAGCTTGATCGCCGCGCTGTCTTCGCGCGCTGCGGCGTTGCCGTCGCGGTCCATGCGCCACGCGGCGCGCTGCACGAGCAGACGGGCCTGGTCGATCTCGATCCGGGACAGCGCAATCCAGTCCTGCACGTTCGCATGGTCGGCGATGCGCGCGCCGAAGGTACTGCGCTCGAGCGCGCGCTCGCACATCAGCTCGAGCGCGAGTTCGCATTGGCCGATGGAACGCATCGCATGGTGCACGCGTCCCGGCCCGAGCCTGGCCTGCGCCATCGAAAACCCGGCACCTGCGGCGCCGAGCCGATGCTCCAGCGGCACACGCACATTGCGCAGCACGATTTCGCAGTGGCCGTCGAGCGCCTGATGGTCCATCACCGGGATGTTGCGCTCGATCGTCACACCCGGCGTGGCCAGCGGCAGCAGCACGATCGAATGGCGCCGGTGCGCAGCGCCCGGGCTGGCGGGCTCACCTGCCGGTTCGGCCACGGAGGCATCGACTCCCATCAGCAAGATCAGAGCGCAGTTCGGATGCGCGGCGCCGGTGATGAACCACTTGCGGCCGTTGATGACCAGCATATCGCCGTCGCGGGCGATGCTGGTGCGAAGTTGCGTCGGGTCGCTCGAGGCAACATCGGGCTCGCTCATCGCGAAGCACGAGCGGATCTCGCCGCGCAGCAGCGGGTCCAGCCAGCGCTCGGTCTGCGCCGGGTCCGCAAAGAGTTGCAGCAGTTCGATGTTGCCGCTGTCGGGCGCGCTGCAGTTGAAGACCTCGGCCGACCAGGGCACGCGACCCATCACCTCCGCGAGCGGCGCGTAGTCGACGTGGCTCAGGCGCGTTCCCGGCTGGTCGTCGCGCAACCCAGGCAGGAACAGGTTCCACAGCCCGAGGGCTTGCGCCCGCGCTTTCAACGGCTCGATCACGTCGAGCGGGTAGACACCCGCGTCTGCGTAGCGCTGCCAGTCGGGCAACGAGGGCAGCACCAGGTCGTCCATGAAACGCTGCAGCTGCCTGCGCAATTCCAGCGCGTGGGGGGTGGGCTCGAAGTCCATGGGGCAATGCGCCCATTCTGGTCTGGCGGTGCGTCCGTGCGCGTTCCGATCGCCACGCTCGCGGCAGCGCGCTTGATGAAGATCAACACGTGCGCCCGACATCTCGCTAGCGTGCACCGGTTGCAACTGTGCGGCGCACCTGCGCCTTGCCTGATGATGATGGCCGTTTCTGATGCTGCCGATGCCGCCGATGCTGCCCGCACCCCGGGTCACGCCGCCGACGAATTGATGGCGCTGCTTCAAGGCGGCGCGCTGAAGCCGCTGCGCCTGGGCGGCAAGCTGCTCTTGCCGATCGTGCAAGGCGGCATGGGCGTGGGTGTGTCGGCGCACCGGCTCGCCGGCAGCTGCGCAGCGCTCGGTGCGGTGGGCACGATCTCATCGGTGGACCTGCGCCGCCACCACCCCGACCTGATGCAGCGCACGAGCAACCTGGGCTTCGGGCAGGCCGCGAAAGACGCCATCAACGCCGCGAACCTGGAGGCGCTGGAACGCGAGATCCGCGCCGCGCGCGACTCCGCCCAGGGCCAAGGGCTGCTCGCCATCAATGTGATGCGTGCGGTATCCGAATACGCGCCTACGGTGCAGCGCGCGCTCGAATGCGGCATTGATGCGATCGTCGTCGGCGCCGGCTTGCCTCTGGACCTGCCCGATCTCGCGCAGGACCACCCGCGCACGGCACTCGTGCCGATTTTGTCGGACGCGCGCGGCGTGCAACTGCTCGTGAAGAAATGGGAGCGCAAGAAGCGCCTTCCCGATGCGATCGTGATCGAGCATCCGCGCTATGCCGGTGGGCACCTGGGTGCGGCAAAGATCGCAGATCTGAATGACGCGCGCTTTGATTTTGAGATTGTGCTGCCGCAGGTGCTGACATTCCTGCGCGCGGCCGGCGTGGAAGGCAGCGTGCCGCTGATCGCCGCTGGTGGCATCCGCAGCCACGCCGACATCGTGCGCCTGCAAGGCATGGGCGCAGCGGCGGTGCAACTGGGGACACCGTTCGCGGTGACGATTGAGGGCGACGCGCACCCCGAGTTCAAGCGCGTCCTGGCCCAGGCGCGCGAAGAAGACAAGATCGAGTTCACCAGCGTCGCCGGCCTGCCCGCGCGCGCCGTGGCCACGCCCTGGCTGCTCGCCTACCTGAAAGCCTTGCCCAGGCTACAAGCCGTGACGCACGCGAAGAAGCGCTGCACCAAGGCCTTCGACTGCCTGGCGCAATGCGGGCTGCGTGACGGCCTGCCGGGTTGGGGCCAGTTCTGCATCGACAACCAGCTCGCGGCGGCATTGCGCGGCGACGTCAAGCATGGCCTGTTCTTCACAGGGCGCGGCGAGCTGCCGTTTGGCGCCGAGATTCGCAGCGTGCGCGACCTGTTGACCAAGATGCTCGGCGGCGATGTGAGTCCGATGCCAGAGAGGACCTGAACCACGAACCACCCCATGGCGACGATCAACTTGACGCAACGCCTGCTGCACGCCCTCGCCAGGCGTGGTGCGACCGAAGTCTTCGGCATACCGGGCGACTTTGCGCTACCGCTGTTTCGCGAGATCGAACGCTGCGCAACGTTGCCGCTGTACACGCTGTCGCATGAACCCGCAGTGGGCTTCGCCGCGGACGCTGCCGCGCGGGCGCGTGGCGGTCTGGGTGTGGCTGCGGTGACGTATGGCGCGGGTGCGTTCAACATCGTCAACGCGGTGGCCGGCGCGTACGCCGAGCGCGTGCCACTCGTCGTGCTGTCGGGCGCGCCCGCGGCCTCCGAGGCGTCGAGCGGCTACCTGCTGCACCACCAGGTGAAGACACTCGATTCGCAGTGGCGCGTGTTCGAGGAACTGACGGTCGCGCGCGCCCGGCTCGACGATGCGCTGCGAGCACCGCAGCAGATTGCCGAAGTACTCGATGCTGCGCTGCGTGAATCCCGGCCGGTGTACCTGGAGATTCCGCGCGATATGCCGCAGCGCGCCTGCGCCGAGGTTCCCGGCATGGCGCCGATCGAAGTCGACCGAGAGGCACTCGCCGCTTGCGCCGACGAGTTGCTGGAGCGCCTGCGCCAGGCACGCCGGCCCATGTTGATGGTGGGGGTGGAAGTGCGCCGTTATGCGCTCGAAGCAAAGGTGGCGGAGCTGGCACGGCGCCTGGGCCTACCCGTGGTCACGAGCTTCATGGGCCGAGGCCTGCTGGCCGACACCGGCATCACGCTGCGCGGCACCTACCTCGGCCTGGCTGGCGACCCCACGCTGTCGGCCGACGTCGAAGGCTCGGACGGCTTGCTGCTGCTCGGCGTGATCGTCTCGGACACCAATTTCGCCGTATCAGCGCAACGCATCGATCTGCGCTTTTCGATTCAGGCGCTCGGTGGGCGCGTCGTGATGGGGCACCATGCCTACTCGGACGTGCCGCTGGCGAACCTCGTCGACGCACTGCTGGAGCGGGTGCACGGGCCCGCCGGGGCGCCGTCGCCGCGCGCCGATGCCGGTCCACCCGGCCGCGAGCCTGCGCGCATCGACGACACGCCCGTCGCGCCCGCCGACATCGCCGACGCGGTGAACCGTTTGTTGCGCCGCCATGGCCGGATGCCGATCGCCAGCGACGTGGGCGACTGCCTGTTCACGGCGATGGACGTGGACCCGACGGCGCTCGTCGCGCCGGGCTACTACGCGACGATGGGCTATGGTGTTCCCGCCGGCCTGGGTTTGCAGGCGGCAACCGGCGAGCGCCCGATCGTGCTGGTGGGCGACGGCGCGTTCCAGATGACGGGGTGGGAGCTGGGTAACGCGAAACGCTACGGCTGGGACCCGATCGTGCTGTTGTTCAACAACGCAAGCTGGGAAATGCTGCGCGCATTCGAGCCCGACGCACGCTTCAACGACCTGGGTACCTGGGATTTCGCTTCCATGGCCCCGGGCATGGGTGGTACCGGGTATCTGGTGCGCACCCGCGCCGAACTCGAAGCCGCTCTCGAACGCGCGTACGCGACGCGCGGGACCTTTCAATTGCTCGACATACGCCTGAGTGCTGGCGATCGCTCGCCGACGCTGACACGCTACGTGCAGGCCGTGAAGCGATTGTCGGCGCGCTCGAAACAACTCCGCGCTTGATCTCGGTCAAGCGCGACACGCCACCCCGCCCGAGAATCCAACCACCGAACACGCAGCCCCGAGGCAAACGCAGATGAGCATACTTGGCGTGATCGTGCGCGCTAGGACCGACGACGCAGCCACGTTGCGCGAGCGGCTCAGCGAGCTCGTGGGTGTCGACGTGGCACTCGACCCCGGCGATGGCCGGCTCATCCTCGTCATTGAAGACGCGCCCGGCCGCGCTGCGGCGGCCAGCCTGGCCGAGATTTCGCAGTGGCCCATCGTCATCAACACGTCGCTGGTCTACGAGCATTCGGGCGCGGATGTCTCTGACAGCCAGCCGGAAATTGCCGAGTTCTCCGACTGGCGCAGCAGCCTGAGCGCGGCCCATCGGGCTCGACCGCTGACTTGACGTAGATCAAGACCGACGTGCGCGCACACGCGCACGATGCACCTCACGCACACATCGGCGCCGACAGCACCATGCTGTCGCGCACACGGAGCACTCATGACCACAAACCGCCGAGACTTCCTGAAGACGCAGGCGCTGACCGCCGCGGCTGCCGCCGCCGGCGTACCGCTCGCCATTCCCATCACCGTGCAGGCCGCCGCACCAACGCAGACGGAAGCGCTGCGCTGGGACAAGGCACCGTGCCGCTTCTGCGGCACCGGCTGCTCGGTGCTGGTGGGCGTGCAGGACGGCCGTGTCGTCGCGACCCAGGGCGACCCGCAGGCACCGGTGAACCGCGGCTTGAACTGCGTGAAGGGCTACTTCCTCTCCAAGATCATGTACGGCAAGGACCGCCTGACGACGCCGCTGATGCGCAAGACGAATGGCCAGTACGACAAGAACGGCGAGTTCGTTGCAGTGAGCTGGGACGAGGCCTTCGACCTGATGGCGGCGAAGTGGAAAGAAGCGCTGAAGAGCGACGGCCCAGGCGCGGTCGGAATGTTCGGCTCGGGCCAGTGGACGATCTTCGAGGGCTATGCCGCGACCAAGCTGTGGAAGGCGGGGTTCCGATCGAACAACCTGGATCCGAACGCGCGCCACTGCATGGCCAGCGCCGTCGCGGGCTTCATGCGCAGCTTCGGCATCGACGAGCCGATGGGCTGCTACGACGACATCGAACACGCCGACGCCTTTGTGCTGTGGGGCTCGAACATGGCCGAGATGCACCCGGTGCTGTGGAGCCGCATCACGGACCGGCGGCTGTCGAACCCGAATTCGAAGGTTGTCGTGCTGTCGACGTTCGAGCACCGCAGCTTCGATCTTGCGGACATGGGGATGATCTTCAAGCCGCAGACCGACCTGGCGATCCTGAACTACATCGCGCACTTCCTCATCTCCAACAACCAGCTGAACACCGAGTTCATCGCCAAGCATGTGAACTTCCGGCGCGGCGCGGATGACATCGGCTACGGCCTGCGCCCGGCGCACGCGCTGGAGAAAGACGCGAAGAGCAACGGCTACGCCGGGGCTGAAGGCAAGCCCAAGGGCAACCCGAACGACTCGACGCCGATGAGCTTCGACGAGTACGCGAAATTCGTCAGTGAGTACACGGCGGAGAAGGTGAGCAAGCTCTCGGGCGTGCCGGTGAAGCAACTCGTTGACCTGGCGAAGCTTTATGCCGACCCGAAGGTCAAGGTGATGTCGCTGTGGACGATGGGCTTCAACCAGCACACGCGCGGCACCTGGGCGAACAACATGGTCTACAACATCCACTTGCTCACCGGCAAGATCAGCGAGCCGGGCAACAGTCCGTTCTCGCTGACCGGCCAGCCCAGCGCCTGTGGCACGGCGCGCGAAGTCGGCACGTTCGCGCACCGCCTTCCCGCCGACATGGTGGTGACGAACCCCGAGCACAGAAAGATCACGGAAGCCATCTGGCAACTGCCCGAAGGCACGCTGAACGACAAGATCGGCCTGCACGCCGTGGCGCAGAGCCGCGCGCTGAAAGACGGCAAGCTCAAGTGCTACTGGACGAGCACGACGAACAACATGCAGGCCGGACCGAACATCAATGACGAAATCCTGCCCGGCTGGCGGAATCCGGCCACATTCATCGTCGTCAGCGACGCCTACCCGACGGTCAGCGCGATGGCCGCGGATCTGGTGCTGCCCTCGGCGATGTGGGTCGAAAAGGAAGGCGCATTCGGCAACGCCGAGCGCCGCACCCAGTTCTGGCGCCAGCAGGTCGCAGCGCCAGGCCAGGCTCGATCCGACCTGTGGCAGTTCATGGAGTTCGCGAAGCGCTTCAACATCGAAGACGTCTGGCCCGCGGGCCTGCTCGTGAAGAAGCCGCAGTACAAGGGCAAGACGCTCTTCGACGTGCTCTACCGCAACGGCAAGGTCAACAAATTCCCGTTGACTGATCTCGCCAAGGTCAACGGCAAGGCGATCAAGGGCTACAGCAACGACGAAAGCAAGGCGTACGGCTTTTACGTGCACAAGGGCCTGTTCGAAGAGTACGCCGAGTTCGGCCGTGGCCACGGCCATGACCTCGCACCTTTCGACACGTATCACGAAGTGCCCGGCCTGCGCTGGCCGGTCGTGAACGGCAAGGAGACGCTGTGGCGCTTTCGCGAAGGGCACGACCCCTATGTGAAAGCCGGAGAAGGCGTGAAGTTCTACGGCCACAAGGACGGCAAGGCGAACATCTTCGCCCTGCCCTACCAGGCGGCGGCCGAAAGCCCCGACAAGGACTACGACCTGTGGCTGTGCACCGGGCGCGTGCTCGAGCACTGGCACACCGGAACGATGACGCGGCGCGTGCCAGAACTGCACCGCGCCGTGCCCGAAGCCGTGGTGTTCATGCACCCCGAGGACGCGCTCGCCAGGGGAATTCAGCGCGGCATGGAAATCAAGGTGACGTCGCGGCGCGGCCAGATCACAGCGCATGTGGAAACCAAGGGCCGCAACAAGGTGCCGCGCGGCCTGATCTTCGTTCCCTTCTTCGACGAAGGGCGCCTCATCAACAAGCTGACCCTCGACGCGACATGCCCGATCTCGAAACAGGCGGACTTCAAGAAGTGCGCCGTCAAGGTCGCCCGCGCCTGAGATCGCGTCATACCGGCGAACGCCGGTATCCACCCGCACTGACCACATCCATACCGGGAGACAAAACATGGACATGCGCACGTTCGCCAAGGTTGCACTCGCCGCCGGGCTGTTCTGGATGGGCGTGCAAATCGCCCCGGCGGCCGACCCACCGGCCGCGGCTGACATCGTCAAGCTCAAGAGCCTGCGCGGCGGCACACCGTTGAAGCAGGACAACCCACCCACGGCGTCGCACCAGGAGCGCGACCACGCTGCGCAGCCGCGCGACTTCGTGCAGCAGCCGCCGCTGATCCCGCACACCACGTCGAACTACCAGATCACGAAGAACTTCAACAAGTGCATGGACTGCCACGCCTGGTCCAAGGCAACCGCCGCGGGCGCCACGAAGGTCGGGCTGACGCACTTCCGCGACCGCGAAGGCATGGAGCTCGACAACGTCAGCCCGCGACGCTACTTCTGTACCGCGTGCCATGTGGCGCAGACCGACGCCAAGGCGCTCGTGGAGAACACGTTTCAACGTGCCCGCGGCTTGCAGTGACATCCCCACGAGGTAGCGACCATGCCTGAATCGAAGAACAAACCCCAGGGCGCGCAGCGCGGTTTCCTCACCTGGATCTGGGGCCTCGCCACCGGCGCGGCGGGAATCGCTTTCGTTCTGGGCATCCTCTTCTGGGGCGGCTTCAACACCGCGATGGAGTGGACGAACACCGAGACCTTCTGCATCTCCTGCCACGAGATGAAGAACAACGTGTATGTGGAGTACCGCAACACGATCCACTACCAGAACCGCACCGGCGTGCGCGCCACCTGCCCGGACTGCCATGTGCCCAAGGAGTGGGGGCCGAAGATCGTACGCAAGATTCAGGCGAGCAACGAGTTGTGGCACAAGATGCTCGGCTCGATCGACACGCCGGAAAAGTTTGCGGCCAAGCGCGCAGCGCTTGCCACCAGCGAGTGGGCGCGCATGAAGCGCAACGACAGCCAGGAATGCCGCAACTGCCACAACTACACGTTCATGGACTACGCCGAGCAGAACCGCCGCTCCGCCACGAAACATCAGGTCGCGTTCAACGAAGGTCAGACCTGCATCGACTGCCACAAGGGCATCGCGCATACGTTGCCGCCGATCGAGCAGCACATCGGTGCACCGAAGATGCAGGCGGCTGAGATGCCGGCAGCGCAGGCGTCAGCAGCGGCGGTTTCGGGAGCGGCTTCGAAATAGGAACACCGCAGAGTCCGCAGCCAGCGTCGCCAGCCGCGGCGCCTGAATCGGGCGGCCACA
Source organism: Rhizobacter sp. (assembly GCA_031396305.1). GTDB lineage: Bacteria > Pseudomonadota > Gammaproteobacteria > Burkholderiales > Burkholderiaceae_C > JAEMQF01. The sequence continues at coordinate 16,838 of JANNKM010000477.1, forward strand.
GCCGGACCCACGCCGACGGCTTACTCGGAGCGGCTCGTCATTGCCGAAATTTCACGCACGTCCGAAACCGACGGGCTGAACAGCTGGCAAGCATCCTTGCCTGACGCCTTGGCGCGGTACATCGCACTGTCCGCGCGGTCGAGCAAGGTCGCCGCGTCGATGCCGTCCTGCGGAAAGATGGAAATGCCGATGCTCGTGCCGACCGTCACGGACTGGCCCTGCAGCGAGAACGGCCGCGCGATGCAGTCGCGAATCCGCTGCGCCACCTGCAACGCCTCTTGCGCATCTTCGATGTCCAGGATCAGCGCGGTGAATTCGTCGCCGCCCAGCCGCGCCAGCTCGACCGCGCTGCGCGTCTCGGAGAAGCGCGACACCATGTCGGAGGGGCGAACCACGTCGCGCAAGCGGTCGGCCACCTCCTGCAAGACTTCGTCGCCCGCGGCGTGGCCGAGGTTGTCGTTGATCTGCTTGAAGCCGTCCAGGTCCATGAACAGCACGCCGAGGTTGACCGAGTCATAGCGCGCGCGAACGATCTCGCGGTTGACGCGCTCCAGAAACGATTGCCGGTTCGGCAACCCCGTCAGGCTGTCGAAGTGCGCGAGGCGCAGCATTTGCCACTCGGCTTCCTTGCGTCGCGTGATGTTGCGCGACAAGACGATGAAACGGTGCGGGCCCGCACCGACGTCCTTGCTCGATACGGACAGTTCAAACCAGTGTTTGCCGTTGGGCAGGTTGAGTTCGACTTGACTGCCGCTTGAACTTCCGGATTCGTCGGCCTCTTTCAAGGCCGCCATGCACACCCGGGCCACGTCGCGAGGGAGCACCTCGGCCACCGTCTTGCCAAGGTAATCCTGCGGCGCAATGTCCAACAGACCGCGCCGCTGCGGGACGTGGAAGTCGATGATTCGGCCGTCGATATCGACTTCAAACAACGGGTCCGGAAGCGCACGCAGAATCGCTGCGTTGTTCGCTTCGGCCGTGCGCAGCGCAAGCAGTGTCTGGTAGCCGCGCAGCAGGTATTTCACTCGATGCCCGACGAGCGTGCGGTTGATGGGTTTGGCGATGAAGTCAGTGGCACCGCATTCGTAGGCCTTATCGATCGACGCCAGGTCGTCCATGCCGGTGACCATGACGATCGGCAGCAGTTCGCCGGCCTGCACACGCAGCCTGGCGCAGACGTCGTAGCCGCTGAGGCCGGGCATCTCCACATCAAGCATCACCAGGTCCCAGCGCTGTGCTGCGAACTGGCGCAATCCGTCTTCGCCGTCCGCCGCCAGGCCCACCTCGTAACCGGCCTGGCGCAATGCAGCGCGCAGCAGGATGCGACTCGTGCCGTCGTCGTCGACGACCAGGATATTCTGTGCCGCGCCCGTCACGCCACCTCCAGCAAGATCTCGCGCAGCAGTTCCTTGGCCCGTTTCATGCCGCCCGACTCGTCGAGCTCGCGCAACGCTCCGATCGCCGCCGGATCGCTGGGTTCGCGTGCGCCGCAAGAGTACCGGTACGGGCCAGGCACGATGCCAGGCGACGCTCCATGCGGTCCGGTTGCGAGTCGGGCGCCGCAGCGCCGTCGTGCTTGTGGGTTGTGGCCATGGGTGGTTTCAGTTGTTGGTATTGTTGAGCCCGGCAGCGAGCGAATCGCCGGCCCGCCCACGCCCATATCGGCTGCATCGATCCTGGCTTGAGAGGCCCCTGCCGCGGTTTGCCAATGAATGCACGGAACGCCGGTTCAAGCGGCTGCGCAGCAATGCCGACAAACCTACTATCGTCGATCGTCGGCTTCGAGGCGCCAAGTCGACAGCCCGCCGATCACTCAGCCGGCAGGCTGATAGGCCGCCAGGCGCTTCGAATCGAGGATGCGGATGTCGCGCTTGTCGATCTCGATGAGGCCAGCCGACTCCAGCTCGTGCAGCACGCGCGAGAAGTACTCCGGCGTCAGCGACAGGCGTGACGCGATCGTCGCCTTGCTCACCGGCAGCGACACGGTGACGGCGTTGTTGCACGCGCCGTTGGCGCTGTCCACATCTCGCAGCAGATAGCCGATGACGCGCTGCAGCCCGCTGTGCAGCGCGTACGCCTGTACATCGTGCACGAGGCCGTGCAGACGGCGCGAGATGCCGGCGAGCATGCGCAGCGCGAAGTCCGGGTCGGTGCCGATCTCGGCAAGCACGGCCTGTTTGGATACCGTCAGCAGCAAGGTGTCGGTCAACGCCTGCGCGTTGATGATGTACGGCCTGCCGGTGAACATCAGCGCTTCGGCGAAGGTGTTGCCCGGGCCGACGAGTTCGATCACTTTCTCCTGGCCCGCCGCCGAGATCGCGAACAGCTTGACCTGCCCGATCACGGTGATGTGGAACTCGGCGCAGGGCTCGCCGACCCGGAACACCATGTCGCCGCGCGCCAGGCGCCGCAGCTGGCTGCCCTGCGCCATGCGCTGCAGTTCCGCCGCGTTCATTTCATTGAACAGCGGCAACACTGAAAGATAGCGCGGCAAGTCGAAGCTGCGTGCTTCCACAATGGGCCCGTCGGAGCTGGAACGCGCGAATTGTGGAAGCAGTGCGTCGCTCCCGGCTTGATCGGCGTCAATCCGCGTCCTGAGCAGCGAGACAGCCCAACCACGGCCCTGCCCTCACCGCAAACCTTGTATGTCATCCCGGCGAACGCCGGGATCCACCGCGGGTTGTGCTCGAAGGTCCTGGATCCCGGCTTGCGCCGGGATGACAGCTGCTCCCCCGCGAGCAAAAGCGTGCCCTTTCTTGTGCCACATCAAGGCCGGTACATGCCTCGCCTGCACAGAATTGCCCCAGCTTCAACAGCTGCTGCGGCGCGTCGGACCGCAGCCACCCGAAACAGGAGACCCGCAATGGCCAACCTCAATCAAGACACCGAACCGGTTCCGTGGATGCAACAACTGCTCGACAACCCGTTTCTGCTGCTGTTCCTCGGCGTGATGATCCCGATGATCGTCTACACCTTGTGGGGCGTCATCGACATCCTGACGATTCCGCTGGCCAAGTAGGTCGCGCGGCTCCACAACCCACACTGACGAGGGACACCCATGAGTGCCATCCTTCCCCCCGCTGAACGCCTGTGGTGGAAACACCCGCTCGACCGAGTCGAAGGCACCTGGATCGCCATCGCCTTCATCTGGTGCATGGTGATGTTTTTCATGATGGTCGGGTGGCATGTCTACGGCAAGCAGAACCTCTCCACCGAGACCTACAAGACGACGCCAGAGAAATTCGCCGCGAAGACGCAGGCGATGGTCGACAAGTACACGGTGCGCACCGAGACCGCTGACAAGGTGCCGGTGGTCGCGCCGCCCGCCGGCGCAGACGTCTACCTGATCGCGCGGTTGTGGAACTTCTGGCCGATCCTCGAGTTGGAGAAGGACAAGACCTACAAGCTGCACCTCACCGCGATGGACTACAACCACGGCTTCTCGCTGCAACCGGCGAACATCAACATCCAGGTGGTGCCGGGTTACGAACACGTCATCACGGTGACGCCGAACCAGAGCGGCACCTACTCGGTGGTGTGCAACGAATACTGCGGCATCAACCATCACACGATGGTCGGCCGCATCTACGTCAAATAAGCGAGGGCACCGCCATGGCCACAACCTACCGGACCTGCCCCCGTTCAGGGCTGCAATTCGAAGCCCATGCCGAGAAGCTGATGCTCGCCAACGCCGTCGCGGCGGTGGTGTTCCTGCTGATCGGCGGCATCCTCGCGATCGGCGTGACGCTGACGCGCTGGCCCGCCGTGCACTGGCTCGAGGCCGACACCTTCTATCAGGTGCTGACCGCGCACGGCATCGACATGCTGATCTTCTGGATCATCTTCTTCGAGATCGCGGTGCTGTATTTCTGTTCGTCGACGCTGCTGCGCTGCCGCCTGGCGACGCCGAACATCGCCTGGCTCGCGTTCGCGCTGATGGTGATCGGCGCGGTCACGAACAACGTCGCCGTGTTCCAGGGCAGCTCGAGCGTGATGATGACGTCGTACGTGCCGATGATGGCCGCGCCGTCGTTCTACCTCGGGCTGATCCTGTTCGCGGTGGGCGCGCTGGTCGGCTGCTTCGTCTTTCTCGGCACGCTCGTCGTCGCGAAACGCGACAAGACCTACCAGGGCTCGGTGCCGCTCGTGACGTTCGGCGCCATCACGGCGTGCATCATCGCCGTGTTCACGATCGCCTCGGGCGCCATCATCCTGATCCCGACGTACCTGATGTCGCTCGGTTTCATCAAGGAAGTCGACGCGCTTGTCTACCGCACCATCTGGTGGGCTTTCGGCCACTCGTCGCAGCAGATCAATGTGGCGGCGCACATCTCGATCTGGTACGCGGTGGCGGCGATCGCCTTCGGCGCCAAGCCGATGAGCGAGCGCGTCAGCCGCGGCGCGTTCCTGCTGTACATCCTGTTCCTGCAACTCGCCAGCGCGCACCACCTGCTTGCGGATCCGGGCTTGAGCACCGGCTGGAAAGTCGTGAACACGAGCTACTTCATGTATTTCGCCGTGCTCGCGTCGATGATTCACGGCCTGACCATTCCGGGCGCGATGGAAGTGGCGCAGCGCGCCAAGGGCTTCAACAAGGGCCTGTTCGAGTGGCTGCGCAAGGCGCCCTGGGGCAACCCGGTGTTTTCGGGTGTGTTTATCTCGATCATCGGCTTCGGCTTCCTGGGCGGCATCTCGGGCGTGATGATGGGTACCGAACAGCTCAACATGATCATCCACAACACGATCTATGTTCCCGGCCACTTTCACGCCACCGTCGTGATCGGCACGACGCTGTCGTTCATGGCGCTGACCTACTTCCTCATCCCGGTGCTGTTCAAGCGCGAAATGATCAGCCCGAAGCTGGCGCAGGCACAGCCCTACCTGTTCGGCCTGTCGATGTATTTCTTCTGCCTCGTGATGATGGGTGCGGGCACGCTGGGCGTTTCGCGCCGGCACTGGGACATGGCGTTCAGCGGCAATGCGCTGGCCTATCAATGGCCGGGCGCGGCGTATCTGATGATGGGCCTGGTGGGAATCGCGGGCATCGCGGCGATCGCCGGTGGTGCAATCTACATCTACGTCACGGTCGGCTCGCTGCTGTGGGGCAAGCGTCTGCCCGCCGGTGCGCCGAGCCCGAAATACACGCCGATCCCGCCGACAGCGCCGACGGTGGTTGCGCAGAGCTACGGATCGGCCGGCTTCGCCGCGCCGGGGACGTTTGCGCTGGCGATGGTGTTCCTCACCGCGTTTGTTCTCTACTACTTCATCAACTGGAAGTATCTGTCGACGCTCTGGGGCCTGAGTTGAGCAGGAGGACACCGTCATGAACTCGATCACCGTCGTGCAAGGCGCCCGGAAGAACCCGTTCCAGGTCGCGCGCCTGGTGCTCGGGCTGTTCAAGCTGCGCATTGCCGTGATGATCATGGTGACCGCGCTGGTGGGTCTGGCGGTGACACCGGGCCCGGCGTTGAGCCTGGCGCAGGTCTCGGTGCTGGCGTTGGCGGTGTTGTTCGCATCGGCAAGCGCCGGTGCGTTCAACCAGTACTTTGAAGCCGACACCGACCGGCTGATGGCGCGCACCCGCACCCGCGCCTTCGTCACCGGCGAGCTGCCGCACACGCCGGCGTGGCTGGTGTTGATCGCGGCTATGCTCGTGCTCTCGGTCGCCGCGGCGTGGTTCGCGCTCAATGCGTTTGCCGCGCTCTACATCTTCCTCGGCGCATTCACGTACGCCGTGGTCTACACGGTGTGGTTGAAGCGGCGCAGTTGGACGAACATCGTGATCGGCGGGCTGGCAGGAAGTTTTGCGGTTCTTGCCGGAGGCGCGGCGGTCGACCCGACGCTGGGGCCCTTGCCGCTGCTGCTCGCGCTGGTGCTGTTCCTGTGGACACCGCCGCATTTCTGGAGCCTGGCGATCGCCGGCCAGGCCGACTACGCCGCAGCCGGTGTGCCGATGTTGCCAGTGGTCGTGGGGCCCCAGCGCGCCGCGCGCATCGTGTTCGCGAGCACCGTCGCGCTCGTGGCGGCGTCACTGCTGCCGGGGCTGTTCGGCGCCGGGCCGGTGTACATGATGGGCGCGCTGGTGGGAGGCGGGTTCTTTCTGGTGAAGGCTTGGGGCCTGGCACGCAAGCCTGGTCGCAAGACGGCGATGGCGTCGTTCTTCGCCTCGCTCCTGCAACTCAGCCTGGTGCTCGGCGCCGCGAGCATCGACGGGGTGCTGCGCTAAGGCGTTCCTGATGCCGCTGGTTGCGCTTTCGCTCAAGCCGGCGCCGCCTGTCATCCCGGCGCAAGCCGGGATCCACTGGCAGCATCCAGGGCTGGATCCCGGCCCCGTATCGAGTACGGGGTGGCACTTGCGCCGGGATGACAGTTGCCCCTGTCGGCGGTCCTGCCGAATGCTGCCGATGCTGCTGCTCGTCCTGAGCACGTTGTGGGCAGCCTGCGCATTCGCCGCGCGGCCCGCCCCCGTCGGTACGCCGCCCGGCCAACCGCCGCCGCTGGCCGCACCTGTTGCGCCGCAAGATCCGCCGGCGCCAAGCCTGGACGCAACGCTCGCGTTGCGCAACAGCCAGGCCGCGATCGGCAAGCAGCTCGCGGATCACACCTTGTTCGATCGCCAAGGCAAACCGGTGCGGTTGTCCAGCTACCGCGGCAAGCCGCTGCTCGTGAGTTTCATCTATACGGGTTGCTTCCAGGTCTGCCCGACGAGCACGCGCTCGTTGCAGGAGTCGTTGCAAACGCTGCGCAAGACATTTCGCACCGAGCACTTCAACGTGGTCAGCGTCGGATTCAACCAGCCAGCCGACTCTGCGCAGGCGATGCGTGCGTTCGCCGCGCAGCACCGCATCGACGAGCCGAACTGGGACTTCCTCAGCCCTGGGCCAGCGGCCGTGGACGCACTGACTCGTGACTTCGGCTTCAGCTACCTCGCCACCCCCGCCGGCTTCGACCACCTGCTCGGCGTGACCGTCGTCGATGCGCAGGGCCGTGTCTACGCCCAGGTGTACGGTGAACGATTGAGCCCCGACCAATTGGGCGAGCCGCTGCGCCTGCTGCTGCGCGGCGCGCCGATGCCGCGGCAACTGAGCGTCGCCGAGTTGATCGAGCGCGTGCGCATCATCTGCACCGTGTACGACCCGGACACCGGCACCTACCGCTACAACTATGGCTTGATCATCGAAATCGCCGGCGGCGTGACATTCATCCTGGCGATGCTTGTCTTTGCCGGTCTCGAGTTGCGCAACCGCTGGCGTGCCGCCAGGGCTCCCCGCCGCGGCGCACCACCGCTGCCGGCATGCGCGCGGCATTGAGCGCCGGCTACCGGCGAGTCGAACACGGGTTCGACGCCGCATTCGGCTCGGTACTGAATCCGCTGCGCAACCTCGGCGCGGTGGCGTTCCTGCTGTTCTGGCTGCTCGCGGTGAGCGGCATCTACCTCTACGCGGTGCTAGACACATCGGCCAGCGGCGCCCACGCGTCGATCGACCACCTGTCGCGCGAGCAGTGGTACCTCGGCGGTGTGCTGCGCAGCGTGCACCGCTACGCGGCGGATGCCTTTGTCGTGGTGCTCCTGCTGCATGTGCTGCGCGAGTGGTTGTTCGGCCACTGGGCCGGGTTTCGCCGCTTCTCGTGGCTCACCGGCGTGCCGTTGCTGGTGTTCGTGCTGATCTCGGCAGTGGGTGGCTTCTGGCTCAACTGGGACCAGCTCGGCCAGTTCTCCGTGGTCGCCACCGCCGAGCTGATCGACTGGCTGCCGCTGTTCGCCACACCGCTGACGCGCAACGTCCTGAGCAACGCCGCCGTAGGCGATCGCCTGTTTTCGCTGTTCATCTTCATCCACCTCGGCGTGCCCCTGCTGCTCGTGTTCGGTCTGTGGTTCCACATCCAGCGCATCAGCCGCGCAGCGGTGTTCCCGCCGCGCGCGCTTGCCGCGGGTACCTGCGCCGCACTGCTCACCCTGGCACTCGTGCAGCCGGTGCTGAGCCATGCGCCGGCCGATCTGGGCATCGTGCCGCGCGAGCTGTCGCTCGACTGGCTGCTGCTGTTCCTGCATCCGCTCATGTATGCCACTTCGGCCGGCACGGTGTGGCTGCTGCTCGCGGGCAGCCTCGCGCTGCTGTTCGCCCTGCCGTTCCTGCCGCAATCTGCCGCACGCGTGCCGGTGGCGGTGGTGGACGCGGCCAACTGCAACGGCTGCCGGCGCTGCTTCGACGACTGCCCCTATGCCGCAGTGACGATGCTGCCGCACCCGATCCGTGGCATGCGCCAGATGGCGCAAGTCAACGCCGACCTGTGCGCGAGCTGCGGCATCTGCGTCGGCGCGTGCCCTTCCTCGACGCCGTTTCGCAGCGCCACCGAGCTGGTGACCGGCATCGACATGCCGAGCCAACCGATCGGCGCGCTGCGCCGCGACTTGCAGCAGCGGCTGGCGGCACTGCGCGGTTCAGCGGCGATCGTCGTTTTCGGCTGCGACCGCGGCGCGCGCGTGCACAGTCTCGCCGCGCCCGACGTGGTGCCGCTCAGCCTGATGTGCATCGGCATGTTGCCGCCGTCGTTCGTCGAATACGCGCTGCGCGATGGCGCCGCGGCGGTGCTGGTGAGCGGCTGCCGCGAGGGCGGCTGCGAATTCCGCCTCGGCCAGCGCTGGACCGAAGCACGCCTGGCCGGCACCCGCGAGCCGCACCTGCGCGCCTCGGTGCCACGCGAAAGCGTCGCCACGGCGTGGCTGGACGCCGGCGACGAAGGCGCGCTGCGGACCTTGGTCGATGAGTTCCGTCTGCGGTCGCCCCCCCGCTCGGTGTCATCCCGGCGCACGCCGGGGTCCCGCGCGCCGGGGCGGGGGGATCCCGGCGTGCGCCGGGGTGTCAACGTACAAGGCC
>JANNKM010000485.1:0-2608 GCA_031396305.1 Rhizobacter sp.
AGCGTACCCGGCGCAGCGCCTGGCCTACATGCTCGAAGACAGCGCGCCCAAGGTGATCCTCACGCAGGGTAGCGTGTGGGGCAAGCTGTTGCCGGGCTGGAGCGAGCAAGCCGGTAGCCTGAGCAACACCCCGGTTCTGGACCTGCAAGACTCCGAGCCGCACGAGGCCGGCGAGCCCACGCACAACCTTCAGCCCGAGATGGGCGCGTTGCCACACAACCTTGTCTATGTCATCTATACATCAGGATCCACCGGGCAACCAAAAGGCGTGATGGTGGAGCACCGCCAGCTCGCCAATCTGGTGGACTGGCACTGTCGCACGTTAGGAACGAGCCCGGCAAGTTGCACGAGCGGGCTCGCAGGTGTTGCTTTCGACGCATCGGCCTGGGAAATCTGGTCTGCGCTGTGCGCCGGGGCCTGCCTGGAGATGCCCACGGGCATTGAGAGCGAAGATCCGATGGCGCTGCTCAACTGGTGGAAGCAGCGACCTTTCGACATCAGCTTCCTTCCCACGCCACTTGCCGAACTCGCATTCGCAGAAGGCGTCGTCAACCCGACCTTGAGGAAGCTTCTAATCGGTGGCGACTCGTTTCGAGGTCGCGTTCCCGTGAGGCGGAATCTAGAGGTGTTCAACAACTACGGCCCTACAGAATGCGCTGTTGTCGCGACGTCGGGGCGTATCGATCCTGTCGGCGCATTGGCACATATCGGCCGTCCTATTTCGAATGTTCGGGCGTACATCCTGGATCGGCGCGGAACTCCGGCGCCGATCGGTGTGCGAGGGGACCTGTTCATCGGTGGGGTAGGTGTCGCGCGAGGCTACTTCAATCGCGCAGCAATCACGGCGGAGAGATTTGTCGTTGACCCGTTCTCCGACGAACCCGGTGCACGCATGTACAACACGGGCGACCTCGCCCGCTATCGGCCCGACGGCAACATTGAATTCCTCGGGCGCAGCGACTTTCAGGTCAAGATTCGCGGCTTTCGCATCGAGCTTGGTGAAATCGAAGCGCGCCTCAGTGCCTGCGAGGGTGTGCGTGAAGCGGCTGTGCTCGCCCGCGACGACCCCGCCGGTGAGAAACGGCTGGTGGCGTACTACACCGCTCACGGCGGTTCAGCCGATGAGGCGCAGCAGGGGCAAGCCGAGCCCGATGCGGAATCACTGAGGGCGCAGCTCTCCGCGCAGTTGCCCAGCTATATGGTTCCCGCGGCGTTCGTGGCGCTGAAGGCGCTGCCGCTCACGCCCAACGGCAAGGTCGATCGCAATGCGCTGCCCGCTTCCGAGGCGCTGGGCTTTGCCGCTGATAAATACGAAGCGCCCGTCGGATACATCGAAACCACGCTGGCGAGCATCTGGTGCGAAGTGCTTGGACTGAATCAGATCGGTCGACACGACAACTTCTTCGAGCTCGGTGGACACTCGCTAAAGGCCACGCAGGTGATCTCAAGAGTTCGGCGCGACCTGGGCGTCTCGCCACCGGTGCGCGCGATCTTCGAGAACCCGGACTTGCACGGCTTCGCGGCGCGCCTGGGTGAGGAGCGCAACAACGGGGCCGGGCGTGTGGACGAGGTGCCCTCACCGAAACGGCTTCTCAACCGCGACGTGCCGCTGCCGACATCGTTTTCGCAGCGCAGAATGTGGCTGATTCAGAAGCTCAATCCGGCAACCACGGCGTACAACATTTCGCTGGCGCTGGAACTGACCGGCGCGCTCAATGAGGGCGCAATGCGTCGCGCGCTTGACGTTGTCACCGCGCGGCATGAAGCGTTTCGAACTCACTTCGAAGACGTCGGTGGCGAGCCGATGCAGCGAATCGCAGCGCAAGTCGGCGTGGACATCGAGTGTTTTGACCTGCTCGATTCTGCCCCGGCCGAGCGCCGTGCGTTGGCCAGTCGGATTGCCGGCGACATCGTCACAAGACCGTTCGACTTGTCGGTGGCCGGCTTGCACCGCGTCGCGCTCTTGCGCCTCGATGTGGAAGCACATGTGCTGTTGTGGGTCATGCACCATGCCATCGGCGACCATTGGTCTTACGGTATTTTGCTGCGTGAACTTCGGCAGGCCTATGACGCGTTCACGCAGGGCACGGCTGTCAACCTTGCCAAGACTGAACTGGACTATGTTGACTATGCGGCCTGGCAGCGCGAAAGCGCCGGGACCGACGCAGCCGCGGCGCAGTTGAATTACTGGCGCCAACGCCTCGCCGGCGTCACACCGCTGGCCTTGCCCACCGACTTTCCTCGTCAAGACGCGCATCAAGGTCGGGGCGGCGTGGTCCACGTTCCTCTGCAAGCCGAGCTGATTGCGAAGCTCAAGCAATTCAGCTTGAGCAAGGGGGTGACGCCCTACATGACCTTGCTGGCCTGTTTCCAAGTGATGATGGCGCGCATCAGCGGCCACAACGACATTGCCGTCGCCGCACCCATTTCCAATCGGGCTGGTGTTTTCTCCGAGGCGCTGGTGGGCACCCTGGTCAATACGGTCGTGATGCGCTGCGACCTGTCAGGCGACCCGAAATTCACCGAACTCCTTGCGCAGGTCCAGGAAACGGCACTGCAGGCCTACGCCAACCAGGACGTTCCTTTCGAGCAGTTGGTGGAAGCACTT
>JANNKM010000493.1:0-6050 GCA_031396305.1 Rhizobacter sp.
CGCAGGTCTACAACGACGCCCAGTCGCTGCTCACGATGGGCCTGGGCAAGGACATCATCGGCGCGCCGGTCGTGGCGGATCTCGGCAAGATGCCGCACTGCCTGGTCGCGGGCACCACCGGCTCGGGCAAGTCGGTGGGCATCAACGCGATGATCCTGAGCCTGCTGTACAAGGCCGAAGCGCGCGACGTGCGCATGATCCTGATCGACCCGAAGATGCTGGAGATGAGCGTCTACGAAGGCATCCCGCACCTGCTGTGCCCGGTGGTCACCGACATGAAGCAGGCGGCGAACGCGTTGAACTGGGGCGTCGGCGAAATGGAGCGGCGCTACAAGCTCATGAGCAAGCTTGGCGTGAGAAACCTGGGCGGCTACAACAGGAAGATTTCGGAAGCGATCGAACAGGGCAAACCGCTGACGAACCCGTTCAGCCTGACGCCCGCTGAATTGGGAGGTCAGCCCGAGCCGCTGGAGCGCCTGCCTTTCGTCGTGATCGTGATCGATGAACTCGCGGACCTGATGATGGTCGTGGGCAAGAAGATCGAAGAGTTGATTGCGCGCCTCGCGCAAAAGGCGCGCGCTTCGGGAATTCACCTGATCCTTGCGACCCAGCGCCCGAGCGTGGACGTGATCACCGGCCTGATCAAGGCGAATATTCCGACGCGCCTGAGCTTCCAGGTCAGCAGCAAAATCGACAGCCGCACCATCCTCGATCAGATGGGCGCCGAAGCGCTGCTCGGCATGGGCGACATGCTCTACATGCCCTCGGGAACGGGGCTGCCGATCCGCGTGCATGGCGCGTTTGTCAGCGACGACGAAGTGCACCGGGTCGTGGCCTACCTCAAGACTCAGGGCGAGCCGAACTACATCGAGGGCATTCTGGAAGGCGGCGTGCTCGACGGCGAGGGCGGCGACGTGCTGGCGGGCGAGGGCACCGCGGGCGGCGAGGCCGACGCGCTGTATGACCAGGCCGTGGCCGTCGTGCTGCAGCACCGGCGCGCGTCGATCTCGCTCGTGCAGCGCCACTTGCGCATCGGCTACAACCGCGCCGCGCGGCTGCTGGAACAAATGGAAAAGTCCGGTCTCGTGTCGACGATGTCGAGCAACGGCAATCGCGACATCATGATTCCGGCGCATCAGGAATGAAACGCTTCCTCTTTCTTGTGTCGTTGAGCGCCGCTGCGGTCGTCGCCCGTGCCGGTGCGGTGGAACAGCTCGAGGAATTCGTGCGCGAGGTGAAAACCGGATCGGCGGCGTTCACCCAGACGGTCACCTCGCCCGACGGCGCGCGCACCAAGACGTCGAGCGGCCGCTTCGAGTTCTCGCGGCCCAACCGCTTCCGATTCAACTACACCAGGCCGTTCGAGCAGGCGATCGTCGCCGACGGCGCCAAGGTCTGGATCTTCGACGCCGACCTGAACCAGGTGAGCTCGCGCAAGCTGGACAAGGCGTTGGGCGGAACGCCTGCCGCGCTTCTGGCCGGCGGGTCGCTGTCGAAAGACTTCGTGCTCTCGCCGCAGCCGGACAAAGACGGCGTGTCGTGGGCACTCGCCACACCGCGAGCGACCGAGACCGCGTTCCAGTCGGTGCGCGTGGGCTTTCGCGGCAAGACGCTCGCGGCGATCGAAATCGTCGACAGTTTTGGCCAGCGGTCGACCCTGCAGTTTTCGCAGTTCGAGGCGAACCCCGCGCTCAACGCCAGCAACTTCGTCTTCAAGGTGCCGCCCGGCGCGGATGTGATCGAGCAGTGAAGCCCGCTGCGGTGCCTGACTCGTTGCCTCTCCCGCTCGCGGGCAGCAGCCCAGGTGAGGGTGACGCGCCGCTCGCCGAGAGGCTGCGCCCCAAGACCCTGGACGAAGTCATCGGCCAGCGCCAGTTGCTCGGCCCGGGCAAGCCGCTGCGTTCAGCGTTCGAGCGTGGCCGTCTGCACTCCATGATCTTGTGGGGCCCGCCCGGGGTGGGCAAGACAACCCTGGCGCGGCTCATGGCCGAGGGTTTCAACGCCCAGTTCATCGCGATCTCGGCGGTGCTGGGCGGCGTGAAAGACATACGCGATGCAGTGGAGCGCGCCCTGGCGTTGCGCCCGAGCGGGCGCGGCACGGTGGTGTTCGTCGACGAAGTGCACCGCTTCAACAAGGCACAGCAAGACGCGTTCCTGCCGCACGTCGAATCGGGTCTGTTCACTTTCATCGGCGCGACGACGGAGAACCCGTCGTTCGAAGTCAATTCCGCGCTGCTGTCTCGCGCGACGGTGCATGTGTTGCAGAGCCTGGACGAGGCCGATCTGCGCGAGCTCCTTGGCCGGGCGCGCGCGCTCCTCGGCGCGCCGCTATTGACCGATGCCGCCGAAAAGCGCCTGATCGCCTATGCCGACGGCGACGCACGGCGCCTGCTCAACGCCTACGAAAATCTGGTGGCGATGAACCCAGGCGTCGCCGAAATCGACGAAACGCAACTCGAAAAGTCCCTCGGCGAACAACTGCGCCGCTACGACAACGGCGGCGAGCAGTTCTACGACACGATCTCCGCCCTGCACAAGGCCGTGCGCGGCAGCGACCCCGACGCCGCGCTGTACTGGCTGGTGCGCATGTTCGACGGCGGAGTGGACCCGCGCTATGCGGCACGGCGCATCGTGCGCATGGCCAGTGAAGACATCGGCCTGGCGGATCCGCGCGCACTGCAGCTTGCGCTCGACGCCGCGCACACCTACGAGCGCCTGGGTTCGCCCGAAGGCGAGCTGACGCTCGCGCAAGCGGTGATCTATCTTGCCGTGGCGCCCAAGAGCAACGCCGTCTACAAAGCGTACAACGCGGCGCGCGCTTTCGTGAAACGCGACGGCACGCGCGGCGTGCCTCTGCACCTGCGCAACGCGCCGACTTCGCTGATGAAGGGTTTGGGCTACGGGCGCGAGTACCGCTACGCGCACGACGAACCCGACGCCTTTGCGGCGGGCGAGTCGTATTGGCCCGACGACGTGGCGCCCGCTCGCTTCTACGAGCCGGTGGAGCGCGGCCTGGAGATCCGCATCGGCGAGAAGCTCACCGAGCTGCGACGCAAGAACCAGGCCGCCAAGAAGCGCGGCTGAAGACCTTGGCGGCGCCAGGGCCGCAACATCTGGAAAGTCCCCGGGTTGACAGCGAGGTGCCGACCCTAGAATCCGCTGCGGTTCGACGTTGGCGTGGCAATTGCTTCGCACGAAGGTGGCGCGTACGACCCGCCAGGAGACAAACGATGGACACCTTCATCCAGCAGATCATCAATGGCCTGGTGCTTGGCAGCATGTATGCCCTGGTGGCCCTGGGCTACACCATGGTCTACGGCATCATCAACCTGATCAACTTCGCGCACGGCGAAGTATTGATGGTCGGCGCGCTGGTGAGCTGGACCATCGTCACGGCGCTCGCCGGCAGCGGCCTGCCCGGTTGGTTGCTGCTGCTGATCTCGCTGGTGGCGGCGATCGTCATCTGTGCCTTGCTCAATTTCACGATCGAAAAAGTCGCCTACCGCCCCTTGCGCAGCGCGCCGCGCCTGGCGCCACTGATCACGGCGATGGGCATGAGCCTGTTGCTGCAAACGCTGGCGATGATCGTCTGGAAGCCGACGATCAAGTCGTATCCGATCCTGTTGCCGCAAGAGCCGTTTCACGTCTTCGGCGCGGTGATCAACACGGTACAGGTGCTGATCCTGTTGCTGACGGCGCTGACGCTGGCGGGATTGATGTACCTGGTGAACTACACCAAGCTCGGCCGCGCGATGCGCGCCACCGCAGAGAACCCGCGCGTCGCCGGGTTGATGGGCGTACGCCCCGACATGGTGATATCCGCCACGTTCATCATCGGCGCTGCGCTCGCTGCGCTTGCCGGAGTGATGTGGGCAGCGAACTACGGTACGGCGTCGCACACGATGGGTTTCCTGCCCGGATTGAAAGCGTTCACGGCAGCGGTGTTCGGTGGCATAGGCAACCTGGCCGGCGCGATGGTCGGCGGCGTGCTGCTCGGCTTGATCGAGGCGCTGGGCGCGGGCTACATCGGTGCCCTCACCGGGGGCATTCTCGGCAGCCACTACCAGGACATCTTCGCCTTCATCGTGCTGATCCTGGTGCTGACGCTGCGGCCGCAGGGACTGCTCGGCGAACGCGTCGCGGATCGAGCCTGACGAACCGGAGCACGCAGCATGAACCCCAAGACTTTGCGCTATGGCCTGATTGCACTGGGCCTGCTGATTCTGCCGATGGTGGCTCAGCAGTTCGGCACCGCCTGGGTGCGCATCGTCGATGTCGCCTTGCTCTACGTGCTGCTGGCACTGGGCCTGAACATCGTCGTCGGCTACGCCGGCCTGCTCGATCTGGGTTATGTCGCGTTCTACGCCGTCGGCGCCTACATGTTCGGCCTGCTCGCCAGCGGCCACCTGACGGAAAACTTTCCCGCCATCGCCGCCATGTTCCCCGACGGCCTGCACACGCCGGTGTGGGTGGCGATACCGCTGGGCGCCGCGGTGGCGGGGCTGGCCGGCGTGTTGCTCGGCGCGCCCACCCTGCGCCTGCGCGGCGACTACCTGGCGATCGTCACGCTCGGTTTCGGCGAAATCATTCGCGTGTTCCTGAACAACCTGGACCACCCGGTGAACATCACGAACGGCCCCAAGGGAATCGGCCCGGTTGACTCGATGCGCCTGTTCGGCTTCGACCTCGGCGCGAAGCACGAACTGTTCGGCATGGAAATTCCAAACGTCGTCAACTACTACTACCTGTTCCTGGCACTCGTGCTGATCAGCGTGGTGATCTGCTACCGCCTGGAAAACAGCCGCATCGGCCGCGCCTGGATGGCGATACGCGAAGACGAAGTCGCGGCCAAGGCGATGGGGATCAATACGCGCGACATGAAGCTGCTCGCCTTCGGCATGGGCGCCACATTCGGTGGTGTGGCCGGCGTGATGTTCTCGACCTACCAGTCGTTCATCACGCCCGAGGCATTTGCGCTGAACGAGTCGGTGATGATCGTCGCGATGGTCGTGCTCGGTGGAATCGGCCATCTACCGGGCGTGATCGTCGGCGCGCTGTTGCTCGCGGCGCTGCCCGAGGTATTGCGCTACATCGCCGGGCCGTTGCAGGCCTGGACCGATGGGCGGCTCGATGCGTCGATCCTGCGCCAGTTGCTGATCGCGCTGGCGATGATCGGCATCATGTTGTCTCGGCCACGCGGCCTGTGGCCCAAGCCGGAGCACGGCAAGGCGGCGCCTGCGTCCGCGGAGCCGGTGCGATGAGCGAAGTGGTGTTGAAAGTGGGCGCCGTGTCGAAACGATTCGGCGGCCTGCAGGCGCTGTCTGACGTAGGAATGACGATTGCCAAGGGCCAGATCTACGGCCTGATCGGCCCGAACGGCGCGGGCAAGACGACGTTCTTCAACGTGCTCACGGGCCTGTACACCCCTGACTCGGGAAGCTTCGAGCTCGGCGGAAAACCGTACAAGCCCAGTGCCGTGCACGAAGTGGCGAAGGCCGGAATTGCGCGCACGTTCCAGAACATTCGCCTGTTCGCCGAAATGACGGCGCTGGAAAACGTGATGGTGGGCCGCCACATCCGCACCCACTCGGGCCTGATCGGCGCGGTGTTTCGCACTGCAAGCTTCAAGAAAGAAGAGGCACAGATCGCACGGCGCGCGCAAGAGCTTCTCGACTACGTGGGCATCGGCAAGTTCGCCGAGTACAAATCGCGCACCTTGAGCTACGGCGACCAGCGGCGTCTGGAGATTGCGCGCGCGTTGGCCACCGACCCGGTCCTGATCGCGCTCGACGAGCCCGCGGCAGGAATGAACGCGACGGAAAAGATCGTGCTGCGCGAACTGATCGACCGCATTCGCAAGGACGGGCGCACGATTCTGCTCATCGAACACGACGTGAAACTCGTGATGGGCCTGTGCGACCGCGTCACCGTGCTCGACTACGGCAAGCAGATCGCCGAAGGCAACCCGGCCGAGGTGCAGCGCAACGAGAAGGTGATCGAGGCTTATCTCGGTGCCGGACACAAGTGAACACCGCCATGGCACAGACACT
>JANNKM010000006.1:0-3354 GCA_031396305.1 Rhizobacter sp.
TCTGCGCCTCGCCGCTGGTCAGCAGCACCGCAAACGCATACTCGTTCCAGGCGAAGATCAAACAGAAGATCGCGGTGGCAACGATCCCCGTGGTGGCCTGCGGCAGCACCACCTTGCGGAATGCCTGCAGCCGCGTGTAGCCGTCGACCATCGCCGCCTCTTCGTACTCGCGCGGGATCTCGTCGATGAAGCCCTTGAGCAGCCACACCGCGAGCGACACGTTGACCGCGCTGTAGAGCAGGATCATGCCGAGCTGTAGAGCAGGATCATGCCGAGCTTGGTGTCCGACAGGCCGAGCTCGCGGTACATCAGGTAGATCGGAATCGCCACCGCGATCGGCGGCATCATGCGCGTCGACAAGATGAAGAACATCAGGTCATCCTTGCCCGGCACCTTGAAGCGCGAGAAGGCATACGCAGCCATCACGCCGAGGCCGACTGACAGGACCGTCGAGCCGATGGCGATGATCAGCGAGTTGATGAACCTGGGCAGATAGTTCGAGCGGCTCACCACGACCATGCTGTTCTTGCGCGCCGCGCGCTCGCAGGCGTCGGCTGCGGGAGGCAGGCTCTTGATGTATTCCTCGGTCTGGCGCGAGCGCGTCGTGAACAGGTTGCAATAGCCCTCGATCGACGGCTCGAACAACACCTTGGGCGGGTAGCTGATCGAATCGGGCGGGCTCTTGATGCTCGTCAGGCCGATCCACAGCAGCGGCACGAGCGTGATGAAGGCGTAGAGCACGACGATCACCATCGCGATGCGCTTGGACGTTGCAGTGGGTTCGACCACCGAGTGTGCGGTGCTGAGGCCTTGGCTCATGGCATTGCCTCATGAGGAAACGCACGGCCGCCCGAAGTTTCCTCATCCCCCTCGGGGGGCGGCGGTAACGCCGCCTGGGGGCGCTCTCTTGCCTTGGTGCTGGCTAGAGCGGCCTTGCCCTCGACAGAGGGCGCAGCGGCGCTGTCGGGTAGAGATCGGGGCAGCCTCATCGATTCTTCACCGCGTTGAGTGCCTTCACATAGATGTTCGCCAGGCCGAATACGGCAACAAACAGAATGATTGCCAGCGCCGACGAATACCCAGTGCGCCACTTCTCGAAGGCCTCACGCTTCAATGTGATCGACACCACCTCCGTCGTCGATCCCGGCCCGCCATTGGTCAGCAGGTTCACCAGGTCGAACATCTTGAAGTTTTCGATGCCGCGAAACAGCACCGCGAGCATCACGAACGGTAGAACCATCGGCAGCGTGATGCTCCAGAACTGGCGCCAGCTCGAGGCGCGATCAACTTCCGCCGCTTCGTAGATGTAGTCGGGAATGCTGCGCAACCCGGCCAGGCAGATCAGCATCACGTAGGGCGTCCACATCCAGGTGTCGACGATGATGATGGCCCAGGGCGCGAGCTTCACCGAACCGAGCATCTCGAAGCTCGACGGCGGGATGCCGGTGAAGAACGATACGGCGTAGTTGAACAGGCCGATCTGCGGCTGGTAGATGAAGGCCCAGAAATTGCCCACTACCGCCGGGCTCAGCATCATCGGAATCAGGATCAGCGTCGTCCAGAATCCGTGGCCGCGGAACTTGCGGTCGATCAGATACGCCAATCCGAAGCCGATCAGCGTCTGCAGCGCGATCGTCCAGAACAGAAAATGCGCGGTGGCCTGCATCGGGCCCCAGATTTCGGGGTCGGTGAGGATCGACACATAGTGGTCGATGCCGATGCCCAATACCTCGGCGTTCGGCCGGTTCGCGCGGAAGTTGGTGAACGACAGCCGCACCGTCCAGATCAACGGGAAGATGTTGATCGCGAGCAGCAGCGCAATCGTCGGCGCGATGAACAGCCACGCGATCGCGCGGTCCGACAGGCCGCGCATGCGCCGCGCCAGCGGCGGCGGCGTGGCCATCGCGGCGCGGGTGGCGAGAGCGGTTGGAGCGTTCACACAAGGTACCCGATCGCAGCCCGCTTCGCAGGAAGCGGGCTGCGCTTTCCTCCTACTTCAGTTTCCCGTCCTCCTTGAACACCTTTTTCCAGTCGGCCAACAGACCGTCGAGCGCCTCTTTCGCGGTGCCCTTGTCGGCGACAACGAAGTCATGCACGCGCTTTTGCTCCGCCAGCAGCAACTGCGCATAACTCGGCTCGGCCCAGAAGTCGACGACCTGGTCCATCGCCGTCAGGAACTCGGCGGCGAACGGCGCACTCTTCTTGAAGCCTGGGTCCTGCAGCACCGCCTTGTGGCAGGAATAGCCGCCCAGCGCCCACCACTTCTTCTGCACATCGGGCGCGGCGAACCACTTGATGTAGGCCAGCGCTTCGGCGCGGTTCGGCGAGTACGACACGACGGAAATGCCCTGGCCGCCGAGCTGCGAGCCCTTGCCCTTGTCGCTCGGGTTGACGAAGAAGCCGATGCGCTCGCCACCGACGTTCGGGTCCTTGTGCAGGCCGGGGAAGAAGGCGAACCAGTTCATCATCATCGCCACCTGGCCCGACTTGAACGCGTCCAGGCCCTCGCCCATGTAGGAGTTCGTCAGCCCCGGCGGCGTGCTGCACTTGTAGAGCGCCTTGTAGAACTCCAGGCCCTTCACGGCATCCGGGCCGTTGACGAAACCGTCCATCGCATACGGCTTCTTCGGGTCCTGGTACTTGAAGCCCATCGGGTGCAGCACGTTGCTCACCCCCATCGTGATGCCCTCGCTGCCGCGCTCGGTGAACAGGTACGTGCCGTAGACCTTCTTGCCGTCGATCTGGCGGCCCTGGAAGAATTCGGCGACTTGCTTGAATTCGGTCCAGGTCTTCGGCGCCTCGAGCGCGCGGTTGTGTTTCTTCTTGAACTCGGCCTGGATCTCCGGCTTGGCGAACCAGTCTTTGCGATAGGTCCAGCCGAGCGCGTCGCCCATCGCCGGCAGTGCCCAGTAGTTCGGCGTGCCCTTGGGCCACTCCGAATAGCCCGTCACCGTGGCAGGCATGAAGTCGCTCATCTTGATGCCTTCTTTGGCGAAGAAGTCATTGAGCTTCACGTAGTGGCCGCTTTCGGCTGCGCCGCCGATCCACTGGCTGTCGCCGATGATCAGATCGCACAGCTTGCCCTTCGAGTTCAGCTCGTTGAGCATGCGGTCGGCGAAGTTCGGCCAGGGCACGAACTCGAACTTCATCGTCACGCCGGTCTTGGTGGTGAAGTCTTTCGACAACTCGACCAGCGCGTTCGCCGGGTCCCAGGCGGCCCAGCAGAGGGTGATGGTCTTGTCCTGGGCCAGTGCAGCGGTGCTGCCCAGGCTGAGGACGGCGGTAGCGGCCAGCGCGGGCAGCTTGGTCAGCAGCGATTTCATGACAGGTCTCCTAACGTTGATCCAGGTTGGT
>JANNKM010000347.1:0-8366 GCA_031396305.1 Rhizobacter sp.
TGATGCACCGCCGCAGCCGTACAAGGCGAGACCCGCAAAGGTCAGGGCAACGAGCAGCGAACTCTTCTTGATGCAGGGGTTCATCGCGATGTCTTCGTGTTTTCACGCTGTGCCGATCGCTGCGACGCGACGACTCGGCAGGCATGGCTGCGCAGGCTATCGAGACTTGTTGCGCTCGGCGTAACGGCAGCGGCGGACCTGTAACTCAGAGGTGCAGCAGAAGTCGTGCGCGAGCAACAACCCCCTGACTCAGGGGATATCGATTCGAATACCGGCGTGAAATGCGGCCGTGCCGAATGCCCGAAGGTGTGTGCGCCAGCGCACCCAACATCACCTTACTTACAGATGCGAACGGGTGATGGCACCCGACGCGATGCGCGGACAGCCCCGCAAACGCGAGCCCTGGGGCCTCGCGGCGCGGAACTACCCCAGCCGCTCACGCAGTGATGCAATGGCGGCGCGGTAGTCCGCCTTGCCGAAGATCGCGCTGCCCGCGACGAAGGTATCGGCACCAGCGTCGGCGCAGCTTCGAATGTTGTCGGCGTTGACACCGCCGTCGACTTCGAGGCGGATGTCGCGCCCGCTGCGTTCGATCAGGCGGCGCACCTGTTCCACCTTTTTCAGCGCGCCAGAGATGAAACTCTGCCCGCCAAATCCCGGGTTCACGCTCATCACGAGCACGAGGTCGAGCCTGTCGATCGTCCACTCCAGCACGTCCAGCGGCGTGGCCGGGTTGAACACGAGGCCCGCTTGACAGCCCGCGCCCTTGATGAGCTGCACGCTGCGATCCACATGCGTCGACGCGTCGGGGTGGAACGAGATCAGGTCGGCGCCGGCCTTCGCGAACGCCGCGGCGAGGTCGTCCACTGGCTGCACCATCAGGTGCACGTCAATCGGCACTTTCGTGCCGTCGGCGCGAACTGCGTGCGGTTTGACTGCGGCACACACCATCGGCCCGAGCGTCAGGTTCGGTACGTAATGGTTGTCCATCACGTCGAAGTGGATCCAGTCGGCGCCGGCGCGAATCACGTCGCGCAGCTCGTCACCCAGGCGGGCGAAGTCGGCGGCGAGGATGCTCGGGGCGATGCGATAGGTCGGCGCGGATCGGGATATCGGCATGAGGGAATTCTAGGGATACCCCGGGCGCTCCTAGAATCGGTGCATGCCCAAGCCCGAATTCACGAACACGGTTGCCGTGCGTCACTTGCCCGAGCAGTCGGACCCGAAGACCGGGCAGCACGCATTCGCCTACACCGTGACGATCCGCAACAGCGGCGACATCACCGCGCAACTCATCGCACGGCACTGGATCATCTGCGACGCGAATGGCCACACTGACGAAGTGCGCGGCCTGGCCGTGGTGGGCCATCAACCCGTGCTCAAACCCGGCGAGAGCTTCGAATACACGAGCTGGACACGCCTGCGCACGCCCCAAGGCACGATGCGCGGCACCTTCTTCTGCATGACCGAAGACGCGCAGCCTTTCGACTCGCCGGTGCCCGAGTTCGGCCTGACGCTGGCCTCGGCATTGCATTGAAGCCAAGACAGGGCGGGGACGGCGCAGGATGCGCCGTCGTCACTCGTCGGCGTCGCGCCGCCGCTCACCGCGCGCGCGCCCGGCGAACATGATCCACCACACGATCAGCAACAGCACCACCAGGGCGGCGAGCGCTTCGAGCAAAATGATCCACATGTCTGTGTCCCCGATTCAGTGGATTCGCTCGCATCAACCCTTAGGCCGTGTGCGCACTGGCGTGAGCGCGGCGATTCTAGGGGTGCTGGCAGCCTGCACGGTCGCGCCCGTGCCGCCGATCATCAGCGACGCACCGGCGCCGCCTGCCGCACCGATGGCAACGCCGGCGCCGAGCGCCGCACCGCCACAGCCACAACCCCAGCCCACCTCGCCCACGGCAGCGGCGCCACCGCCCGTCGGCAGCGCACCCGGCGCGTCGATACTTCAGCCACGTTCGCGCTGGGTCGCCAGCAGTTGGCTCGACTTGCCGGGCTGGACCAGCGACCGCCCCTCCGAACTCTGGCCCGCGCTGCTGCGCGGCTGCGAGCGCCCGGCTGCGGGCTGGGCGATGCTCTGCGCACAGGCCCGAGCCGCCGTCGCGTCGGGCAACGCGTTCAGCGACGACGCGACGCGTGCCTGGCTGGAAAAGCGCCTGCAACCGTATCGCATCGAGGCCCACGAAGGCGGGTCGGATGGCCTGATCACCGGCTACTTCGAACCGCTCGTCGAAGCCTCGCGCACGCCGCGCAACGGCTTTCGCCATGCGCTGCACACGCCCCCCAGCGATCTGGGCAGCAAGACGCCCTACTGGAGCAGACGTCAACTCGACACGCTGCCCGCCGCCCAGGCCAGCCTGCGCGGACGCGAACTCGCCTACTTGGCCGATCCGCTCGATGCCCTGATGCTTCAGGTGCAGGGTTCGGGGCGCTTGAACATTGTCGGCACCGACGGCAAGCGCAAACTCGTGCGCGTCGCCTACGCCGGTCACAACGACCTGCCGTATCAATCCATCGGCCGCTGGCTCATCGACCAGGGCGAACTGCGCGCCGGCGAAGCGTCCTGGCCGGCGATCCGACTCTGGGCGAAGAACAACCCGAAGCGCATCAACGAGTTGCTGTGGGCGAACCCGCGCGTCGTATTCTTCCGCGAAGAGCCTCTGCCCGACCCGCAACTCGGGCCGCGCGGCGCGCAGGCCGTGCCGCTGACGCCGCAGCGCTCCGTCGCCGTCGATCCGCAGAGCATTCCGTACGGCACCGCCCTCTGGCTGGACACGACCGAGCCGTTGTCCAACTCACCGCTGCGCCGCATCGTGATGGCGCAGGACACCGGCAGCGCCATCGTGGGTGCGGTGCGCGCCGACTTCTTCTGGGGCTGGGGCGACGAGGCCGAAGCGCAGGCCGGGCGCATGAAGCAAACCTTGCGCATGTGGGCGCTGTGGCCGAAGACTTGAGGCCCGGGCCGCTTCATTGCGGAACTATCGGCCAATCAATGCATCGACTGAAAGGTCTGCGGCCGTCGCCCGACCAATGCCCATCACCGAGCCCTGAAAGGACAGACCGATGACCCGCCGCTCCTTGTTCCAATGCCTTTTCGCCGCCACATGGCCCACTTATGCCGTGGCTGCCGACGGTGGCGCGCCGAAGATCGAGCGCCTTGCGCTGCCCGACGCCGAGTGGAAAAAGCGCCTGACGAACGAGCAGTACCAGGTGCTGCGCAAACACGGCACCGAGCGCGCCGGCACGAGCCCGCTGGACGCCGAGAAGCGCCGCGGCCGCTTTCTGTGCGCGGGGTGTGCCCTGCCGCTGTTCGGCTCCGAAATGAAGTTCGACAGCGGCACCGGCTGGCCGAGTTTCTTCACCTCCTACCCCGGCGTGTTGGGAACATCCACCGACTTCAAGCTGATCTATCCGCGCACCGAATACCACTGCGCGCGTTGCGAAGGGCACCATGGCCACGTGTTCAACGACGGCCCGGCGCCGACGGGAAAGCGCTACTGCAACAACGGCGTGGCGTTGAAGTTCGAGGTGGCGGCATGAAGGCGCGCCACCTCGTCGCGGCCGGCGCGCTGTTGGCGACGTTGATGAACATCGCTGCGGCGGCCGGCCCCACGCCGGGGGCGAACGCCGCGCCGCTGGCGCCGACGAGCAGCACCGCACGCGCCATCTTCGCGGGCGGCTGCTTCTGGTGCGTCGAAGCCGATTTCGACAAGGTCGACGGCGTGCTTTCCACGACCTCCGGATACAGCGGTGGCGCGGTGCCGAACCCGACGTACGAACAAGTCGCCGCCAAGCGCACCGGCCACGCCGAAGTCGTGGAAATCGTCTACGACCCGGCGCGCGTGAGCTACGCGAAGCTCGTCGAGCACTTCTGGCGCACCATCGACCCCACGACCAAAGACCGCCAGTTCTGCGACGCAGGATCGCCCTACCGCAGCGCAATCTACGCGCTGGACGATACGCAACTGAAGACCGCGCTGGCCTCGCGCGCGGCGCTGGAGAAGAGCAAGCCGTTCAAGGAAGCCATCGTCACCGAGATCGTTGCGGCAAGTGCGTTCTACCCGGCCGAGGACTACCACCAGGACTACTACAAGAAGAACCCGATCCGCTACCAGTACTACCGCAACGGTTGCGGGCGCGACGCGCGGCTCAAGCAACTCTGGGGCACCGCGGCGGCGCAGTAGCGGCACGCGCGCGGCACGCGGCGCTTACACCTCCAGCCACTCTTTGCGCACGGACTGGTTGTCCTTGAGAGCACCGGCCGTGCCTTCGAAGACGACGCGGCCGTGCCCCATCACATACAGGCGCTTGGAGATGCGCAGCGCAATCGTCAGCTTCTGCACGACGAGCAGGATCGCCACACCGCGCGCAGCGATGCGTTCCAGCAGGTCGGCGACGAGCTCCACCATCTTCGGCGCCAGCCCTTCGGTGGGCTCGTCGATCATCATCAGATCCGGGTCGCCCATCAGCGTGCGGCAGATCGTCAGCATCTGCTGTTCGCCCCCTGAGAGCACGCCGCCGGGGGTGTCCGCGCGTTCCTGCAAGCGCGGGAACAGCTCGAACATGTCGCGCATGCGCCAGCGTCCGCTTTCCTTGGTGGATTTCATGCCCAGCATCAGGTTCTCGCGCACCGTGAGCTGGGGAAAGATGTCGCGGTTCTCCGGCACATATCCCAGCCCGCGGCGCGCCACCTGGTGCGGCTTGAAGCCCGCGATCTCCTGGCCCTTGAACTTGACGGAGCCGGTGCGCTCCACTTCCCCCATGATGGCCTTGATCGTCGTCGAGCGGCCCACGCCGTTGCGCCCGAGCAGCGAGACGATCTCGCCCTCGCCGACGCTGAAGTCCACCCCCTGCAGGATGTGGCTCTTGCCGTAGTAGGCGTGCAGGTCGCGCACTTCAAGCATGTCAGTACCGCCCGGCCACCCGAAGGCAATGACGCGCCCCAAGGGCCACGAAGGGGCCCCTTCGTGGCGCTTGGGGCAGCGAGTAAAGCGAGCTTGGGGGTCTCATGTCAGTGCTCCGCCGTTGCGCTGCCCAGATAGGCCTCCTGCACCGCAGCATTGGCGCGGATGTTGCGCGGCGTGTCGGTGGCGATCACCTGGCCGTACACCAGCACCGAAATCCGGTCCGCCAGATCGAACACGACGCTCATGTCGTGCTCCACGATCACGAGGGTCTTGCCTTCGCTGACCTTGCGGATCAGCGCGACGGCGTGTTCGGTCTCGGAGCGGCTCATGCCGGCGGTCGGCTCATCCAGCATGATGACCTCGGCGCCGCTGGCGATCGTGATGCCGATTTCCAGCGCGCGCTGCTCGGCGTACGACAGCAGGCCCGCCGGAACGCTGGCGCGCGACGCGAGATTGATCTGCGCGAGGATGGCTTGCGTACGTTCGCGCGCGTCACGCGCGCGCTCGACCATGTGCCAGAACGAATAGCGATAGCCCAGCGACCACAACACACTGCAGCGGATGTTCTCGAACACCGTCATTCGCGGAAAGATGTTCGTCACCTGGAAGCTGCGTGACAGGCCGCGGCGCGCGATCAGATAAGGCGCCAGGCCGGTCACGTTGTCACCGTTGAGCAACACCTGGCCCGCCGTGACAGGAAAGCGCCCGCTGATCAGGTGAAACAGCGTCGACTTGCCCGCGCCGTTGGGCCCGATGATGGCGTGGCGCTCGCCTTTGTGCACCGCCAGATTCACGCCGCGGATGATGGGCGTGACGCCGAAGCTCTTGTGCAGATCGACGAGCTGCAATGCGGCAGTCGTCATGGCCCCGCTCCGCGTCGCGCTTCCTGGGCGGCGGCATGATACGCATCGGCCACCTTCGGCATCACGCGCCGCAGCGCCCAGACGCCCACGCCCAGCAGCAAGACGATCACGCCCCAGGCGAGCGGTGACTTGGCGTCGTAGCTGACCCAGAAGACGCGCATCGCCGAGCCTTCGGCGGCCTTGACGAGCAGGTGATGCGCGGTCTCGACGAGCGCCACGCTGCCCACTGCGAGTGTCAACACCGCCGGCGCTGCCCTGGCGTAAGCCGGGCCGACGCGCCCGAACGTGCCCGCGGCGAGCAACGGCTGGTGCATCAGCAACAGCCCGCCCAGACCCCACGGCGCATACATCACGACGACGACGAACATCAGGCCCACATACAACTGCCACGCTCCGGTGTAGTCGGACAGCGAGATCTGCAGCGCCGTCATCAGCACCGCGCCGATGATCGGGCCGATGAAGAACGCGACGCCGCCGATGTAGGCCATCAGCAGCACGAAGCCCGAGGGCGCGGCGCCGACGACGCTCGAGGTTACGATCTCATAGTGAATTGCCGCCAGGCCACCGGCGACGCCGGCAAAGAAGCCCGAGGCACAAAACGCGATGAAGCGAACCATCTGCGTGCTGTAGCCGACGAACTCGGCGCGCTCCGGGTTCTCGCGCACTGCGTTGCACATGCGGCCCAAAGGCGTGCGCGTGAAGGCGTACATCGCCGCCATGCACAGCAGGCACCAGGCCGCGATCAGGTAATACACCTGGATCTGCGGGCCGAAGCTGATGCCGAACAGGCGCAGCGTGGAGGTACGGCTGGTCGAGATGCCGCCTTCGCCGCCGAAAAAGCTGCGCAGGATCAGCGAACACGCCGCGACGAGCTCGCCGATGCCGAGTGAAATCATCGCGAAGGCGGTGCCGGCGCGTTTCGTCGAGACCCAACCGAAGATGATGGCGAAGCTCAAGCCGGCCAGGCCGCCGACGATGGGCAGCACCGGCAGCGGAATCGGCCACTTGCCCGCGCCGATGACGTTCAGCGCATGCGCCGTCATGAAGCCGCCCAGCCCGTAGTACACGGCGTGGCCGAACGACAACATGCCGGTCTGCCCGAGCAGCATGTTGTACGACAGCGCGAAGATGATCGCGAACCCCATCAGGCTCATCATCGTCAGCGAGGAGCCGCTGGTGAACACAAGCGGCAGCACGAGCAGCACCAGCGCCGCGCCGCCCCACACCAGCGCATTGCCGCGCAGCGAGTTCATTGGCGCACCCTGCGCACTTCGTGCGGCCTGGCCCGCAGAGGGGCCAGGCGTGCACCAGGCAAAGCCTGCAGGCTCATGTATCCCGGTCCCCCATCAAACCCTTGGGACGGAAAATCAGGATCAGCACGAGCAGCAGGTACGGGATGATCGGCGCTACCTGCGCCACCGTGGCCATCCACAGGTCGCCGCCGATCGACGCTCGCGTGACGCTGATTCCCGCGTGCGCCAGCACGTCGGCAATCGACACGTTGAGCGCGACGGCGAAGGTCTGGATCAGGCCGATCAGCAGCGACGCGACGAACGCGCCTTGCAACGAACCGAGGCCCCCGACGACGACGACGACGAACAGGATCGGCCCGAGCGACGCGGCCATCGCCGGCTGTGTCACGAGGGCCGGCCCGGCAATCACGCCGGCCAATGCGGCCAGGCCGCAACCCACACCGAAGACGAGCATGAATACGAGCGGCACGTTGTGGCCGAGCGCGCCCACCATGTTCGGGTGCGACAGCGCAGCGCGAATGATCAGGCCGACGCGGGTGCGCGTCAGCAGCCACAACAAGCCGATGAACACCGCCACCGACATGCCCAGCATGAACATGCGAAACGCCGGATAGGTGGTGGTGAACAGCGTGAAGGCCGAGAAGTTCAGCAGCTCCGGAACACGGTAATCGACCGGAATCTTGCCCCAAATCATCTGCACCAGCTCTTCGATCATGAAGGCCAGGCCGAAGGTGAACAACAGCTCGGCCACATGGCCATGCATGTGCACCGTGCGCAGCCCGTAGCGCTCGACCAGGGCGCCAATGCCGCCCACCAGCAGCGGCGCAATCACCAGCCCCGGCCAGTAGCCAACATAGCGACTGATCTGATAGCCAAAGTAAGCGCCCAGCATGTAAAAGCTGGCGTGGGCGAAGTTCAGCACACCCATCATGCTGAAGATCAAGGTCAGGCCGCTGGCCAGCAGGAACAGCAACAGCCCGTACAGCAGGCCATTGAGCGTCGAGAAGATGATCAGTTCAAGCATGGCAAATGGTGTCGCTGAACTGCGGCGGCCGGCAAGTCGGGCCCAGGCCGCGATGGACCGGGCCGATGAGTCGCTCGTTGCAGCGAGCTGCCGATCAGCTCGGCACGCTCATCTTGCAGGTGGTTGGGATCACCGTGTCCTGCGCCCTGATGACGCCGACGGTCTTCCAACCCCAGCCGGTCTTCTCTTCGTCGTGCTTGGTGCCCGAGCCGAAGGACGAAATGTACAAGTCCTGGAACAGCGAATGGTCGCTGGGTCGCATAAAAGTCTCGGCGCCGAGCGCGTTCTTGTACTTCATGTCGGCCAGCAC
>JANNKM010000010.1:0-12959 GCA_031396305.1 Rhizobacter sp.
TCGTCGTTGGAAGAAACCGCGGCGTCGACGGAAGAGGCTCAGCTCCACCGTGAAGCAGAACTCCGACAACGCCAAGCAGGCGAACCAGCTGGCGCTGGGTGCATCGACGGTGGCGATCAAGGGCGGCAAAGTCGTCGGCCAGGTCGTGGACACGATGAAAGGCATCAACGACAGCCGCAAGAAGATCGCCGACATCATCTCGGTGATTGACGGCATCGCGTTCCAGACGAACATCCTGGCACTACACGCGGCGGTGGATGCGGCGCGCGCCGCTGAGCAGGGCCGCAGCTTCGCCGTCGTGGCCAGCGAAGTGCGCAGCTTGGCGCAGCGCAGCGCTGAAGCCGCGAAAGAATTCAAGACCTTGATCGGCGCGAGCGTCGAGCGCGTCGCACAGGGCACGCAGCTTGTCGATCAGGCGGGCGTGACGATGAGCGAGAGCGTCACTGCAATCAAGCGCGTCACCGACATCATGGGAGAGATCAGCAGCGCCAGCGTCGAGCAAAGCGCCGGCGTGGCGCAGGTGGGCGAGGCGATCACGCAGATGGACCAGGCGACGCAGCAAAACGCCGCGCTGGTGGAACAAAGCGCGGCGGCTGCGGAGAGCCTGAAGGGCCAGGCCAAACAGCTGGTGCAGGCGGTGGCGGTGTTCAAGCTCGGTCAGGGCGAGCACCAGCAATATCCGCAAGCGCCGGTGCTCGAAGCTCCGATGCCGGCGCAGAGGCGCGCGCAGATCGAGCGGCGCGGGCCGAACCGCGCAAAGAATGTGTCACGCCTGGGCGGCAAGCTCGCACCCGCGCAGAAGGCGAAACAACCCGAGTACGTCACCGATCCGCCGCGCAAGACCGGTACCGACGACGAGTGGACGAGTTTCTGAGCCGAGCCGTTTCGCTTCTCAATCCGAGCTCCGCCGCGTGCGAGGCTCGGTGCTTGTGCGCAACACCCCACTTGTTCACCCGGTGTATTGAACAGGGCAGGTACTCGGGCGCATTTCAACTCAAGTCTGCGCGCCCATTGCCGTAAATTCGCGCAAGGCGCACGCTTCAACAGGCCGCCACTGCTGTCGAGATGTCGCCCGTGCCGATCCGGTTCGAGCCACCTACGCCAGCGCTTCGAAATGAAACGAATCGTCGCCGAACTCGCGATGCAAGCCGAGGCCCGGAGGGTCGAGTTGTTCACGTTCGCCGCAGTGCTCGCACTGGGGTGCGAATCGACAATCGTGCGGCACGCGCCAAAGGAGCTAACATGAAGAATCACAAGACGCGGGACGATAGCAATTTTCCTTCGACACTCGCGCTGCCGCTCGATGTGATGCGCAGTGAGGTCGATGACGTTGCCCCCGCACCGCCGCCGGCTTCGAAGCCGCGCGCACGTGCGCCTCTGTCCACTGAACTGACGGCGAAGTATTCGCTGGGCACGCCGCGTGCCGTCGCACCGGCCTCTGCTGCCGTGCCTGCGCGCAAGGCGTCAAACTCAAGATTCGCCGCGCTCGAATCTTCGGCGCCACCTGACGCTCCCCCGCCAAAGACTTTGAACTCGAAGTTCGCTGCGCTCGAACCTTTCGCAGCGCAGGCAGCGCCGACGCGAAAGACATCGAACTCAAGATTCGCGCCGCTCGAGCCTGCAGCACCGCCAATCGCGCCCGCGCGGAAGACATCGATCTCGAAGTTCGCTGCGCTGGACGAAGCCGCTCCTCGAACCATTCCCCGTGCGCCTGCTCCAGCACCCGCAGCGGTGCCAGCATCTGTGCCTACGCCCGAACCCGCACCGGTGGCGATTCTGGCGTCCACCGAAGTCGCAGACGCCTGGCGAGCGGCCACCGCGGCCAGCGCCGCAGCCGCCGAGGCGAGTGAGGTTCCCGCGCTGCGCCTGGTCGTTCGCGGTTTCAGCGCGGTCGAGCGCAGCCTGCTCGACGGCACGGTCAAGCTGTCGCAGCGCCGCACACCGCGGCTGCAACTGCTGGCAGATTCGGAAGTCGACGAGGCCGACGTCGTGATGGTCAACGCGCTCGACGCGCGCGCGATGGATTGGGCGCAGCGCCAGCCGGCGCTCTCTGGCAAGGCCGTAATCTGGGTCGACGCCAAGAACGTGCCGCCCGGCCACACGCTGGCCAAGCGCCCGGTGCAATGGCCGATCCTGCCGATTCTGCTGGCGCGTGCGCTCGAGTATGGGCCGGGCACGCAAGCGGGCAACCCGCCGCCCGCTGTCGTGGCCGCCGCGAGTTCCGGCGCCGATGTGCAGGCACCGCGCGACGCCGCAGCTTCGCGCAGCGTGCTCGTCGTCGACGACAGTCTGGCGGTTCGCGCACACCTGCGCTCGCAACTCGAAAAGCGCGGCTACCACGTCACTGAAGCGGAGAACGTGGAGGCCGCGATGATGGCCGTCGCCGATACCGCTTTCGCCTGCGTGCTGATGGACGTGCTGATGCCCGGCCAGGACGGCTACGAAGGCTGCAAGCAGATCAAGGCCAAGCTGTGTGGCGCGTCGAACGTGCCGGTCGTCATGTTGACGAGCAAGTCGTCGCCGTTCGACCGCATTCGCGGAAAGATGGCAGGCTGCGACGCGTACCTGACCAAACCCGTGGAAGCCGAGCAGTTGCAGGAAACGCTGGCGCAGTACATCCCGCAGGCGGCGGGGGATGGCGCATCGGAGCTTGCACCGCAGAACGCATCGCGCGCGGTAAGCCGCACGCGGCCTGCGCCGATCCTGAACGACGTTGTCTAGACCAAACACCTTCACTGCATCTTCAACCCCGCCACTCAGGAGACCCTTATGGCACGCAACATCCTCATCGTCGAAGACAACCAGGTCGATCGTTCCCGCCTCGAAAAGCTGCTCGGAGCGAACGGCTATCAGGTCAGCAGCGCGACCAACGGTGTGGAGGCTCTGGCCGCCGTGAAGCGCAGCAAGCCAGACGCGATCCTGATGGACGTCAACATGCCCGGCATGGACGGCTTCGCCGCGACGCGCGCACTCAAGGGTGACGGCGCGACGAAGGACATTCCCATCGTGTTGGTGACGTCTAAACACCAGAAGGCCGACAAGGCCTGGGGCCAGATGCTCGGCGCCAAGGGGCATGTGGCCAAACCCTATACCGACGAGCAACTGCTGAAAGAAGTGCAGGCGCTCTGACCTGTCCTCCACCCCCGTCAGCCAGCCAAGGAGAACCTCATGGCCCGCAAAGTCCTCATCGTCGACGACGCGCAAGTCGACCGCAGCAATCTCGAAAAAATAGTTTCCGGAGCCGGCTTCCTGACGCTGCTGGCGGATTCCGGTGCGCAGGCGCTCGAGCGCGCAAAGCGCGACAAGCCCGATCTGATTTTCATGGACGTCAACATGCCTGGCATGGACGGCTTCGCGGCGACGCGCCAGTTGAAGGCCGACGACGCGACGAAGGGCATTCCGATCGTCTTTGTCACGAGCAAGAACCAGAACCAGAAGGCCGACATGGCCTGGGGCCAGATGCTCGGCGCCAGGGGCTATGTCGGCAAGCCCTACAGCAACGAGCAGATCCTCGAGCAGTTGAAGGCCTGAGCACCGTGCAACCCGCTCACCCTTTCGGCGCGCGAGCGTCGCCTGCGCCCTCGCTGCTCGCGCCCACAGAGGCGCTGCTGCGCGGTTTCGAGTTCGCGCCCGAGCCCGAAAGCGACGCAATGCCAGCGCTTGGAACCGCAGTTGCACCGCGCCCGGACCGGGCGCGTTCTGCCGTGCAGGGTGTGCAAGCGCGCCAGGGCTTTCGCATTGGTTCGTTGAATTTGATGATTCGCTACGAAGACGGCAGCGAGCTGACCGAAATGCCGCAGGTGCACCGCCTGCCCAACGCGCCGTACTGGTTCGCCGGCATGGCTAACCTGCACGGCATGCTGATTCCGGTGTTCGACCTGGCGCGCAATTTCGGCATCGAGCGCGCAGCGGGCGCAAAGCCGATGCTGCTGGTGCTGGCGCACGGCGCCGACGCCGCGGGCATCGTCGTCGACGGCTTGCCGCAACGCCTGCGTTTCGGCGCCGCGGAGCATGCCGACGCCGCCACCGTGCCCGAAGTGCTGGAGGCGTTCGTGCAATCCGCCGCGCTGATCGACGACCGGCTCTGGTTCGACCTCGACGTGCGCGCCTTGCTCGGTGCGCTCGAAAAATCATTGGGAGCGCCGCAATGAACGCGTCGTGCCCGATTCTGTGTCTTGTCCGGGGCCCCGGCCCGTTTTTCAGTCTGGAGTGAATCATGAATTTCAACCCTGCCCAGCGCCTGGGCAACATGAAGATCGGGCCACGCCTGGGCGTGGGTTTCGGCGCGATCGTGGCGATGATGGTTGCCACGTTGGTTTACATTGAAGTCAGCTTGAACACGGTGGAAAAACATACCGCCGAGGTGTTCAACGACAACGTCGTGAAGCTCGAAGACTTGGAGCGGATGTCGGACTCGGTGCACGTGGTGTCGCGCGTGATCCGCTCCGTGATGCTCATCAAAGACCCGGTGCAAGCGGCGCGTGAACGCGACAAGATCGTGAAAGCGCGTCAGCAGTACGACAAGGCGTTCCTGGAGGTTTCGCAACTGGGCGCCACGGAGTCGGGCAAAGCGCTGTTCCGGCGAATGGAGACGGCGAAGAACCTTTCCCGCCCGTTGAACGACCGAGTTCTGTTGCTGGTCGACCAGGGCAAACGCGAAGAAGCCCTCGAAGTGCTCCTGAGCCAGGCGCGACCGGCGGTGGACGAGTGGCAGGACGCGATCGACGACTACGCGAAGTTGCAGCACGAGCAGACAGCGGAAGCCCAGGCCGCGATTGCGGCTGAATTCAACCTCACCACGCAGGTCAACATTGCGCTGTCGGTGCTCGCCGTGCTGTTGGCGTCGGGATTCGCCTACATCATTGCGCGCAGCATCACCACCCCGTTGAACACGCTGCTCGACGCGATTCAGTCGGTGAAGGACGGCGGCAACCTCGGTGCGTTGGCGCAGGTTCAGTCCAAGGACGAAATGGCCGACGTGGGCTTCGCGGTGAACCAGTTGCTGCAGGCACAGATCTCGGGGCGTGAAGAGGCTGATGATCTGCGTAAAAAGGCCGAGGCCGAAAACGAATCGCTGAACAACTCGGTGATCGCGATTCTGCAGGCGGTGAACCAGCTGTCGCAGAGAGATTTGACGGCGCGTGCGCCGGTGACGACTGACGTGATCGGCACGGTGTCGGACTCGATCAACGCGCTGACCGACGAAACCTCGAAGGTGTTGCGTGGCGTGAACGTCATCGCCGGCCAGGTGCGGGACGTGTCGGGCAAGTTGAAGACGCAGGCGGACCTGGTGTCCAAGACGGCGGCGGACGAGCGCATCAGCGTGAACCAGATGATCGAATCGCTGGGCGAGTCGGACAAGACGACGAACCAGGTGGCGGCGCTCGCCGAACAGTCCAACACCAGCGCTGCGCAAGCGACGCAGGCGACTGACACTGCCCTTGAGACGGTGAACGGCACGGTGAAGGGTATGGAGTCGATCCGCGAAACGATTTCCGAGACGGAAAAGCGCATCAAGCGACTGGGCGAACGTTCGCAGGAAATTACCGGCATCGTGAACCTGATCAACACGATTTCGGAACGCACGCACGTGTTGGCGCTGAACGCTTCAATGCAGGCGGCGGTGGCCGGTGAAGCGGGCCGCGGCTTCGCGGTGGTGGCTGAAGAAGTGCAGCGGCTCGCGGAAAGCTCGCGAAACGCGACGCAGCAGATCGCCACGCTGGTGAACAACATCCAGCTGGAAACGAACGAGACGATCTCGACGGTGAACCGCACCATCACGCAGGTGGTGCAAGGTTCGGAGCAAGCGCAAAAGGCCGGCGACCAGATGCGCCGCACGCAGCAGATCACGGCCCAGCTGGTGGCGCAGGTGCAGCGCATCGCAACCTCTTCGGAGCAGCAGAAACTGGTGTCGGCGCAGTTGCTGAAATCGGTGCATCACATTGGCGAAGGCACGGAACGCACCGCGCAGCAGATTCAGGTGCAGAACCAGGACACGGACTCGCTGCTCGCATCGGCGCGCCGTCTGGTGGAGTCGGTGGCGGTGTTCAAGTTGCCGCAGGCGGCTTAAGCGGTTCGAGGAATGGTCCCGGCAGAGCCACTGTCATCCCGGCGCAAGCGCCGCCCCATACTCGATACGGGGCCGGGATCCAGGACGCCAATGCAGGGTGGATCCCGGCGTATGCCGGGATGACGTTTTTTTGTCGCGGAGCCATGCAGTGAAACTCAACGACCTGATCGAGGCGCTCGCCGCTGAAATCGTGGGGGTGCAGCCCGCCCTGGAGCGGTT
Organism: Rhizobacter sp.; assembly: GCA_031396305.1. Classification (GTDB taxonomy): domain Bacteria; phylum Pseudomonadota; class Gammaproteobacteria; order Burkholderiales; family Burkholderiaceae_C; genus JAEMQF01. The sequence continues at coordinate 6,290 of JANNKM010000010.1, forward strand.
GCTCGACCAATTGGCCTGCGCCGAAGCCGATGACCCGGTGTTCATGGATGTGCTGGACCAGTACACCAGCCAGACGCAGCGCATGGGCGAGGCCGCCGAGATGGCCGGCTTTGGCGGTCTGCAACTGGTATGCAACCATGTCGTTGAGAACACGCTGCTCGCCGCGACCCTGCCCGTCGCCGAACGTGGCCCACTGACCGAGTTCCTGCGCCGCTGGCCGGTGTTGATCGTCTACTACCTGCGCAACTTGGGTGATCCGTCGGCGGGCGCTGGCCTCGTGGACCACCTGATCCACGCGCCGAGTCCGCTCGCGGAGGACCAGGCGCTGAAGATTGCGCACATGCTTGGCGCGATGGACGGCCAGGTGCACTCAAGCTTCGGTGGCCTGGACGATGCGCGGCCGGTCCTGGCCACACCCGAAGACGTGGCGCTCGTGATGCCCGAAGACGCTGACCAGAAGCTGATCGAGGGTTTCTTCACCGAGGCGCCCGACCAGGCGCGCTACCTCGTGCAGTTGGCGCGCAACATCGTGTCGGGCGACGGCGACAGTTCCGACCTGATTGCCGCCAAGCGCGTCGTGCATACGCTCAAGGGGTCGGGGGCAATCATCGGCCTGCGCGGCCTCACGTCGCTCGGCCACAACCTGGAAGACATTCTCGAACACTTCGAGCGCAACGGTTCGGAAGTCGCCAAGCCGGCGGCCGACGCGCTGCTCGACGCGGCGTACTGCCTCGAGCAGATGGTCGGTTACGTGATGGGCGCCGACGACTACCCCGAGCAAGCGCAGGGGGTGCTGCAAAATGTGCTCGACCTGGCGAACCGTATTGACCGCGGCGAATCGCTCGACAGCGTCGTGAAACGGGTGAGCGGCCGCGTGGCGCAACCCCAAGCCGCGGCGCAGCCAAGCGCGCAGTCCGAGTCGACGCCGCAAAGCGAAGGCACAGGGCAGCCGGCTGTGGTGAAGCGCGAACGGTCGACAGATGCGCCGACGGCGAACCCGATGGTGACCGCGTCGCCCACGGCAGCGCTGCGCGTCAGCGTCGAGCGTGTCGACGAGCTATTCCGCGTGTCCGGCGAAGTGTCGATGCACACAGCGGCGATGGAAGGTCGCATGAAGGCGCTGGCCGATGGGGCGCGTGCCCTGTTGGCGCAGAACTTGCGCGTGCAGAAGCGTTTGTTCGAGCTGGAGACCGTGGTCGACGTGCGTGCGTTGACGATGCGCACGCGCGCCCATGCGGCCGGCGACGCAGTCGATGGCCCGAGGCTCGACCCGTTGGAGATGGACCAGTACAGCGAGCTGCACAGTACCGCGCACGCGCTGATGGAAGAAGCTGCCGACGCGCGTGCGCTGGCGAGCCGCCTCGAAGAGGAAATCGCGCGCACGATGACGGTGCAGACCAAGCAGCAGCGCTTGTCGAAAGACTTGCAGCACCTGGTGATCAGCACGCGCATGACGCAAGTGGGCGTGCTCGCCTCGCGCTTGCAGCGCAATGTGCGCTCGACCTGCCAGGCCACCGGCAAACAGGCCGAGCTGATTCTGCGCGGCGCCGACACGCTGATCGACAGCGACGTGTTGAACCGCCTGGCCGATCCGTTGCTGCACATGCTGCGCAACGCGGTGGACCACGGTCTGGAGTTGCCTGCGCAGCGCATTGCCGCGGGCAAGAGGGAAACTGGCCAGATCGTGCTGACGTTTTCGCGCCAGGGCCAGCAGGTGGTGCTGCACTGCAAGGACGATGGCCGCGGCCTGGACCATGCGGCAATTCGCCGGCGTGCCATCGAGCGCGGCCTGCTGATGCAAGACCAGGCGGCGAGCGACGAAGAATTGGCGCGCATGATCCTGATGTCGGGCTTCTCGACGCGCCAGACGATCAACGAGCTGTCGGGCCGCGGTGTTGGCCTGGACGTGGTGCGCGAGTGGGCCGCGGCGATGAACGGCTCGATCAAGGTCACCTCCAAAGCGGGCGAGGGCTGCACGATCGAGCTGCGCTTCGCGGCGTCGCTGTCGACGATGCAAGCCCTGATCGTCGAGGCCGCAGGCCAGCGTTTCGCGCTGCCGTCGGTACAGATTGAACGCGCCGTGCCACGCGGCGTGGGCAGCTTCGAGCGCCACGCCGACCGGCTGGTGTATCGCATCACCGACAAGACCGGCGCGAAAGTGCACCCGGCGATGTTGCTCGCCGGGCTCACGGGTCTGCCGCACGATGCGCAAGCGGCGCTGGAAAACTTCGATGCGGTGATCGTGCGTGTCGACGACAAGCTGCATGCGTTGGCCGTCGAGCGCCTCATCGACGCGCGCGAAGTGCTGGTGAAGAACCCCGGGCGCTACGCCAAGCATGTGCGAGGCGTTGCCGGTCTGTCGATCCTGGGCGATGGCAGCATCTCCGTGAATCTCGACCTGCCGCAGTTGCTCAGCCAGGGTGTGCGCCAGTCGGCGGCGGAGCGCGCCAACGCTGCGTCAGGTCAGGCCGGCGCGGCGCTCGAGTCCGGTTCGGTTGCCTTGCCCAGCGTGCTGATCGTTGACGACGCGTTGTCGGTACGCAATTCGCTGCTTCAGATGGTCCAGGACGCAGGCTATCGGGCCGAGACCGCGCGCGACGGCGTCGAGGCGGTCGACGCCTTGAATGCCTTCAAGCCCGACATCGTGCTCACCGACCTGGAGATGCCCAACATGAATGGCATCGAGCTCACGTCGCACATCCGCAGTCGTGAAGACATGAAAGGAATGCCGGTGATCATGATCACGTCGCGCTCGCAGGAAAAGCACCGCCGCATGGCCCAGCAGGCGGGCGTGAGCAGCTACCTGACCAAACCCTACAACGACGCCGAACTGCTGCGCACGATGCGCGCGTCGCTCGCGGCATGAGCGGCGCCGTCTGGAGACACCCATGACGAAGGCGTTGCAATCCCTCCCTCCCAAGTTGCGCGGCAACTTCGTGCTCCTCAAGGCTGATCGACTGCAACTGTTGTTGCCGCAGCACGACGTCGGTGCCGCCGAGTACCTTGACACCGCGCCCCGGAACAGCGGCCAGCCCGGCCTGTTCGAACTCGACAGCAAGGAAGAGGGCGGCGCGACGCGTTTCCTGGCCGCGCTGTCCACGCAGATGAACCTGCTGCCGCAGTACCCGAAGGGGCGCTTCTTGCTGACGTCGTTCGAAGCGCAAGGCGGCATGTTGATGTGCTGGAACGAAGTCAAGGTGTTGATCGACGTAGATTTGCAACCGCAGCGCCTGCCCGAGGGGGTGTTGTCGCCCGACGCACCGCTGCGCGAGTACGTCGAATTCGGTGACGAACTGGCCTTCTGCTGCACCCCCCAGCGTTTGCTCGAGCACGCCTTCGCGGCGAAAGAGGGGCCAGCATGAGCGCGCTATCGAACCTGGAGGTCATGGACCTCGATCTGGACCTGAACCCCGACGCGGGCACCCTCCTGCCTTACGAATCAGCGACGGAGTTTCACACTGCCGCGCCGCAAGCACCCGCACCCCACGCAGACACGCCGGCAGCGCACGCCGCTTACGCACCTGCCCCGGCAGCGGACGCGACCTACGCGCCGCCCGTCCCGGGAGCGCAGGCCCACGTCGCACCGGCTGCCGTTCCCGCGGCGCACGCCCCGCACGCGCCTGTTGCCCATGCTGCCGCGCCGCATGCAGCGCAGATCGCAGTTTCCGCCGATGCGTCATTGCCGGTGCCGCAAGAGCAGGTCACCGTGGCGGCGCTACTGCTGCAGTACGACCGGGAATGTTTTGTCGCGCTGCCGGTGCATACGACGATCGAACTGCTCGACCAGGCACCGGTGGTCGAAGTCCCGGGCGCGGCTTACTACTGCAACGGCCTGACACGCTGGCGCGGCCAGTGGTTGCCGGTGCTTGACCTGCACGCCCTGGTGAACGCCTACCGCAGGGAGTACGCGCCGAAGACGCGCTACCTGTTGATCGTGGCCTATCAGACGGTACCGCGCGCGCCGGTGCGCCACGGCGCGATCGCCTTGCCCGTCCTGCCTGGCACAGTGCGAGTGAGCGACAGCGCGGCGTGCGAGTTGCCGTCTGACGGCGACCTGTGGCCGCTGCTCGCGTCGTCGTGCTTCCAGATCAAGGGGCGCGCGGTGCCGATCCTCGATACCGGGCGTTTGTTCGGCCAGTACCACGGCTGAACGGCGCGCGGCCCCGCGACTCGCGTTGGCTGCGTGCAAGTAAAGCCGAGACGGCCAGTCGGGCGAGGTAGCGCTGCATCTCGCGCGAGAAGCCTGTCGGGCCTCTCGCTCTTCGATCGCCGGTTAGGCGATCGTCTCAAGCTTGCCGTGCAGCGCCATCAGGCCGGTTTCCGCGTCGAGTTTCGGGAAGCGCTCTCCGAGTTGCTTGCGGAATTCGGTCAGCGCCGTACGGTGCGTCTTGGTCTCGGCAGCTGGGTTGGCCACGGCAGGAAGCGCCGCCGACCGAGATGCGCGCTGAGCATGTCCGCGCAGCACGAAGCGCCAGAAGAGCGAGGCCGATGCAGCGCCAGCCCACCCAGCATTCACCCCCCGGCCGGTACTGCGGGGCGCAACAGCGGTCGGTCGTGCTCGAGCAAATGTGCCTCGCCGCGCTCGATGATGAAGTAGCGAAACGCTTCGGCTGCCGGCGACAGCAGCTTCGATTGCAGGCGCACGATGTTCCAGGTGCGCATGATCGGCGTGCCTTGCACGTCGAGCACGCACAGCAAGCCACTGCGCACCTCCAGGCCGATGGTGTGCAACGAGACGAAACTCAAACCCATGCCGGCCATCACGGCCTGCTTGATCGTCTCGTTACTCGACATCTCCATCGTGATGCGCGGTGTGAAGCGGTGTTCGGCGAAGAACTTCTCCATCGCCGCGCTTGTGCCCGAGCCATGCTCGCGCACGATGAACGAAAAGGGCTCGAGCGCCGACACCGGCGGGTCGCCGATGCGCAACAGCGGGTGCCCGGGTGGGCACACGAACACGAGCGGGTGCGCCGCGAACGACTCGGAGCGCGTCGCGTACTCCTTCGGCGGGCGCCCCATCACCGACAGATCAACGTCGCCGGACTCCATCAGCGCGACGAGCTGCTCGCGGTTTGCCGCCACGCGCAGGCGCACGTCGATGCCCGAGTGTTCTTCGTGAAAACGCGCGAGCAACTGTGGCACGAAATACTTCGCGGTGCTGACGATGCCGATCGTGAGCAGCCCATGTTCGAGCCGCTTGAACCGCGCCATCGCGTCGTCGGCCTCCTTCAGGTTCGCCAGCAGGCGTTTCGCGTGCACGAGGAAGTATTCGCCTGCGGTGGAGAGCGTGACCTGGCGTCCGTGGCGGTCAAACAATGACAGGCCGACCTGCGTTTCGACCTCCTTGATCTGCATCGACACCGCGGGCGGAGTGAGGTGCAGCGCGGCCGCCGCCTGGATCATGCTGCCCTGCTTGGCGACCTCCGTGAAAACCCGAAGTTGGCGGAACGTGATGTTCATTGGTCAGCTTTGGCTTATGTGTTGAGGAAGAACTTCTGACTTTTCATTAACCCACTGCAAAACTACAGTCATTGCACCCGATCGTCAAGCGCGATCAATTGCCCGCCACCCCAACGATCCCAGGAGCCCCATGAACAAACCCGTTGAAGAAGGCGTCATCACCGATGCCAAGAAGCGTTACAGCGCAGGCGTGCTCAAGTACAAGCAGATGGGCTATTGGGACGCCCACTATGTGCCCAAGGACACCGACGTCATCGCGATGTTCCGCATCACGCCACAAGAAGGTGTGGATGCCGAAGAGTGCGCCGCCGCCGTGGCCGGTGAATCGAGCACCGCCACCTGGACGGTGGTATGGACGGACCGCCTGACCGCATGCGACCTGTACCGCGCCAAAGCGTATCGCGTCGACGCCGTGCCGAACACCGGTGCGGGCACGAAGACGGAAGCGCAGTATTTCGCCTACATCGCTTACGACCTCGACTTGTTCGAGGGCGGCTCGATCGCGAACCTCACGGCTTCGATCATCGGCAACGTCTTCGGCTTCAAGGCTGTCAAGGCATTGCGCCTGGAAGACATGCGCATTCCGGTGGCCTACCTCAAGACGTTCCAGGGCCCGGCGACCGGCGTCGTTGTCGAGCGCGAACGGCTCGACAAGTTCGGTCGCCCGCTGCTGGGCGCGACGACCAAGCCCAAGCTCGGCCTGTCGGGCCGCAACTACGGCCGTGTCGTCTATGAAGGCCTGAAAGGCGGCCTGGACTTCATGAAGGACGACGAGAACATCAACTCGCAGCCCTTCATGCACTGGCGCGACCGTTTCCTGTACTGCATGGAAGCGGTCAACAAGGCCTCCGCCGCCACCGGCGAGGTCAAGGGCCACTACCTGAACGTGACCGCCGGCACGATGGAGGAGATGTACGAACGCGCCGAGTTCGCGAAGAGCCTGGGTTCGGTCATCGTCATGATCGACCTGGTGATCGGCTACACCGCGATCCAGTCGATGGCCAAGTGGGCGCGCCGCAACGACATGATCCTGCACCTGCACCGCGCCGGCAACAGCACCTATTCGCGGCAGAAGAACCACGGCATGAACTTCCGCGTCATCTGCAAGTGGATGCGCATGGCGGGGGTCGACCACATCCACGCCGGCACGGTGGTCGGCAAGCTCGAGGGCGACCCGATGATGATCCGCGGCTTCTACGACACCCTGCTC
>JANNKM010000028.1:0-16988 GCA_031396305.1 Rhizobacter sp.
GATGGCTTCGCGTCAGCAAATCGTTGCGGCTCGTGCCCCCGGGGTCTTGCTTCACGTCAATGTTGAGCGAGGCTGCCGCTCTTATGCTGCGTCTAGAAGGAGGCCATATGACTTCGACACCTGATCCATCCGCGCCGGCCGTCAACGTTGACGGTTTTCACGTGCTCGACGTGTGCCATCGGCAGACTCTGTTCACGCTGAACAGACTCACCGATCTGGTCTCGACGCTGACCAATGGCGGCGCGGACGCGCAAGCGCGCGGGGTGGCCGCGGAGATCGTCCAGTTCTTTTCTTCCACGGCGCGCCAGCATCACGAAGACGAAGAGCGACATGTCTTCCCGAAACTGGTGCTCAGCAAGGACCCGAAGATCGTGCAGGCGGTGCTGAGGCTTTCGCAGGACCACAACTGGCTCGAGGAAGACTGGATGGAGATCTCGCCACAGCTCGACGCCGTGGCGTGCGGCCTGTCGTGGTACGACGCCGACATCCTGCGCGAAGGCGTGGAAGTGTTTGCCGCGCTGTCGCGTGACCACATCGCGCTGGAGGAGTCGCTCATCTATCCGCAGGCGCGGGTGCACCTGGGCGTCGGTGAACGGCGTGAGATGGGCCGCGAAATGGCGGCACGGCGTCGCGCCCAGCGCGGCGGGAGTGGCGCCTCGCCCGCGCCGGACAAGCGCAGCTGAACGTGTGCGGATGCGTAATGCCCATCGGGGCGGGCAGTGCATGGCGTCGGGTTTGGGGTACGCAGCGACTCTTGTCTTGAACTGGTTCAAGGACGGGCGGGCCGGGTGATTTCACAATCTGCCCGGATCACCGCACTCACCATCGGATCCGCGCCATGAGCCCGCCGGGCCGCTCCAAGGGCGAATACCGCAGTGCGCAGCACGAAGGTACACCAATGAGCCTGCTGAACGAACCGCTCCAATTTGCTCCCGGCGAAGCTGCGGCGCGTGTCACGCTGGTCGGTGCCGGTCCGGGTGACCCGGACCTCCTGACATTGAAGGCCGCCAAGGCGCTGCGTGCCGCCAGCCTGGTGCTCTACGACCATCTGGTCGGCAAGGGCGTGCTCGAGTTGCTGCCTCGACACGCCGACCGCATCTATGTCGGCAAGGAGTCCGGCCAGCATACGCTCACGCAAGACGGAATCATCGACTTGATGATCCGGTTGGCGCGCGCCGGCAAACCGCTGTTGCGGCTCAAGGGTGGCGACCCGTTCATCTTCGGCCGTGGCGGCGAGGAAGTTCAGGCGCTGGCCGCGAACGGCATCCCGTTTGAAGTGATCCCGGGCATCAGCGCGGCGCAGGGCGCCGCGGCCAGCGCCGGCATTCCGCTGACGCATCGCAGCCACGCCGGGACGCTGGTGTTCGTCACCGGCCACCCATGTGGCGGCTCAGGCGGCGACCCGTGTGTTGCGGGCGACGCGTGCAGCGGCGAACCCGACTGGCCGATGCTCGCGCGGCCGCACCAGACGGTGGTGATCTACATGGGAGTTGCTGGCTTGCCGCGGATCTGCGCGCAGCTGATGGCGCATGGCCTGGACCCCGACACGCCGGCCGCGGTGATCGAGCGCGCCACGCTGCCGCAGCAGCGCACCGTGGCGGGAAGCGTTCAGACGCTGCCGACGCTGGCCCTGATCCATGGCGTCAAGGCGCCGGCACTGGTCATCATCGGCGGCGTGGTCAGCCTGCATGCGAGCCTGGGCACAGCACTGGCCCAACACGCCTAAGGCAACGCTGAACAAGTCCCTCGCGGCACGCGCATCCCCGTCTCGGGCGGTCTGCCGCGTTGCAAATCCTCGCCATAGCCCCGCCTACGGCTGCGGTTTGCGCCTTGCAGCCTATCCCGACACGGGGCGCGCGCACTCGCGGGGACTTGTTCAGCGTTGCCCTAATCCAAACCTGAAATTGCCCCTGACGCGCTGTAGGATTTGATCCATGTCACGCCACGCCGCGACGATGTGGCGTCCAATGGAGCGGCTTGGCTTCGGCCCCGGGCCCGCGAAGGTTCATTGCGCAGGTGTTGGGGTGACTTGCCAGCTCCGGAGAACATGTCATGGAAACCACCACCCCCAGCCCCACCGCCACCGCCACCGCCGACCAGACCGCACGCGATCGCCTCGCCCACAGCCTGCAGCAAATGGTTGACGAAGCCGAGCACCTGCTGAAGAACGCGCAGCGCACCGGCAGCGAGCAGTTCAACGCCGCGCGCGACAAGTTCGAGACGCAATTGCGCAGCGCGAAGGCGGAATTGAGCCGCCTCGAGGAAACCGCGGTCTACAACGCGAAACGCGCGGCGCGTGCTGCCGACCACGCGGTGCATGAGCATCCCTACACGGCGATGGGCATCAGCGCGGGAATCGGCGTGCTGCTCGGCATGCTGATCGCACGCCGGTAAACCTGGCTAAGGGCGGCGGATCAGCAGCGCGCGAGGGAATCGGCACTTGGACACGACGCCGCAGCCGGGGCTGCTCGGTGCGGCTCGTGCGGCCGTGGCTGGGTTGATCGAGATCGGCCATACGCGGCTGCAGCTTGCGGCCACCGAACTCGAAGAAGAGCGCCTGCGCATCGCGCAGTTGCTGCTCTACGCCTGCGCCGCGTTGTTCTTCCTGGGCCTGGGCCTGGTGCTTGCGGCGCTGCTGCTGGTGCTGCTGTTCTGGGAAAGCAACCGCGTGCTCGTGCTGACGCTCGAAGCGGCGCTGTTTCTCGCGGTCGGTGCGGGCCTGTGCGTCGCGTGGCGGCGCAAGGCCACCACCAAGCCGAAGCTGCTGGCAACAACGCTGGCCGAGCTGGAACGCGACCGCACTGCATTGCGCCCCAGCGACACGCCTGCGCCATGACGGACGCGCAATATCGCTCGTTGCTTGCCGCGCGCCGCGAACTGCTGGTGCAACGGGCGGCGCTGCAACGCGAGCAACTCGCGATATCGCTCGAACCGCTGGCGCGCGCCTCGGTCTGGGTCGACCGAGGCATCGCATTGCGTCGCGCGATGGGTGATCGGCCGGGGCTGGCGCTAGGCTCGGTGCTCGTGCCGTCGATCGCCCTGGCGCTGTGGAAGCCGCGCGGTGTGCTGCGTGCCATCGCCGCCGCACTGGCGCTGTGGCGCGGGGTTCGCTCGTTGCAGCGCGTCTGGAGCGCCGCACACACTTTGTGACACGGCGGCGCGGCGTCTTTACCTGCGCTTAACACGGTTGACGAGGAAACGCGTCAACATTGCGGCGACCCAGGCGTTGGTTGCACTGGTTGTGCATCACCCACTTTGGAGAATTCAAGTGACAAGAGCCCGTCGGATCGCCAACATCAGCGCCATGGTCGTCATGGCCTTCGCCGTTTCAGGCTGCATTGTCCTGCCCTATGGTGGCGGGCACCGCAATCATGGAAGGGGCGGCCACCACTACGCATCGCCATCGGACGGACCGCCCGCGCACGAGGCCCCGCGTGACCGGTACAGAGGTCGCGGGAGGTAGCTCCCGGCTCCTACTTGCCAGGTTGCGACGCCGCTGCGGCAGGGGCGCCCACTTTCGCGGCCACTGAACCTGCCGCGTTGCCGGTCGCCTGCGCGCCGCGCTGCACACCGCCGGCCGCGGCCTTCACGCCCCGCTCCACGCCGCTGGCTGCGGCTTTCGCGCCGCGTTCGATGCCCTTGGTTGCGGCTTTCACGCCCCGCTCGACGCCGCTCGCGGCGGCCTTCGCCCCGCGCACGACCGCCTGTTCCACCTTTTCCAGGACGCCCGGCTGCGCCGGCGCGGCAGAATCCGACTGCGCAGTGGACTGGCCGGCGGCGTTGCCCGCCAGCAGCAGGAGCGATATCAACGTTGCGATGTTGCGCGTGGACATCGGGCGTCTCATGTGGTGGATCTCGGGCCATGATAGCGCCGCAGCCTCGCCCGGCACTGCTGAATGCGCCAGCTTGCGAAGCGAACCGCCTCGCGCGGTGGCCGTGGCTCAGCCCGACCCCAACCGAGCCCTGATGAAGCTGCTCGCCGCATAGCGCGTCACGTGCTCGTAGTAGCGCTCCGTGAGCCGCTGCACCATCGCGCTGTAGGCGTCCATCAACTCGGGGCGGATGCTGAAGTGGTCGTAGTTGACGACAACGTTCACGCGCGCGCCGAGCGGCGCGACGTGGCGCGCCACCTCGGCTTCGATCGCTTCGATGTCTTGTGCGCTGTCCACCTCCAGGCCCTCGAAATTGATGAACAGCACCTTGCCTTGTGCATCGAGTTCGATGCGCTGCGCCAGCGGCAGCGTCAGCATGCGTTCGCGCAGGTTCATGCGTGCCGCGCCGAACAGGCTGGCGTCCATCTGGCGCAGTTGCGGGCTGATCGCCGGCGTGAAATCCATCTGCGCCAGGATGTCGCGCGCGAGGTCGATGCCGGGTGCGATTTCGATCAACTCCAGCCCGCCCGCGGTGGCGAGTTGGAACACGCAACGCTCCGTCACGTACAGCACACGTTGGCCGAGTGCGCGTGCGCGCTCGCCGCTGAAGGTGCGGTGTTCGACCTCGCGCACGAACTTCTTCATGCTGCCTTCGCTGTCGATGTGCACCTTGCCCTCAGCCACGCGCACTTGCAGGTCGCCCGTGGTGAAGGTGCCGACGAAGACCACTTTGCGCGCCGCCTGGCTGATGTTGATGAAGCCGCCGGCGCCGGCCAGGCGCGTGCCGAACTTGCTGACGTTGAGGTTGCCTTGTCCGTCGGCCTGGGCCAGGCCGAGCACCGCCAGGTCCAGCCCGCCGCCGTCGTAGAAGTCGAACTGGCTCGGCTGATCGATGATCGCCTGCGTATTCACCGCGGCGCCGAAGTTCAGGCCGCTCGCCGGAATGCCGCCGATCACGCCGGGCTCGGCGGTCAGCGTCAGCAGGTCGATCACTTCCTCTTCCGCGGCCACGTCGGCCACGCCTTCGGGCATGCCGATGCCCAGGTTCACCACGGCATTGCGTTCGAGCTCGAGCGCGGCGCGGCGCGCGATGACCTTGCGCTCGCTCATCGGCAGTGGCTTCAGGGTGCTCACCGGCACGCGGATCTCGCCCGAGAACGCAGCGCTGTACGCGGTGGCGAAGGTCTGCATGTGGTGCTCTGGTCTTTCCGCCACGACGACGCAGTCCACCAGCACGCCAGGGACCTTCACGTGGCGCGGATTCAGCGAACCACGCTCGGCCAGGCGCTCGACCTGGGCGATGACGACGCCGCCGCTGTTGTGTGCCGCCATCGCGATGGCCAGCGCTTCGAGCGTCAGCGCCTCGCGCTCCATCGTCAGGTTGCCGTCGGGGTCGGCGGTGGTGGCGCGAATGATGCCCACGTGGATCGGAAAGGCCTTGTAGAACAGCAACTCTTCGCCGTCGATCTCCATCAGCCGCACCAGATCGTCGTGCGTCGCGGCGTTGACCTTGCCGCCCCCGAAACGCGGGTCGACGAAAGTGCCCAGGCCGATGCGGCTCAGCGTGCCCGGCTTGCCGGCCGCGATGTCGCGGAACAGGTGCGAGATCACGCCCTGCGGCAGGTTGTACGCCTCGATTTCGCCCGCCACCGCGAGCGCCTGCAATGCCGGCACGAGCCCCCAGTGCCCGCCGATGACGCGCCGCACCAGGCCGCGATGGCCGAAGTGGTTCAGGCCGCGCTGTTTGCCGTCACCCTGGCCCGCCGCGTACACCAGGGTGAGCCCGCGCGGCGAGCCGCTGCCGGTCTCTCCTTTCGTCGCCAGAAAGCGTTCTTCGAGCGCGATCGCAATGCCCTCGGCAAAGCCGATGCCGACGAAGCCGCCCGTGGCCACGGTATTGCCATCGTGGATGAGGCGTACTGCTTCGGCCGCGCTGACAATCTTGTTCGGCCGCGCCGCATTGGACGCGCCGAGTCTGGCGGCATTCAGGTGCATGAACTGGCTCCCGCAGGTGGATTGCCTCGCAGGCCCTGAGTCTAAGGCGGCGGCGGACGAGCCGCCTGGCGAGCGGCTCGCAATGCTTCAATCACCTGGGTGTCGTCAACCTGCTCGAAGTGCTCGTAGAACTGGCCCACCGCATAGAAGTCTGGCGGTGCGTGCAGACACACCACTTCGTCGGCGAGTGGCCGCACCCTGCTCAGGCTGTCCGCGGCGGCCACCGGAACGGCGCAAATCAGGTGCGACGGGCCTTGTTCGCGCAGCGCGTGCAGCGCCGCGATCATCGTCGCCCCGGTGGCCAGGCCGTCGTCGACAACGATCGCCGTGCGTCCGGTGGCCGGCACACCGGGCGCGCCATACTGGCGGCGGCGCTCGCGCAGCCGCTCGAGCTGCGCCGCGGTCTCACGCTGCACATAGTCTTCGCCGACGCCAAGGCCGTGCTGCTGAACATGGCGCCACCCGGATTCTGCGACCGCGCCGATCGCATACTCCGGATTCCCCGGCGCGCCGAGCTTGTGCGTGAGCACCACGTCGAGTTCGGCGTCGAGTTGCCTAGCGAGCACCACCGCCATCGGCATCGCGCCGCGCGGAATCGCGTACACCACGGCGTGCCGGCCGCGCCACGGCGCCAGTGCACGCGCCAGTTGCCGGGCGGCGTCGTCGCGGTCGCGGAACATTCTGTTGTTCATAGCACGATGAATGATACGCAGGCAAAGTAGATCAACAGGCTCAACACGTCTTGCACGATGGTCGCAAGCGGCCCGCTGCCGTAGGCCGGGTCGGAGCCGAGGCGGCCGAGCGCCCAGGGCAGCAGCAGACCGAGCACCGTGGCCACGGCACACGCGCCGGCCAGCGCCAGCACCACGGCGAACGCCAGGCGCGGCTCGCCGAAAGCGAGCCAGATGAATGGAAACGCGATCAGTGCGAGGACCAGACCGATCAACATCCCGGTGCGCAGTTCGCTGCCGAGCAGCTGGCCCACGCCGACGCGGCTGAGCGACAAACCGCGCACCGCGACGGCCTCGCTCTGGGTGCCGATCGCGTCGGCCAGATACACCAGCCCCGGCACGAAGAAAGCGATCGCGGGTTTGCGCGCCAGCTCGTTCTCGAATTGCACGACGACAAAAGTGGCGGCCATGCTGCCCAGCAACCCGACCACCAGCCAGGGCAGGCGATGCCGTGCACGGCGCAACGGCGGCGCTTCGATCGCATCGCGTGCGAGTTCGGTTTCCTGGGCGATGCCGGCCAGGCGGTGCAGGTCTTCCACGTGCTCGCGCCGCAGGATGTGCAGCAGCGCCGCAGCGCCGACGACACCGAGCAGCTTGCCCTGTTCGTCGGTCACCGGCACGGCGCTGAGGCGGTGGTGCAGCGCGAGCGACGCCACATGCTCTTGTCGGTCAGCCGGGTGCACCGCCGGCATTTGCCGGTGCGCTGCCGTGCCGAGCTGGCAGTCGTCGGGCAACAGCAGCAGTTCGCCCAACGCAACGATGCCGAGCATTCGCCCCTGCGCATCGACCACGCACAGCACGTCGGCGTGGTCGCTGCGCTCGGGCCGTGTCTGCTGCAGGCGTTTGCGCAGCGCGCCTGCGGTCTCGTCGCCCTGCGCCAGCAGCGCGGCGGGCTGCATCACGCGGGCGATCGACTGGGTATGGCTGACGGTCTTGTTCATCGGTTTCGGAAATTGCGGTCCGCATGGTCCGCATGGTCCGCACGGTCAGCACGATAAGGCCATGAGTCGTGCATGGCTTGTCTTGTGTCAAGCAACACCGGCAGATCTTTGGCTATGGTGAGCGCGGGTTCGAAGCCTTGTCCGAGGCCTGTGCCGGAGCGATGCCGCAGAGGGGGTTGCGGGCGCCTGCCGCCACCTGTATCGTTTTCGGGAGGAACTGCACATGCCACCCATCCTCGTCGCTTATGCAAGCATGGAAGGGCAGACGCGCAACATCGCCGAATTCATCGCCGAACGCCTGCGCATCCGCGGCCACCGCGTTGATGGGGCCTGAAAGGCGCGATGCAACACATTGATGTCTGCAACGGCGACGCCGACGGCCTGTGCGCGGTGCTGCAATGGCGGCTGCATGCGCCCGCCGAGGCCACCCTGGTGACGGGGCTGAAGCGCGACATTGCCTTGCTCGATCGGGTGCAGGCGGCGCCCGGCGACGAGCTGCTGGTGTGCGACATCTCGATGCAGCGCAACCGCGTGGCGCTGTTGCGCTTGCTCGACCAGGGCGCCCGGGTGCGTTACTTCGATCACCATACGGTGGCCGACATTCCCGCCCATCCGAACCTGGAGTCGCATCTCGATTTCGGCGGACAGGTCTGCACCAGCCTGCTGATGGATCGCCACCTCGGCGGCGCGCACCGCGCCTGGGCCCTGGTGGGTGCGTATGGCGACAACCTGACCGAGGTGGCCGACGCTCTGGCCGCACGCGCAGGCCTGCCAAGCCAGGACTGTGCTTCGCTGCGTGTGCTCGGCGAGGCGATCAACTACAACGCGTACGGCGAAGACGAACGAGACGTGCACATCGCGCCGGCAGCGCTTTATCAAACCATGGCGCGCTATTCCGATCCGCTCGACATGCTCCTGCATGATCCCATCGTGCAGCAGCTCGACGCCTTGCGCCGCGCCGACCTCGATCTGGGCGAGAACCTGGCGCCGCACTGGGAGAGCGATCGTGCCTGTGTCGTGGTGCTTCCCGATGCCCCATGGAGCCGGCGCGTGATCGGCGCGCTGGCGAACCGCTTGGCCAGTGCGCATCCGACGCGGGCGCATGCGGTGCTCAAGCCCCTGCGCGACGGCGCAGTTTGCGTCAGCGTGCGTGCGCCGCTGCTGGCGCCGGGCGGTGCGAACGAACTCTGCCGCCGCTTCGGTGGCGCCGGGCGTGCGGGCGCGGCGGGAATCGACCAGCTTCGCGCCGATGAGCTGGAGCACTTCATCAGCGAATTCGCTTCGTTCCGGTTCGGCATGCAACTGAGCGCCTAGCCATGCTGCTGTTCAATCTCGACGCCGCCTCGCACTTCGCCAACGCACTCGCCGCAGCGCTCGACGAAGGCCTGAGCGCGCATGAAGATCGCGCCTTTGAAGACGGCGAGCACAAGCTGCGACCCCTGGTCGACCCGCGCGGCGCCGACGCCTATGTAGTGAGCAGCCTGCATGGCGGTCCGCAGAGCAGCCCGCACGACAAGCTGTTCGGCCTGCTCGCGTTCATCGCCTCGCTGCGCGAGCATGGCGCCGCGCGCGTCACCGCGGTCGTGCCGTACCTCGCCTATGCGCGCAAGGACCGCCAGACCAAGCCGTTCGACCCGGTCACGCTGCGCTACGTGGCGCAATTGTTCGAGGCGGTTGGCCTGTCGCAACTCATTGCGCTGGAAGTGCACAACGTCGCCGCATTCCAGAACGCATTCCGCTGCACGACGTTGCACCTCGAGGCGCACCATGCGTTCAATGCGATCGTGCCCGAGCTCGCCGGCAGCGGCGCGCTCGCCGTCGCGTCGCCCGACCCCGGCGGGGTCAAGCGCGCGCAGCTGTGGCGCGAGTCCCTTGTGCAACGGCTGGCCCGGCCGGTGGGATTTGCCTTCGTCGACAAGCGCCGCAGCGCGGGTGTGGTCAGCAGCGACAACCTGGTGGCGGGCGAAGTCGAAGGATCGACAGTGCTGCTGCTCGACGACCTGATCGCCAGCGGCCAGACGATGCAGCGCGCCGCCCTGGCCCTGCGCCAGGCCGGCGCTCGCGAGGTGATTGCCTGCGCGGCGCACGGCCTGTTCATCGATCCTGCCGCGCAGGCGCTGGCCGACGGTGCCATTTCGCAGGTGCTCGTCACCGACAGCGTGCCGCCGTTTCGCCTGCCCGCCGATGGACCGGTGCGAGGCAAGCTGCGCATCGCCTCGGCAGTTCCCCTGTTCGCACAGGCGATCAGGGAGTGCCGAGATTCTTGGACGCGGTGACGCTGCTTTGCTCAAGCGCGTCGAGCGCCGCCACGGCACGATCGACATAGCGCTGCGCGAGTGGCGGCCAGTGCTGCGGCGTGCGCGGCACCGGATCGAGCAGATGCGCCATCGCCAGACGCGCCCGGCGCAGCGCGAGCTGTGCCGTGTAGAGCTGCATCAGCGCAGGGCTTGGCAGGTCGTCGAGTGCGGCCGCGATCCCTGCAAGCAAGCGCGGGCCGATCCACGGCGCGCCGGCCATTTCGCACTCCAGCGCGAGGAAGGCCATCTCGTCGAAAGGGTCGACCTGGCGCAGCGCCGGGTTGAACTCCAGGCAATCGATGATCGCCGGCGGGTCGAGCAGCCACACATGTTCCGGGCGCAGGTCGCCGTGCCCGTCGACGAGATGGCCGCGCGCGGCGCGTTCGCCGAGCAGTGCAGCGTGTTGCACGAGTGCGGCGTCGAGCCGGCCGAGCGCCTGCGCTGCATCGCGCAGCTGGAATTGCGGGCGCAGCAGCACTTCGCGATTGATCGCCTGCTCGCTGCGAAAGCGCGCAACGTACTCCTGCGCCGTCACGCCGGCCTGAGGTGCGAGCCGGTAGAAGTTCGCCAGCACGGCCAGCAGCGCATCGATATCCGACAGGCTGACAGGAGCTTGCGCAATCCTGCGCTGCAGCACATGCTGCGCCGGCAAGCGGCGCATCGACACCAGCCAGTCCACGGTGGCGCCCGGTGCGGGCAGGCGTTGCTCGGGAATCAACGCGAAGTTGTCGCCGTTCAGCTGCAGCGCGAGCAGGCCGAGGTAAACGCCGGGTGCGAGACGCGAATTCAGGCGCATCTCTTCCCGGCAGTAGAACTCGCGCGCTTTGATGGTCGAAAAGTCGAGGAAAGGAAAACGCACCGGCTTCTTCAGCTTGAGCACGTGATCGCCGACGAAGAAGAGCCACGACATGTGCGTCTCCAGGCGCTCGATCGGGCCTTGCACGCCGGGATGCGCAGCGTGCGACGTGAGAAAGCACAGCTTGGCGGCTGCCGAAGGATGGTGGTCCACAATGCCGTCCGGTTCGCGGCAGACTACTCGCCGCAGCAGCGGTGGCGTTGATCGCGATCAACCGCGCGTCGGCGCCGGCTCCCTCAGCGGCCCGCCAACAGGTGGCGCAGCTTGATGAACGCGAGGCCCGCCATCACGGCGTCGTTCAGCGCATCGTGCGCGTCGCGCAGCGGCAGGCCGAGGTCGTTCATCATTGTCGCGAAACGCAGGTCGATCGTGCCGCCGCGCTCGTGCGCCGGCAGCTGGCGGTTCTTGAAGTCGTAATACATCGCCGAGACTTCGATCTTCGGCTGCGGCAGGCGCACGCCGAGCAGCGGCCAGATCTCGCGGTTCAGCATCGCGACATCGAATTCAAGGTAGTAGCCCACGAGCGGCCGGCTGCCGATGAAGGCGAGCAGCCGGCGCATCGCTGCTGCGGGGTCCATGCCCTGCGCGACATCCGCTTCGCGCAATCGGTGGACGCGTACGCTGCCCGCGCTCAATGCCCTGTCGGGGCGAACCAGGAGTTCGACGCGCTGGCTCGTCAGCAGGCGGTTCCCGGCAATCTTCACCGCGCCGATCGAGACGATCTGATCGCGGTGCACGTCCAGCCCGGTTGTCTCGGTGTCCAGCGTGACCCACTCATTCTCCGGCGGCGCGTCGTACAGATATGAAAACTGCGGGTCCGCCAGGTGGTAGAGCAACCAGGCGCGACGCGCCCGCTCCATCCACCTGGGCGTCACGCTCCCTCCAGATGGAACTGGTGGCGCACCAGCGCCTTGAAGCGCTTGACGACGGCAGTCGCGTCTTTCAACAGATCGCGCTCCAGGCTGCTCAACTTGTCGGTGGGCACACCGCCCGTCACGGGCCGCCCGGTATCGAGCTCGGCCAGGCCGGCCTTGAGCCGCAGCCCCATCAGGAAATGCAGGCTGTCGCTGAGGTCGGTCGCGAACTCGGCCTGCAGGCGGCCGCCCGCCACCAACGCTTCAAGACGCGCGACGGTGCTGCTGCCCACCACATGGTCGCGCAGCGCGAGGCTGCGCACGCCGTGCACGATGGGGAAGATGCCCGCCTTCTTCAAGTCAAGCGTCTGCGTGTCCTGCTCACCGACCAGCAGCAAGCGGTTCCACCAGCCACCCGATGCGTCGGGGAACGAGTCGATCGCCGCGGCAAAGCGGCCGAGCAGGGCGTCGCTGGATGAGACGAGCGCGTCGACCTCGGCGCGCACGCCGGCCAGCAGCGCCGCGTCGCCGGCCACGGCGTGCGCGTCGATGAAGATCGCCAGCGCCATCAGGCCTTCCGGATCCGGCCGCAGCAGCCAGTTGCGCACGGTGCGGGCGAACTCCGCTGCACTGCGCTGCCAGGCCGGGTTGCTGAGCATGATGCCGCCCGGGCAGTCGGGGTAGCCGAAGTCGCGCAGCGCCTCGCTGAAGCGCTGCGTCGCCTGCGCGATCACCGCCTCGCTCACGCTGGAACCGTCGCGCACGATCAGGCCGTTGTCCTGGTCGGTCTTGAGCAACTGCTCGCCGCGTCCTTCGCTGCCCATCACGAACAGGCAGCTGTCGGCAAGCAATTCGGGCGGCGCGATCATCTGCCAGGTGCGCTCGAACAATTTGGCATTCAGCGTCTGCACGAGCTTGCTGATCTGTGCCACCCGCGTGCCGCCGCGATACAGCAGCGCGACGAGCTGCGTCACCTGTTGCGCGGCTGCGCGCAGCGCCGCGAGGTCGTTCGCCCGCACGATCTGCACCGAGATCAGGTAGGAGTGGTTCGACAGGAAGCTCAGCAGGTCGAGCTGTTCGAGCAGGCCGACGATGCGCTTGTTGTCACCATCCCCGTCGGCGACCACGAGCCGGTGCACCTGGTGCTCGATCATGAGCGCGAGTGCGTCGAACAGTGGTGCGTCGGGGGCGATGATCACCAGTTTGAATGTCGCCAGGTCGCGCACCGGCAAGGCAGCAAGCGGCCGGCCGTCGAGCACGGCGCGCTGCAGCCCGGTGTTGGTGAAGATTCCCAGGCGCGTAGCGTCGCGCACCAAGACCGAGTTGGTTCGATGCGTCTGCATCAGCGTCGCCACACCGACGATCGAGGTGGCGCCGTCGACCTCGTGCGCCGGGCGCAGGAACGTCTGCTCGACCCGCGACATCGTCAGCGCCTGCATCTCGCGCTGGCTGTGGCGCTGCGCGAGCGCACCGAGCTTGTTCGACAGGTCGGAAAACAGCAGGGCGCCGAACGTCGCGTTGCTCGCGATCAGCGCGTTCACCGCCGCCTTCGCCAATTGATACGCCACCACTTCCTCGGCGGCGACGAAGCGGCTGCTGGCGCGGCCGGTGACGAGGGAGCGGCCGTCAAAGCTGTCGTTCGGCCCGTAGCTGGCGACGAGGTCCTGTGCGTCGTACTGCGAAACGTGGCCCTTGATGATGACGAACAGGTGCGCCGGCTCGATGCCGGGGTCGAGCAGCGTTTCGCCCTCGCGGAAGTAGGCGATGTCAACCGCGTCGCGCACCAGGCGCTGCTCGTCGGCGCCCAGGCAGTCGAACGGCGAGGCCGAGAAGTCGAACGCGTTGGGCATCCTGCATCCTACCTGCGCAGGCACGCGGCGGCCATGGTGCGAGCGCGCGGCGAGAATGCGGCATGGTCCCGCTTGCCGCGCCCGTTGCCATGCCCGCCGAACACCGCAGGGTGATCGACGCGTCGAGCCTGGGCGCGTTGTTCGAGTGGTACGACTTCTATCTGTACGGCGTACTCGGCCCGGTGTTGGCGCTGCACTTCTTCGCCGCGCAAGGCGAATCTGCGGCGCTCGTGTTGACGCTGCTCGCGTTCGCCGCGGGGTTTGTCGTGCGGCCGATCGGCGCGCTGCTGTTCGGGCGCCTGGGAGACCAGATCGGCCGCAAGTACACGTTCCTCATCACGCTGTTGCTGATGGGCGCGGCCACGTTTGCCGTGGGCGTGCTTCCCGGCGCGGACACGCTGGGCGTGGCCGCGCCGCTGGCGCTGGTGGCATTGCGCCTGTTGCAGGGCCTGGCCATCGGCGGCGAATACGGCGGCGTGGTGACGTTTGTTGCCGAACACGCGCCGCCGACGCGGCGTGGCTTCTACACCGGCTGGATCCAGACCACGGCGAGCCTGGGCCTGTTGCTGGCGCTGCTCGTCATCGTCGGCGTGCGCGGTGCGCTGGGCGAAGCCGCGTTCCTCGAGTGGGGTTGGCGCGTGCCGTTCCTGCTCTCGTTCCCGCTGCTCGCCATCGGCATCTGGGTGCGCCTGAGCCTGCACGAGTCGCCGCTGTTCCTGCGCCTGAAGCGCGCGGGCGGCACCTCGCGCGCGCCGCTGACCGAAGCCTTCGCCCGCTGGCGCAATCTGCGGCTGGTGCTGATCGCGTTGTTCGGCCTCGTCGCCGGGCAGGCCGTCGTCTGGTACACCGGCCAGTTCCAGGCACTGTTCTTCCTGACGCTGCAACTCAAGGTGGACCCGACGACGGCGAGCCTGCTGCTGTGCGCCGCTCTGGCGCTCGGCGCGCCGCTGTTCGTCGTGTTCGGCGCGCTGTCAGACCGGATCGGCCGCAAGCCCATCATCCTGAGCGGCTGCGTGCTGGCCGCGCTCGCCTACCTGCCGCTGTTCGACGCGCTGGCGGTGGCCGCGAATCCGGCGCTGGTCGAAGCGCAACAGTCGGTCGCGGTGGTTCTCACCGCAGACCCGGCAGACTGCGCCTGGCAGTTTGACCCGAGCGGCCTGCGGCGGTTGCTCAGCGACTGCGACATCGCGAAGCGCCGCCTGTCGGACCGGGCGGTGCGCTACACCTTTGTTGCCGGCAGTGGCGCGGCGCGGGTCAGCGTCGGGCCGCAGCGAATTGACGTCGCCGCGGACGACGCCACGCAGCTCAGGCTCACGGCTGCGCTGGATGCCGCAGGTTACCCGGCGCGCGCCGACCCGGCGCGCATCGACCACTGGCGCGTCGTCGCCATCCTGTTCCTGCTGATCGTGTTCGTGACGATGGTCTACGGGCCGATCGCGGCGCTGCTCGTCGAGATGGTCCCGACGCGCGTGCGCTGCTCGTCGGTGAGCCTGCCGTACCACATCGGCAACGGCTGGTTCGGTGGTCTGCTGCCGAGCACCGCGTTCGCGATCTCGGCGCATACCGGCAACATGACGAGTGGCCTCTGGTACCCGATCGTCGTGGCGCTCGCGAGCTGCGCGATCGGGCTGGTATTTGTCAAGGAGACGCGGGGCGTCGATATCGACGCGGCGGAACACTGAGTTCGGTGGCGTCGATATGCCGACCACCACCGGATCACCGGGGCGTTCGATTTCTGGGCAGATACTACCGAGCGACGGCGATTCGCAGAGCGCCGCATGCACGGCAGATCGAAGGAGACCCCGATGACGAAGATGAATCTGGATGACCTGGTGGCGATCGACATTCACACCCACGCCGAGGCTTCCACCCGGCTCGTGCCGGACGACGCGGACAAGGAAGCGCTGGAAGCGCGTGGGCGATATTTCCGCTACAAGGTCCAGCACCCGACGATCGCGCAGATGGCCGCGTATTACCGCAGCCGCAAGATGGCGTTTGTCGTGTTCACCGTGGACCACGAGCGCGGCATGGGCCTGCAGCGCATCTCGAACGAAGAGGTCGCCGAATCCGCGGCCGAGCACGCCGACGTGGCGATTGCGTTTGCGAGCATCGATCCGGCGCGCGGCAAGATGGGCGTGCGCGAGGCGCGGCGCCTGATCAAGGACTTTGGCGTCAAGGGGTTCAAGTTTCATCCCACCGTGCAGGCGTTCTTCCCGAACGACCGCGATTGCTACCCGCTGTACGAAGTGATCGCCGAGGCCGGGCTGCCGGCACTGTTCCACTCGGGCCAGACCGGCATCGGCGCGGGCATGCCGGGGGGTGGCGGGCTGCGGCTGAAGTACTCGAATCCGATCTATCTGGACGACGTGGCGGCGGACTTTCCCAGCATGGCAATCGTCTCCGCTCATCCAGGCGTGCCTTGGCAGGACGAGCAGCTCTCGGTCGCGCTGCACAAGCCCAACGTCTACATCGATCTCTCAGGCTGGTCGCCGAAATACTTCGAGCCCAAGCTGGTGCAGTACGCGAACACGCTGCTCAAGGACCGCGTGCTCTTCGGCAGCGACAACCCGGTGATCGACCCGGAGCGCTGGATCGCGGAATTCGAGAAGCTCCCGATCAAGCCCGAGGTGCGGCCGCTGATCCTGAAGCACAACGCCGTGAAGCTGCTGAATCTCACATGATCTCGTGCACGCGGGGCGTGTTCCGGCTTCATGCGGTGCGACGCTGTCGCGCGAGGTTGGGTTGCGGCGAGCCCAGGGCGCGCAGCACGTCGTAGCAGGCGCCCATGGTGTGGTAGTCGGTCTTGCCCGCGGGGCTCTTCTCGTCGGAATACGCGCGGTTGTCCGGTGTGCGAATTCGGTACCAGGCGCCGTGGCGGTGGTCGATCATGTGCTCCCAGCTGTAGGCCCAGAGCTTGTCGTAGGCCTCCCAGCAGGCCGGTTCAGAGGTGCGGCGTGCCAGCAGCGCGGCGGCGGCCAGGCTTTCGGCCTGCACCCAGAAGTACTTGTCGGCGTCGCACACCGTGGCGTCGGGCGCAAGGGCGTAGACCAGGCCGCCATGCGTCGCGTCCCAGCCACGCGCCATCGCGGTGTCGAAGAAATGGCGTGCGCGCGGCAGCAGCCAATCGGGCCGCTCGGCCTGAGGCAGGAAACTTTCTAGCTGCAGCAGCAGCTTGGCCCATTCGGTCAGGTGGCCGGTCTGGTAGCCCCAGGGGCGGAAGATGTTGGCCTTGTCGCCGCGGTTGTAGTCCCAGTCGATCGACCAGTCGGCGTGGTAATGCTCCCAGACCAGGCCCCCGGCCAGGTCGGCCCGGCGCTGCGCGATCGAGGTCGCGAGGATCAGCGCGCGCTGCAGGTAGCGGGCCTCGCCGGTGGCCTCGAAGGCGGCCATCATGGCTTCGCAGGCGTGCATGTTGGCGTTCTGCCCGCGGTAGGCTCCGAGCTGCCAGTCGACGCTGGCCTCGTCGGCGTAGAGCTGGTGCGCAGGCTCCCAGAAACGCGCCTCCATCAGCTCGAAGGTGGCGGCCAGGCCGGCCGAAGCCTCCTCGATGCCCGCCATCAGCGCGTGCGCATGGGCCAGCAGGACGAAGGCC
>JANNKM010000031.1:0-4845 GCA_031396305.1 Rhizobacter sp.
CGCACACGCAGCATGTCGTGCAGCAGCGCCAGCGCAAAAGGCTTGTCCCAAGGCACCGGTCCGCTGGGCGGCGGTGGCACGTTTTCTTCTGTCATGCCCCGCCCTCGCGGGCCGCGCTGTGCTCTACCGCGAAGAAGAGCGCGAGATGCTGCCGCTGTGCATCGACCAGGGCGTGGGCGTGATTCCCTGGAGCCCGCTCGCCCGCGGCCGCCTGGCGCGCCCATGGGGCGAACACACGCCGCGCATCGCCAGCGATGCATTCGGTGCGACGCTGTTCGCGCAGACCGAAGACAACGATAGGCAGGTCGCGCAGGCCCTTGCCGAAGTTGCCGCGCAACGCGGCGCGTCGTGTGCCAGCGTCGCGCTCGCCTGGCTGCTGCGTAAGCCCGGCATCACCGCGCCCATCATCGGCGCGTCCAAGCCCGCGCATTTTGACGATGCGCTGGCGGCACTCGATCTCAAACTCAGCGACACCGAAGTCGCGGCGCTCGAAGCGCCGTACCGGCCGCATGCGGTGGTCGGATTCGACTGACGATCCAACGCGCGCCCAATCGAATCGACACCACACCGGAGACCCCAGCATGACCACCGCCGTCACCCCAAACGTGCCCGCCCACGCCGGGCTCGCGCCGCTCGCGTCGCGCCTGGTCGACACCGATTCGCTGCCTTGGCAGGCCACGCGCTTTCCCGGCATCGAGGTAAAAAACCTCTTGTTCGATCGCGCCAGCGGCCTCGTCAGTTCGTTGATCCGCATGGCGCCCGGTGCGATCCTGCCCGACCATGAACATGTGCTGATCGAGCAGACCTGGGTCATCGAAGGCCACCTCGTCGACAAGGCCGGCCCCGATGAAGGTATTGAATGCAAGGCCGGCCAGTTCATCTGGCGCCCGGCGGGCAGCCGGCACAGCGCGTGGTCGCCCAAAGGCGGGCTGTTCCTCGGCTTGTTTCAGATGCCTAACAAGTTCTTCGCTGCAGACGGCGCGGTGACCGACATGGCCGGCGCCGATTGGGAGGCGATGTGGGGCGTGGTCCACGCGAAGCGTTCGAGGGTCGGCTGAGGCGCCGATTTGCTACGCGTCAAAGAAAGCGAACGCGCGCAACTCGATGCTCTCGCGCAGCGGCGCGTCGGGCGGTGTTTCGGGATCGTCGAACGCGGTGTGCGGCACGACGCCGGCAATGCCGCCCGGCGCCGCGGCGCTGTCGAAATTCTTGAACACGATCGCTTCGTCGCGGCGCTGCCGGGAGTAGTAGTACCAATCGTGCCGCGGGCTGTGCACGCCGACCAAGGTTTCACCGCGCCGGTCGGGGTAGATCAACTCGTTGCACAACATGTCGCCGGGCCGCACGCTGCGCGCGTCGCACAAGGCCAAGGGCGCGTCAAGCAGCGGCTGTGCGTTGAGCGGGCGCCACACGCCGAGCACGGCGTAGCGGCGGCGCAGGCGCGTGGCCGCCTGGGCATCGCCGAGCACCTGGCGCAACCGCGCCTGCGCCGAGGTCTGTGTGTAGTCGGCATGGACCCGACCCACCGGCTCGCGCACCGTGGCGAACGAGCCTCCCGTGCCGTCCAGCGGTGGCCGGCCGGGCGCGCGGCGGCGCAGCGTGTGGTCGAAGACGACGGCCTGGCTTGCCCCCGTGCACTCGCACACCATGCGCCGCGCTTCGGCGTAGTACACGGCGCGCAATTCGGCTTCGTCCCAGAAGTCGCGCATCGCGCTGCGGTGCTCGCGCAGCATGAAACCCTGCGTGTCCAGCGCTGGCGCGACGGGTAGCGCGCGGGCATCGCGCACCGTGACGCGATGCGCCTGGAGCCGGCCGTTGAAGCGCGGCGTGCCGTCGGGCGGATCGAACGTGTAGGTGCGCAGCGGCTGCGCCATCGGCGCCAGATAGTTCAGCTCGGCGCACACCGCGCCGGTCGTGGATTCGGGCATTGCGCGTCAGAAAAACGCCATCGTGCGCACTTCGATGCTCTCGCGACGTAACGCGTGCGGCGCCGTGTTCGGATCCTCGAACGCGGTATGGCCCATGAAGCGCGCGCGGCCGTCGGTTTCGGAGTCGTAGGTCTTGAGCAGCAGTGCTTGCGCCGCTTCCATTTGCGGGAAGTAGACCCAGCGGTGCATGGGCGACCAGCGCATCACGTAAATCTCGCCGGTGCGCTCGCGGTATTTGAGTTCCATGCGCAACATGTCTTCGGGGGCGTGGGTCGTCGCGTCGCACACCGCCAGCGGCAACTCCTCGACGCGCCGGTACAGCGGCTTCCAGACGTTGTAGAACGCGACGCGGCGCTGCAGCAGTTGCTCCGCGTCGTCGGGAACGATGTCGCGCACGCGCTGCGGGCCGCTGCTGACGGTGTAGTCGCTGTGCACCAGCAGCACCGCGGGGCGCTGCACCGTGGTCTGCACTTTCAAGTCGGCCGGCAGACGCTTGCGGATCGTGTGGTCGAACACGACGACACGCTTCGCGCCGGTGTTGCGCTTCACGAAGTCAACCACCTGGGGATAGAACGCGCCCTTGACGGAAGCGTCGTCGTCGTACTGGTCGAAGCGAGCGCCGAACGGATGCAACTCGAAGCCTTCGCGATCCGCCGAGAGCTTGGCCACATCCGGCCAGCCGTCGTGGATGTCGACTTCGCGTGGATCCGTTCCCGGCGGATTGACTTTCACCGCCGGGTCCGGCTCGTAGAAGTAGTAGTCGGGGGGGATCCCGTTGTCCACGCTGTAGTTCAGCGTGGCGCGCACGCTGCCGGTCGGGGTCATGTTGCGCGCCTTTTCAGTTCGACGCCGGCGGAGTGGTCGTGAAGCCTTCGTAGACCGTCGTCTTGCGCCAGCACGGCAGCTTCTCGACGCTCTCGGTGAGCCAGCGCTTCAGGTTGCGATAGTCGCCGAGCGGCAGCTTCTGCCAGCCGTGCAGGTGCATCGGCGCGGCCAGGGCGATGTCGGCGATCGTCGGGCCGTTGCCCACGACCCAGTTGCGCCCGGCCAAGCGCGCATCGAGGATGCCGGCGAGTTTGTGGAACTGCGCCGCCTGGGCGTCGAGCACGGCCGGGTCGGGTTGTGAGCCGAGCAGCGGCTTGACGCAGTTCTCGACGAGAAATACATAACAGCTCGGGAACCAGCTCGACGACTCCCAGAGCAGCCAGCGGTTGATGTCGGCGCGGGTCTTCAGGTCGCGCGGATACGCCGCGTCGTTGCCGACCTTGTCGGCGGCGTACTGAAGAATCGCGTTTGACTCCCATAGCACCATGTCGCCGTCCACGAGCGTGGGCACCGACGCGTTCGGGTTCAGAGCCATGTACTCGGGCGACTTTTGTTCGGCCTTGAAATAGTCGACATGCACGTGCTCGAACGGCGCGCCCAGCAGGTCCAGGCCTGCGAGCACCTTGCGGCAGTTGACTGTGATCGGATCGGCGTAGAGCTTCATGGGCTGTCTCCAATGTGCGATGTGGGGTTGGCGACGAGACCGCCTCGCCGCAGCGCAGTCTATGGATTGACCGCCGTCAAGTCATGTGCTCGAATGCAAACGTTTTGTTCGCGAATTGGAAACAATGGCGCTGTCCACCGACATGCTCGCGGCGTTCGTCAAGGTCGCCGAACACGCGAGCGTGAGCGCCGCGGCGGCCGAGCTCGACGTGGGCAAGAGCGTGATCAGCAAGCGCATCGCCCAGCTCGAAGCCGCGGTCAAGGCGACACTGTTCAGCCGCACCACGCGCAGAATCGCGCTCACGCCGGCCGGCGAGGCCTACCTCGACTTTGCGCGCCGCGCATTGCATGAGGTGAGCAGCGCCGAAGAACGGCTGCGCGACCTGCGCGTCGAGCTGACCGGGCAGATCCGCCTGACCGCGCCGGTCTCGTGGGGCGAGCGCGTGCTCGCCAAGCGCCTTCCCGAATTCCTGCGCCTGCATCCGGCGATCGAAATCGAACTGCAACTCGCCGACCGCATCATGGACCTGGCGCGCGAGCGAATCGACATCGCGCTGCGCTGGACCAGCGCGCCCATGCCGGGCCTGGCGGCGCAACCGGTGGCGCAGGTCGAGTGGCTGATCGTCGCCGCGCCGAGTTACCTGGCTGCGACGGGCCTGCCTCTGGAGCCGAAAGACCTGGCGGCGCATACCTGCATGAGCTACTGGCGCGAGAGTGCCGACGACGCCTGGGCGCTGCGCTCGGGCACGCACGACGAGCAGGTGCGCGTGCGCGGACGCTACCACTGCAACAACGCCGAAACCGTGGCCGAGGCGGCGCTCGCCGGCCTGGGCATCGCGCTGCTGCCGGGTTATCTGTGCAGCGTGCCGCTTGCCGAGGGCCGGCTGGTCCGAGTGCTGCCGACGTGGACGCCGCGCACCCGCTTCGGCACGCGCATCATCGCCGTCGCCACGCCGGAGAGCATGCGCTTCAAGCGCAATCAGGTGCTGCTCGGGTATCTGCGCCAGCAGCTCGGGAGTTGAATCCGTATCGCGGGGGCACGCCACAGGCTCCTAGGCTGCGTGGCGCGAGCCGCGCGGCTCTGGCGCGAAGACGCACGCTACAGGCTCGCGAGCAACTCATACGATCGCAGCCGCGCCGCATGATCGTGAATTGCCCCGGCGACTATCAATTCATCGGCCGCCGTTTGTTCGATGATGGCGTCGAGTTGCCGGCGCACGCTGTCGGGTGAACCCACTGCCGCAGCCGCGAGCATGCGCTGGACGCCGGCCTTTTCCTGAGGCGACCACAGCGACTCCAGCTGTGCCGGGGCGATCGGTGTGGGCAGCGGCCCGCGTCGGCCGCGCTGCATGCCCAAGAAGCGCTGCTGGATCGACGTGAACGCCCAGGCAGCGGCGTCGTCGGTGTCGGCGCAGACGACGTTCACACC
>JANNKM010000032.1:0-3606 GCA_031396305.1 Rhizobacter sp.
TCCGATCGAAGATGCGCTCGAGGGCATTACCCACTCCCTTTGTACTTTGGAGTTCGAGGACCAGCGGCCTTTTTACGACTGGCTGCTGAATAAGCTCGCCGAAGGCGGGCTACTGAAGCGTCCCCTGCCCCAGCAGATCGAGTTCGCGCGCGTCAACCTGACCCACGTCGTGTTGTCCAAGCGCAAGCTCATCCAGCTCGTCGAGGAAGGCCACGTGGACGGCTGGGACGATCCGCGCATGCCGACGCTGTCCGGGGCGCGGCGGCGCGGCTACACGCCGGAGGGCTTCCGACTGTTCGCGGAGCGCATCGGGGTGTCCAAAGCCAACCAGATGATCGATTTCTCCGTTCTGGAAGACTGTATGCGCGAGCACCTGAATGAGGTCGCTCCGCGGCGCATGGCTGTCCTTGATCCGATGAAACTCGTCATCGAGAACTACCCGGAGGGGCAGGAGGAGATGTGCGAGATCGCCAACCATCCGCAGAAGCCTGAGATGGGGAAAAGGCAGGTACCCTTCTCCAAGGAGCTATGGATCGAGCGGGATGATTACCAGGAGGTGCCGGCCAAGGGGTATTTCCGGTTGTTCCCGGGGAACACAGTGCGCTTGCGCCATGGGTTTGTGGTGAAGTGCACGGGGTACGACAAGGCGACGGATTCGGTGAGGTGTATTGACTA
Source organism: Rhizobacter sp. (assembly GCA_031396305.1). GTDB lineage: Bacteria > Pseudomonadota > Gammaproteobacteria > Burkholderiales > Burkholderiaceae_C > JAEMQF01. The sequence goes on from JANNKM010000032.1 coordinate 676, forward strand.
CGCGGATTCGAAGTCAGGGACGGAGGGGGCGGATAAGTACAAGGTGAAGGGGAATATTTGAAAAGGGCGCGCGCCTTGTCGATGCTCGCCCAGGTTTGGGGGACGTCCCCGGGCTGCTCCGGCAGCCATTCGATCTCGGCCTGCACGTCAAGAGCTGCTTCAAGCCCTCGCACCATGTCGACGCTCAAGCACGCCGACATCAAGAACCTGGACATGCCCGCAATGACGATGGTCTTCGTTGTCAAGGACAGAGCCGCTCTCGACAAGCTTCAGCCGGGCGACAAGGTCAGGTTCAAGGCTGTCAAGGAAGCCGGAAGAATCACGGTCACCGAGATCGAGACTTCGAAATAGGTCTGCCGTGCGCCTCGGAGAACAGCCGACGAATTTCTCCACCGGACCCGATACTTCCGAATGCTGGGGTGGGTAGACGACATCGAGCGCCAAGGTGCGCAGTGCGAGCCCAGCCGGTGCCGGTAGCGGGCTGACGATCTGCCCGTCGCCGATCAGCTGGCCGCGTGCGCGCACCGGCGCGTGGACACCGGGAACCGCGCGCGCCGCGTCGCTGTGGCATGGGATGCGCCAGTCCCGTGGCATTGAAAAATCTCCACACTTCGATCGACGCATGCAGTTCCGTCCGCGCCACCTGGGGCGCGTGTGGCGTCCCGCGGCGTGCAGGTCGAGGGCCGGGACTTACTTTGTTTACTTGGGATAGCTTGCATAGACGGTCGCTCCGTGCGAATGGTCGATCAGCAAAACCTGATAGGGGTCGATGCGTGCACCCATCTCCATGCCCGGTGCGCCGATGGGCATGCTCGGAACCGCCAGGCCGACGGCTTTCACACCGGATGCCAGCAGCCGCTTCACTTCGGTCGCCGGCACATGTCCCTCGAGCACGTAGCCGTCCACCGTCGCCGTGTGGCAGCTGCCGAACTGCTCAGGCATGCCCAGGCGCTTGCGCGCGGCGGTGGTGTCGTCTACGTCGGTTACCTTGACGGCAAAACCGGCAGACTTCATGTGGCTGACCCAGTCGCCGCAGCAACCGCAGGAGCGGCTCTTGAATACGTGCACCTCCTTGGACGACATGCCGGCAAGAAAGGGCAGGGCCGCGATCGCTGCGAGCGCCGCGGCGCTGCCCAGAAAAATACGCTTCTTCATCGAGTGGTCCTCTTGGTGTTGACGCGCACAAGTCCGTGACGCGGCGCCGCGATGGCGCACTGGTCCCGGTCAGGGCTGAGCCTGTTTCGCCAATTCCCGGTGTCCCGAGGCCATGCCTTCATATTCCGCAGCCATGGCCTCCTGGCTGCGAACGATGGCGTTGCAATGCGCCGCCATGCTCGCGCCGCCCCGTCCGCCCGCGAGATTGCCCTGGTAGCTCTTGGCCATCTTGCTGTGGCTCGCCGCCATCGCGCGGGCCGCGGCGGCTTCGCGGTCGTAATGGATTGCGAGTGCCTCGTGGTCGCCTCGCGTTCGCGCGGACTCGATGCGTTGCAGCAGGTCCGGCGAGGGCGCGTTCGGGCCCGAGGCGCAGCCGACCAACACCAGGCTCAGCAGCAACACCGAAACGATGCGCCGCGACGACTTCCAATTGACGTTCATGGTGGTTCTCCAAATTCGACATGGTGGAATGAAACGGCGGGCGTCATGACGCCTCGGCGATTACTGGTTCTTGTGGAACTTGGCGTGGTCGTGCCTGGGCTTTGCCTTCGCTTTCGGCGCCGACGCTGCAGCGCTGGGCGGGCACGGATCGATGACGGACTTCGGTGTCGGCATGCCCTTTTCGGCGGTGTGGTCGTGCCGGGGCATGGGCTTGACGCAGTCGTTCGCCATCCTGGTGCTCGGCGCAGGCGAAGCTGCCGAATCGGCAGGGCGATCCTGCGCAGTCGCGGCCAATGCAAGCGTCGACACGAAGAGTGCGACGCAAAGTTTGAGGATGCTTGTCATTTCAATGGACTCCTAGGGTGTTTGAGGTCGTGATCGGTTGGCCCGACCGCCGATGGCAGGTCAAGTCGAGCTGGAGCGAGAGGCGCACGCCGTTCGGGCCACCACCGTAAGGTGGCAATCCGAGGGGGCGGCAGGGGCACTGGTCAGAGCAGGCGCGAACGCCGTCTGCCAGTTGCAGGCGCTAAAGCGCCAGGCGGACGAAGGCGAGTCTGATCGGTGGCGCGAGCGCACCGTAGCGGCGCGGCACCGACAACTGCACCGGCTCAGCGGCCGCAAGCGGGCAAACCATCGCACTTTCCACAGGGGGAAGCGCGTGGCACTGAGCTTTGTCGGGTGTCGACTTCAGCGGAGGAATCGCAACCGCAGCCTTTTCGCAGAAGTCGTGGCAGATCGATTCGACGAGTGTGTCATCGTGACCCGAGGCGCCGTGCTGCGTCGCGTGATGAATATCGCTTGTCGGTGGCGCTGCCTGACCATGCTTGACCACTTTGACCGCGCCGACAGGCGCGGCTCGCTGACCATCCAGGTCCATGTGGTTCGGCGCCAGACACGCCTGGGCGATACCCGTCGCAAAGCCGAACAGCCACACAAACAAGGCACGAGCGGCCCAGCGGCGAAGTTGTCGGCGATGACGGAACATGCTGATGCTTGAGCTTGGAGAAGATTCCAGCGTAAGCTGAACGCCGTCAGGGAATGTTGATTTTGATCAACAGAAGTGGCTCAGCTTGTCTGAACACCGAAACGAGTTTGACCAGCAGACCCCTGTCCGTTTTGCCATAGGTAAAAAGTTGTCCACTATGCCGAAGCGCTGCTTGACTCGCGCCGCAACTGCCACTGTTTGACGAGTGCATAGATCGCCGGAATCACTCCGAGCGTCAGCACGGTCGAGGAAATCATTCCGCCGACCATCGGCGCGGCAATGCGGCTCATCACCTCCGAACCGGCGCCGCTGCCCCACATGATCGGCAGCAGCCCGGCCATGATCGCCAC
>JANNKM010000045.1:0-2816 GCA_031396305.1 Rhizobacter sp.
CTTCTTGGCCGGTACGACGGCGAGAACCTTCTTGATGTCGTGGATGAAACCCATGTCAAGCATGCGGTCGGCCTCGTCGAGCACGAAGATCTCCACATGGCTCAGGTCCAGCGTGCGCTGTTGGTGGTGATCGAGCAGGCGCCCGGGCGTGGCGACGAGGATGTCGACGCCGCGCCGCAGCTTGTCCACCTGCGGCTGCATGCCCACGCCGCCGAACATCACCATGCTCGTGAGCTTGGCGTGTTTGCCGTAGACCCGCACGCTTTCTTCGACTTGTGCAGCGAGTTCGCGCGTGGGCGTAAGGATCAGGGCGCGGATCGGCAAGCGGCCTCTCGCGTCGCGAATCGCGGGTGTCGCCATCAGCCGGTGCAGCATCGGCAGCACGAAGCCGGCGGTCTTGCCGGTTCCGGTCTGCGCCCCGCCCATCACGTCGCCGCCGGAAAGCACGGCAGGAATCGCCTGGAGTTGAATGGGAGTGGGAGTTGTATAGCCATGCTCGCGAACAGCGCGCAGCAACGGCTCGGCCAAGCCGAGGGTGTCGAAGGTCATTTGGAGTTGAAGAGAGGTCGGCCTGTCGCCGCAATTCGGGCGCCAGTCGCAGGCAGAGGGAGAAAGGTCGAGCGCGATGGCTCAGGTCAGAGATGACATCAGCGGGCAGACTGGTGACCCGGCTGGTGAGCGGTATTCTAGCCGGGACTCACTTCGTCGCTGCGGCGGCGGCTTCCAGGCCACGCGTATTGCGTGTGTTGATCCACAGTGTGAACAGCCCCGCGCAGGCGAAGGGCACACCTGCCCATGCCAGATTCGCCACGCCCACGGTGGCTGACACGACGCCGCCCACCGCCGCGCCCAAGGCCGTTCCGAAGTAGAGCATCGACGTGTTCAGCGACATCAGCAGCGGTGCCGATTGCGGCGCGAGCAACGCCAGGCGCGACTGCTGTGGTGTCATCATGCCGAACCCGGCAACGCCCCAGATCACGAACGCACCTGCCGTGAACGCCGGGTGCCCGCGCGTCAGGGGCACGAGCAGCATCATGACGGCCAGCGTCGTGAGCTGCCATGTGAGTGTTCTTTGTGCGCCGAACCGGTCATTGGCCCAGCCGCCGAGCAGCGTTCCAGCCACACCGGCCAGTCCGAAGCCCATCAGCGCCAGGCTCAGCTGCGCATTCGACATGTCGTTCAGCGCCAGCAGCACCGGCCCGATATAGGCGAACACGACAAAGATCGCGACGAAATAGAACAGCGTCAGCGCCAGCGTCCACAACACCGCCGGGCGCCGCAAGTGCAGCGCCGCGCCAGCCAGGCTGGCACCGGGTGCGGCAATGTCGCGTGGCACCAAGCGCGCCAACGCGATGCAGCACAGCGCGGCCGCGCCGGCCACCACCAGAACGGGAACGCGCCAGCCGTACTCCAGGCCGAGCCATGCGCCGATGGGCATGCCGATCACGTAGCTCAGACTCATTCCCAGGAAGATGAGAGCGAGCGCGCGGCCACGTTTCTCGGGCGCGACCATCGCGACGACGATTCCCGCCGCCAACGGCGTGAAGCTCGCGCCCACGCCCATCAACACACGCCCGGCAAACAGAACCGGCAGCGTGGAGGCGGCCGCGCACAGCACGTTGCCGGCGCCGAACACTGCCATCGCCAAGACCATGGCACGCCGCCGCGGCCAACGCCCGGTGGCGAGCAACGCCATGGGGCCCAGCAGCGCGGTGGCCAGGGCATACGCCGTCATTGCCTGGCCGGCAGCGGCGACGCTGACGTCGAGCGACGTGCTGACGGCGCCCAGGATGCCGTTGATGACGAAGGCGCCCGTGCCTATCGTCAGGTTGCACAGCATGAGCAGGTACAGCAGGCGCGGCATCGGCGCATTGTCAGCGCTGCTGAGCGCCCCCAGGGCCGGGCTTCGCCCAGCCCGCCCCCCGTGGGGGTTCAAGCAAAGTGGCAAAGCCACATTTGCTAGAGATGCGTCGCGTCACAATACGCGCTGAACATTCACAAGGTTCCGCAATGGCGCAGTACGTATTCACGATGAATCGGGTGGGCAAGATCGTCCCGCCGAAACGTCACATCCTCAAAGACATTTCCTTGTCGTTTTTCCCGGGTGCAAAGATCGGCGTGCTGGGCACGAACGGTTCGGGCAAGTCGACCCTGCTCAAGATCATGGCCGGCCTGGACCATGAGATCGAGGGCGAAGCCACGCCGATGCCGAACCTGAACATCGGCTACCTTCCGCAAGAGCCGGTGCTCGATGCGACGCAAACCGTGCGCCAGGCCGTCGAACAAGGCATCGGCGGCGTGCTCGCGGCGAAGAAGCGGCTGGACGAGGTCTACGCCGCATACGCGGAAGCCGACGCCGACTTCGACGCACTCGCCGCCGAACAGGCCGAACTCGAAGCGCAGATCGCCACCGCGGGCAGCGAGAACACCGACCTGCAGCTCGAACTCGCCGCCGACGCGCTGCGCCTGCCGGCTTGGGAGGCAAGCATCGGTGTGCTCTCCGGAGGTGAGAAGCGCCGCGTCGCGCTGTGCCGCCTGCTTCTGTCCAAGCCCGACATGTTGTTGCTTGACGAGCCGACGAACCACCTCGACGCCGAAAGCGTGGACTGGCTCGAGCAATTCCTCAGCCGTTTCCCTGGCACCGTCGTCGCGATCACGCACGATCGCTACTTCCTCGACAACGCGGCGCAATGGATACTCGAACTCGACCGCGGCCGCGGCATACCCTACAAGGGCAACTACAGCACATGGCTCGAGCAGAAGGAGCAGCGCCTGGAGCAAGAGCAGAAGACCGAAGACGCGCGCACCCGGGCGAT
>JANNKM010000355.1:0-14433 GCA_031396305.1 Rhizobacter sp.
TCCCGGAACGTGAACTGCGACTCTCCGGCGATCTTCTTCGTGTAGCGCGCGCGCACTTCCGTGAAGCCGCGGCAGCGACGCGCCGGGTGTGTGGATTGGTTGGCAAAAACGGCTTGCGCCCGCCACCACGACGCGCCGTGCGGCCGCGCGCAGACTCGACACTGTGGCCGTGCTCGCCACCGCCACGCCCGACCACAGCCTGAGCCGCGCCGCCGTGGCGCTGCGCAAGTTGAGCCGCGCGCGGCACCCGCACGTGGCGGTGGTGCGTCGGCGCGGTGACCGCCGGCTGCTGGCGGTGATCGACGCGGCGGACCAACGCGTGCATACGTTGCGCTCCGTCGAACAGCTCGTCGACGACTTGGCCACCGGCGCGGGCGAGCTCGGTGTGCTCGACGATACTTCGCGCCCACCCGCGCCCGGCGCGGCGGGGCAGTTCAGTGACGAGTCGTTTGTCGGCCTGTGCTGGCAGGTCGGTGCACGCCTGGGGCGCGACGTCGGTCTCGCCCCCTGGCTCAATGCCGCCACCAGCTACCGGCTCCTGAGGCGGCCCGATGCCGCGGACCTGGGCAACGACGCCGACGCGGCGCGGCTGGTGGATCTGATGGCGAAGCGCGAACTCGGCGTCGCCGCGATGGTGGACATCGCCCAACTGCCGCACCGCACCGTGGTCCAGCTGGTCAACTCGATGTCGCTTTGCGGCCTGCTCGACAGCGCGTCGGCGATGCAGCGCCGCAGCACCCGCGCGCCACGCGCATCGAGACAGCCGCCGCCGCAATCGGGGCACAAACTCGGCTGGTTGAAGAGTCTGTGGCGCCGCGTGGTCGGGCGCGCGTCGGGGCGCTGACAGGTCTGCGCGCCGCGTCGCGCTACATCGAGCGGCCGAGCATCTCCATGTAGTCCTGCGGGCTGGCCTCGCGCGGATTCGTCTTGTGGCAATGGTCGGCCAATGCGCCGTCGACGATCCGCGGGAACAGATGCTCGCTCACGCCCATTTCGCGCAGGCCGCCGGGCAGGCCCAGGCGCCGATTCAGCGCGGAGATGGCCACGCTGATCGCGCGACCTGCGTCGGCGGTCTCGACCAGCCCGATCGCGTGCGCCAGGCGCGCGAGTTTGTTCTCCTGGCGCACCGATTGCGCGTCGCGATTGAACTCCATCACCGCCGGCAGGAACACCGCGTTGAGCGTTCCGTGGTGCAGCCGCGGATCGATGCCGCCGAGCGAATGGCTCAGGCTGTGCACGCAGCCCAGCCCTTTCTGGAACGCGAGCGCGCCCTGCATCGACGCCGACATCATCTGCATGCGCGCTTCGCGGTCCTGCGGCTGTGCCGTCGCGCGTTCGATGTGCGCCCAGCCGCGCGCCAGGCCGTCCAGCGCGATTCCGTCGGCAGGCGGGTTGAACACCGGCGCCATGAAGGTTTCGATGCAATGCGCGATCGCGTCCATGCCGGTGGCCGCGGTGAGCCTGGCCGGCAGCGCGAGCGTCAGATCGGGGTCGCAAATCGCGACCCTGGGCACGACAAACGGCGACAGCACGCCGACCTTGCGCCCATCGTCCAGGATCAGCACCGCGCCGCGGCCGACTTCGCTGCCGGTGCCCGCCGTCGTGGGAATGGCGATCACCGGCGCCGTCGCCGCCGTGATTCGTGCCAGGCCACCTTCGATCAGCGCGAAGCTCTTCAGCGGCCCCTCGTGGCGTGCGCACACCGCCACGCCTTTGGCGAGATCGATCGAAGAACCACCGCCCAGAGCAACGATGCCGTCGCACTCGCCGCTGCGGAACAGCGCCACCGCGGCGCGCACCGCGGCTTCGTTCGGGTTGCCCGGCGTGGCGTCGAAGATCGTCGCCGTCGATCGGTCGCGCAGCTGCGCGAGCACCTGCTCGACGAGACCCGCCGCACGCACGCCGACGTCAGTGACGAGCAGCGGACGCTTCACGCCGATGCGGTCGCACTCCTGTTGCAGCAGCGCGATCGCGCCGAAACCGAATTGCACGGGGGTGATGTAGTTGATGAGGGAAATCATGGTTGCAGCAGCCTTGGCACGCGCGTCGCACCGGCCAGCGACCACACCACGCCGATCAGCTTGCGCATCTCGGCCTCGCTGGCGCCGCCGCGGTACAGCGCGAGGCGCATCGCCTTGTCTTCGAGTTCCGCGCGGGTCAGCGTATTGCCGGGGTCGCCCTTGGGCTCGTCGACGCGGCCGCGCACAACGCGGCCGTCGCGCAGCGCTACTTCGACCTTGCCGATCCAGCGCGCCGGGTAAGCGGCATCGACCTCCGCATCGAGCACCATGCGCACACGCTCGCAAAAGGCGCGGGTGTCGGCGTCGGCGAAGTGCGAGTCGAATTCCAGCATGCCAGCGCGCCGGTGCAGCGCGGCCATCGCGAGCACGGTGCCCATCGAGAACTTCGCCTGGTGCACGGTTTGCGGGTTGACCACGGGGCCGAGCACGTCGAGCGCGCCCTGGTGCACACGCGCCGTCACTTGCACGATGTCGCCAGCGTTCAGCTTGTGCTGGTTCATGACGCTGAGCAAGGCATCGGCCGCCGGGTGCGTGTGGCGGCACGCGGCGTGAAACTTGAATGAGGTCTCGGCGGTGGCCCAGCGGCTGCCGAGCTGGTGCGTCAGGCGCGCGGGGTCGGCGTCGCTCGACATTCCCGCCGCCATGCCCTGCGCCCCGGCAAGGATGCGCTGCGCGCCCGTGAACCCATCCGCGGCGAGATACGCCGCGCTCAGGCCCGCGCCGGCCGCGTGCGCGGTGTGCAGTTGCTTCGAATCGGCGCCGTCGCGCAAGAACTCCCACAGCCCCGCCGACTGCGTGCCCGCCGAGCCGAAGGCGTTGAGCATCTGCTGCGCATTCAGCCGCAGCAGCGAGCCCACCGCCGCCGCCGCGGCAAGCGTGCCGGCAGTGCCGGTTGTGTGGAACACCTTGTAGTGGGAACGGCCCAGGAATTCACCGACACGAATCCCGACTTCATAGCCGACGACAGACGCCAGCAGCACCTCGCGCCCGGACCGCCCCAGCGCCTGCGCCACCGCCAGCGCCGGCGGGAACACCACCGCCGCCGGGTGGAACACCGAGCCGTTGTGCACGTCGTCCTGTTCCGCGAAATGCGACGCCGCGGCGTTGATCGTCGCGGCGACCAGCGGGCTGCTGCCCAGGCGACGCGTCAGCACTTCGGCCGGCCCATCCACCGGCCCCTGGCCAAGCATGAAGCGCGCAATGCTCTCTACCGGCCTTGCCCCCTTGCCGGCCAATGTGGAGCCGACCCAGTCGAGGAACAGGTCTTCGGTGCGGCGCACGACGCTGCTCGGCACATCGTTGAAACTGATCGTCGCCGCGAAATCAGCGAGTTGGGATTCTGGGTGTGGGGTGCTCATGTGGGTTGCTGAATTGGGTTGCGCGCGCCTCGCGAAGAATCTGGCGCGCAGGTGGTGGAGAAGGCGCGCTTGCGGCCGGTTGCTCCTGTTCGCCGCGACGTGCGTGCGAGCGTGGGGCAAGCGCCGGAGAACGGGGGCGCCGCCGTCGTCCTGGCGCGCAGGCCCACAGACAGCTTGGAGCGGAAAGGCGCCTGTTTCATCGTCGTGATCTGGCGCTCATCCGAGGTGATTCAAAACGAACGCGGCAACCCGAGCACATGTTCGGCCACATAGCTCAGGATCAGGTTCGTCGAGATCGGCGCCACTTGATACAGGCGCGTCTCGCGGAACTTGCGCTCGACGTCGTATTCGCAGGCGAAGCCGAAGCCGCCATGGAACTGAATGCAGGCGTTGGCCGCTTCCCACGACGCCTTGGCCGCCAGGTACTTCGCCATGTTGGCCTGCGCGCCGCAGGGCTCGCGCGCATCGAACAAGCGGCACGCCTGCCAGCGCATCAGGTCCGCGGCTTCGACCTCGATGTGCGCCTCGGCGATCGGGAACTGCACCCCCTGGTTCTGGCCGATGGGCCGGCCAAAGACGACGCGCTCACCCACGTACTTGGTGACGCGGTCGATGAACCAGCGCCCGTCGCCGATGCATTCGGCGGCGATCAGCGTGCGCTCGGCGTTCAAGCCGTCAAGGATGTACTTGAACCCCTGGCCCTCAACCCCGATCAGGTTCTGCGCCGGGATCTCCAGGTTCTCGAAGAACAGCTCATTCGTTTCGTGGTTCACCATGTTCGGAATCGGCCGTACCGTCATGCCTTGATTGACGGCGTCTCGCAGGTCGACGATGAAGATCGACATTCCTTCCGACTTCTTCCTGACCTCGGCAATCGGCGTCGTGCGCGCGAGCAGGATCATCAGATCCGAGTGCTGCACGCGCGAGATCCAGACCTTCTGGCCGTTCACTACATAGCGCGAGCCGTCGGCGCTGCGCACCGCGGTGGTCTTGATCTTCGTCGTGTCGGTGCCGGTGCTCGGTTCCGTGACACCCATCGACTGCAGGCGCAACTCGCCGCTGGCGATCTTCGGCAGGTAACGCTGCTTCTGCTGCGTGGATCCGTGGCGCAGCAGCGTGCCCATGTTGTACATCTGGCCGTGGCACGCGCCCGAGTTGCCGCCGCTGCGGTTGATCTCTTCCATGATCACGGAAGCTTCCGCCAGGCCCAGGCCCGAGCCGCCGTATTCCTGCGGGATCAGCGCCGCCAGCCAGCCCGCATTGGTGAGTGCGTTCACAAACGCTTCAGGGTAGCCGCGCAGCGCGTCGATTTCGCGGTGGTACTCGCCGGGAAACTGCGCGCACAGCGCGCGCACGGCGTCGCGGATGTCGTGGTAAGTGGTGTCTTCTTGGGGCGTCTGCATGGGATGGGCTCGATGCGATCAGGCCAGTTCGGCCTCGGCCTGCATGGCCAGAAAGCCCTCGAAGTCGCGCGCCCACAGCGTCACGTTGCGGGCGTCGGCTTGCGTGCGTCCGCACAGCGTGAAGGCGTGGATGTCGAACAGCGGCCGCATCGCAGTGAAGGCGAAGCGCCGCAACTGTGCGTGCGCCAACTCGCGGCGCAACAGGTCGGCCAGCAGCGTCGCGATCAGCGGGCCGTGCACGATCAGCCCCGGATAGCCCTCGACCTGGGTCACGTAGGGCCGGTCGTAATGGATGCGGTGCGCGTTGAACGTGAGCGCCGAGTAGCGGAACAGCAGCACCGCGTCGGGGACCACGTCGCGCGAGAACGTTGCATCGCCCGGCGCGGGCTGCGGCCTGGGCGGCGGCGCGCCGGGAGCGGGCATGTCGCGGTACACGATGTCGTGTTCTTCCGTGAGCGCGAGACCACGCGCACTGGAAATTTCATGGCGCACCGTCACGAACACCAGCTCGCCGCTTCGGCCCGACTTGCCATCGACCTTGATGATGCGCGAGTCGCGCGTGATCGCGTCGCCCACTTGCAGCGGATGATGGAACTCCAGCCGCCCGCCGGCCCACATGCGGCGCGGCAGCGGCACCGGCGGCAGGAAGCCGCCGCGCCTGGCATGGCCGTCGGGCCCGATTTCCGACTGACGCGCCAGTGGCGTGAAATACAGCCAGTGCCAAAGCGGCGGCAGTGGCGTGCCGCTGGTGGGCAAGCTCTCGTCACGATCGAGCGTGGCGGCACGCGCCGCCAGCGGCGCTGCCGTCACGCTGTCGGTGCGGCGTTCGCTGCGGCCTTGCCACTGTTGCAGCAGGCCGATATCAACAGGTGTGCGTTCGCTGGGTGTCATCACGACGGCGCAAGGGGTTCCCACATCGACTGCGATTGTGCCCCGGTCGCGTGCCGCGCGCTGGCGTTGGAACTGGTTCATGATGCAGGCCCTTTCAGCACCCTGGAGCGCCACCACCATGATCCATGTCCTGGCCGTCATCACCGCCAAACCCGGCAAGCGCAGCACCATCCTTGATGCATTTCGCGCCAACGTGCCGGCGGTGCACGCCGAAGACGGCTGCATCGAATACGGCGCCGCCGTCGATACCGAGGGCGCACCGGCCCTGCAAACGAAGTATGGCCCCGACACTTTCGTCGTGATCGAGAAATGGCGCGACCTGCCGGCGCTGCTGGCACACGCCGCCGCACCGCATATGGCCGCTTACGGCGCAAAGACGCGCGAACACATCGCGAGCCGCGTCATCCACGTCTTGTCGCCCACCTGAACGGACGGGCGCACAGCCCTTCACGCTAGACTGGCGCACGAGCAGAAGAAGGAGACAGCCCATGGCAGGACGCTGGTTTGAAGAGTTCAAGGTCGGGCAGGTGTTCGAGCACGAGATCCGCCGCACCGTGACGGAGGCGGACAACGTCTGGTTCTGCGGCGCCACCTACAACCCGGCGGCGGTGCACATCGACGCCGAGTACTGCAAGGGCACCGAGTTCGGCCAGCCGCTCGTGAACAGCATCTTCACGCTCGGTCTCGTGATCGGCCTGAGCGTGCAGGATACGACGCTGGGTACGACGGTAGCCAACCTCGGCATGAGCGACACGCGTTTTCCGAAACCTGTGTTCTATGGCGACACGATCCGCGCGCGGACCATGGTCAAGGATGTGCGCGAGAGCAAGTCGCGGCCCAATGCCGGCATCGTGACGCTGTTTCACCAGGGCCTGAACCAGCGCGACGAAGAGGTGTGCCTGTGCACGCGCCAGGCGCTGATGTTGCGCAAACCCACATGAAGCTCAGATCGCTGCTTTTCGTTCCCGCCGACAGCGAACGCAAGCTGGCGAAGGGCCTGACAAGCGCCGCCGACGTGCTGATCCTCGACCTCGAGGACGCCGTCGCGCAATCGCGCAAGGTCGGCGCGCGCGGCACGGCCGCCGAATTCATCGGCGCGAACGCGGCCGCCCTCGCGGCGCGTCAAACACGCATCTTCGTTCGCATCAACCCGCTCGACACCGGCCTGGCGATGGGCGACCTCGCGAGCGTCGTCGTGCCCGGCCTGGCCGGCATCATGCTGCCCAAGACGAACAGCGCCGCCGACGTCGTGCACCTGGGTCATTGCCTGGACGCGCTGGAAGCGCGCGCCGGTATCGCCGCGGGCAGCGTGCTTGTCCTGCCGGTGGCCACCGAGACCGCGCAGGCGATGCTGAACATGCAAAGCTTCAACGCGCCGATTCCGCGCCTGGCCGCAGTGACCTGGGGCGCGGAAGACCTGTCGACGGCGATCGGCGCGATGGCGAATCGCGACGAAAACGGCGAGTACTCGCCACTCTATGTGCTGGCCGCATCGCTGTGCCTGTGCGCGGCGGCGGCCAGCGACGTGCCACCCATCGACACGGTGCACACCGACTTTCGCGACAGCGCCGGACTGACCGCGGCGTGCCGCGCCTCGCGGCGCCGCGGCTTTCGCGGGCGCATGGCGATCCACCCCGATCAGGTGCCGATCATCAACGAGGCCTATACGCCCAGCAGCGCGGAGCTTGCCCACGCGCAGCGCATCGTCGACGCCTTCGCCGCCCAGCCCGACGCCGGCGCGCTGAACCTGGACGGCGCGATGATCGACAAGCCGCATTTGACGCAGGCGCTGAGGACGCTCGGGCAGGCACGCTGAAGCCAAGGGTGGCGTTGCATGAAAACAACCGTCGTCATCAACGACCGACTGCTCGCCGACGCCAAGGTGCCGGCGGTACGGCTCCTTTCACCACATCCCAGACGTTTGGCACGATGAATCGATCGTCGCCAATTCGGTAGTCGCCCCCCTCAACCTGCGTCGCCTAAACGCACCTTCATGGCCGCCCAGCGACACCCAGGTGCCGCGCCCGCACGATCACTGTGCGGTAGCACCTGCCTATCGGCCAGACGCCACCACCTGCTCACGGCCGCCCTCAAACCCCGTGAAACTTGGCAAACGCCGCCAACTCAGCCCGCTCGGAAACCAACCGATTCACCGGATGCTCCGCATTGCAATACCCGATCGACATGCCACAGAACAGCATTCGCTCGGGAGGCATGCCGACGAAGTTCGCGATCGTGCGCGGATAGACCGACCAGGACTCCTGGGCGCAACTGTCGAGCCCTTCTTCGCGCAGCAGCAGCATCACTGACATCAGGAACATTCCCAGGTCCGACCATTGCGGCGGGCCCATGCGGCGGTCGATCGAGCAGAACAGCGCCATCGGCGCGCCGAAGAATTGGTAGTTGCGCGCAAACCACTTCAGCCGACTCGCCTTGTCTTCGCGCGGAATTCCCATCGTCGCGTACATCGCCTCGCCCAGTTTGAAGCGGTAGTCGCGGTAAGGCGCGACCAGTTCCTTGGGGTAGATGTCGTACTCGGTGGGCTCGGGCGCGGCGCCGGCCGCCACCTCTTGCAAGCGGCGCTGCATGAGCGCCTTCAGTTCGTCGAGCCGCTCGCCCGCCACCACATCAATGTGCCACGGCTGCACATTGCCGCCGGACGCCGATCGCGCAGCGGCGCTCAGCACGCGCCGGATCACCGCGCCTGGCACCGGCCTGGGCAGGAAATCGCGAACCGAACGGCGGCTGGCGAGGGCTTCGTAGACATTCATGCTGTGGTTCCCGTCACTGTCATCACTCAGACGCGCTCGATCACCAAGGCAATTCCCTGCCCCACGCCGATGCACATCGTGCACAGCGCATAGCGCCCTCCACCTCGCTGCAACTGGTTTACCGCCGTCGTCACGAGCCGCGCGCCGCTCGCACCCAACGGGTGGCCCAGCGCGATCGCGCCGCCCCAGGCGTTGACGCGCGCGTCGTCGTCGGCCAGGCCCAGGTCGCGCAGCACCGCCAGGCCTTGCGCGGCGAAGGCTTCGTTGAGTTCGATCACGTCGATCTGCGCGAGCTTGAGGCCGGTGAGTTCGAGCACCTTGCGCGTCGCCGGTGCCGGGCCGAAGCCCATGATGCGCGGCGCAACGCCTGCGGTGGCCATGCCCAGCACGCGCGCGCGCGGCGTCAACCCGTGGCGCGCCGCGGCGGCCTCGCTGGCGAGCAGAAGCGCGCACGAGCCGTCGTTCACGCCACTCGCATTGCCAGCGGTTACCGTACCGTCGGGCCGAACGATGCCCTTGAGCTTGGCCAGCGCCTCCATCGAGGTTTCGCGCGGGTGTTCGTCCTTGGTCACGCTGACGGGGTCGCCCTTCTTCTGCGCGATCTGCACCGGCACGATTTCGGCGTCGAAGCAGCCCGCCTGTTGCGCCTTCACGGCGCTCTGCTGCGAGCGCAGCGCCATGCGGTCCTGCGCCTCGCGTTCGATGCCGAAGTCCTTGGCAACGTTCTCCGCGGTCTCAGGCATCGAGTCGATGCCGTACATCTCCTGCATCAGTTTGTTGACGAAACGCCAGCCGATCGTCGTGTCGTACACCGCGTTGTTGCGGCTGAACGCCGCATCTGCCTTCGGGCTGACGAACGGCGCGCGGCTCATGCTTTCCACGCCGCCGGCAATCATCAGCTGCGCTTCGCCGCATCGGATCGCGCGCGCCGCGCTGCCCACGGCGTCCAAGCCCGATCCGCACAGGCGGTTGATCGTGGCTCCGGGCACCTCCTTCGGCAAGCCCGCGAGCAGCGACGCCATGTGCGCGACGTTGCGGTTGTCTTCGCCGGCCTGGTTCGCGCAGCCGAACAGCACGTCGCCCACGGCGCCCCAGTCGACCTTGGGGTTGCGCGCCATCAGCGCGCGAATCGGGATCGCCCCGAGGTCGTCGGTGCGCACCGTCGACAGGGCGCCGCCATAGCGGCCGAAAGGCGTGCGGATAGCGTCGCAGATCAAGGCTTGGGTCATGGCACTCACCGTAGTTGAGGGATGCGCTTCGTGGTCGATCAGGAGAGGTCAAACAGGCTGGTCGCTTCGAGGTCCAGCACTTCGGCGTCATTTTGATTGAAGAGCTGCCAGCGCCAGCGCAGGATGCCGAGCGTCGCGCGCTTTTCCGAGCGGCGCACCTCGATCACCTGGGCGTGCAGGCGCAGCGTATCGCCGCAACGCAGCGGGTTCGGCCACTTGATGTAGGCCATGCCGGGCGATGCGAACGACTCCGACCCCTGCAACGCCGCGTCCACCGCCAGGCGCATCGCGATCGCGCAGGTTTGCCAGCCACTCGCGATCAAACCCTGGAACCTGCCACGCAAGGCAGCCTGTGGGTCGGTGTGGAACCATTGCGGGTCGTAGGCTCTCGCGAAGGCCAGCAACTCGGCCTCGCTGAGTGTGTAAGGCCCGGCGTTGATCACCTGGCCGGCGTGAAACTCGGCGAATTTCATGGTCCATTATGTCGGGCAGGCCACCCCCTACACTGGCGTGCAAGTGCGAACAAACCCCATACAGCGCAGAGCACGATGGCCCGCGGCAGCGAGATAGCATTTGCCCACATCGACTGGTGCGGGCGGCCGGTGCGCATCGAGTTCCAGTGGCTGGGCGCGGCCCCGCGGGGCGCGCCGGTCATCGTGTTCCTGCACGAAGGCCTGGGGTCGCTCGCGATGTGGCGCGAATTCCCGAAAACCTTGTGCGCGGCCGTGAATTGCCAGGGTCTGGTCTATTCGCGCCCCGGCTATGGCCGCTCGACGCCACGCGCCGCCAACGAAGCCTGGGGCATTGACTTCATGCACCGCCAGGCCCACGAGGTGCTGCCGGCGCTGCTCAAGGCGCTGGCGATCGATGTCGCGGCGCAGCCGCTCTGGCTGTTCGGCCACAGCGACGGCGGCTCGATCGCATTGCTCTACGCGGCAAGACATGCGTGCCACCTGGCCGGGGCGATCGTGGTCGCGCCACATGTCGTCGTCGAAGACATCTCGGTGCAAAGCATCGCGAAGGCGCGCGAGATCTATGAGCAGACCGATCTCAAGCAGCGCCTGGCGCGTTACCACGATGACCCCGACTCGGCATTCTGGGGCTGGAACCGTGTCTGGCTGCTGCCGGCTTTTCGCGACTGGTCGATCGAAGCGGAAATCGAATCCATCGCCTGTCCGGTGCTCGCGGTGCAAGGGCTGGACGACGAGTACGGAACGCTGGAGCAAGTTCGCAGCATTGCACGCCACGTGGCGAACACTGAACTGCTCGAGTTGCCCGACTGCGGGCATTCGCCGCACCGCGACGAGGGCGCAAAGCTGATCGCCGCAACCGCCAAGTTCATCGCTCGGCACCACTCAAATCGCCCGGCTGCGGCAAACGCCCGCCGAGGCGAGTAGCATGTCGCCTCTTTTGGCAAGCCTCAAGTTTTTCGCAACTCCCGGCACGAACCATGTACCCCACCCTCAACCTCTACATCGACGGTCAGTTCATTCACGGCGGAGGGCGCCGCGAACAGGATGTATTCAACCCCGCGACGAACCAGGTCATCGCCAAACTGCCGCACGCCACGAGCGAAGACCTCGACCGGGCCTTGAGCAGCGCGCAGCGTGCGTTCGAGTCATGGCGCAAGAGTTCGCCGATGGAGCGCAGCAAGATTCTGCGCAAGGTCGCCGAACTCGCACGCGAGCGCGCCAACGACATCGGCCGCAACATCGTGCGCGACCAGGGCAAGCCGCTCGCCGAGGCGGTGGGCGAGGTGAACGCTTGCTCCGAACACGCCGAATGGCACGCCGAAGAATGCCGGCGCATCTATGGCCGCGTGATCACGCCGCGCAATGACAGCGTGCGCCAGCTCGTATTGCGTGAACCGATCGGCGTGTGCGCTGCATTCTCGCCGTGGAACTTTCCGTTCAACCAGGCGATCCGCAAGATCACCGCGGCCCTGGGCGCGGGTTGCACGATCATCATCAAGGGACCGGAAGACTCTCCCAGCGCGGTCGTCGCGCTCGCCCAGTTGTTTCACGACGCCGGCCTGCCCCCAGGCTGCCTGAACGTGGTGTGGGGCGTTCCGAGCGAGGTGTCGGATCACCTGATCCGCTCATCCGTCGTGCGCAAGATCTCCTTCACCGGCTCCGTGGCGGTGGGCAAGCAGCTCGCCGGGCTCGCCGGTTCGCTGATGAAGCGCTGCACGATGGAGCTCGGCGGCCACGCGCCGGTGATCGTGTGCGACGACGCCGACATCGACGCCGCCGCAGACATGCTCGCGCCGTTCAAGTTCCGCAACGCCGGCCAGGTGTGCATTTCGCCGACCCGCTTCTACGTGCAGGAAGGCGCGTATGACAAGTTCATCGCGCGCTTCCTCGCCAAGGTGGAGAAGGTCAAGGTCGGCGACGGCCTGGCCTCTGACACGCGCATGGGCCCGCTCGCGCAAAAGCGCCGCGTCACCGCGATCGCCGGCTTCATCGACGACGCACACCAGCGTGGCGCGACGATCCTCACCGGTGGCCAAGCGCTGCCCGGCGAAGGCAACTTCTTCGCCCCCACCGTGATCGCCGACCTGCCCGACGACAGCCGCCTGATGACGGAGGAACCGTTCGGCCCGGTGGCCGGCATGGTGCGCTTCAAGACCATCGACGAAGTACTGAAACGCGCGAACAGCCTGCCGTTCGGCCTGGCGTCATACGTTTTCACCACGTCGACGCGCAACGCCCATGCGCTCTCCAACGGCATCGAAGCGGGCATGGTGTCGATCAATCACTTCGGCATGGCGATCGCCGAAACGCCGTTCGGCGGCATCAAGGACAGCGGCTACGGCAGCGAAGGTGGCAGCGAAACGTTCGACGGCTACCTCAACACCAAGTTCGTGACACAGATGAACTGATTCCAGGCGCGTCAGCGATCCGACGGAAAACAACTCTGGAGGCAGATCGTGACCACGCAGCGCAGAACCTGGTGCGCCGGCCTGGCCGCATGGCTCGTCGGTTGCGCCGGCGCACCCGCACCGGCACCACCGGCCGACCCTGGCGCAGCCTGCGCCGCACTCAAGGCACCGCTTGCCGCAGCGTCGCTGGGCCTGCCCACGGGCGGGGCGAGCATCGATTCCGCGACGCTCGTCGCCGCGAGCGGCTTGAGCGTCGCCGAGCGCGCCGCCACGCCGGCCGCCACCGTGAACCCCGCGCTGCCGCGCCACTGCAAGGGGCTCGGGCGCATCGCGCCCGTCGACCCGCAAGCGCCGCACATTCACTTCCAGGTGAATCTGCCACTTCAGTGGAACGGCCGATCCCTGCAGTACGGCGGCGGCGGTTTCAACGGCGTGTTGATCACCGGCCTGGGGTTGCCGCCCGCAGCGCGCTTCGACCAGCCCGGCCCCCTGGCGCGAGGCTACGCGACCTACGGCACCGACTCGGGCCATCAGAATGCGCCCGGCGTTGCGCTGCAGGCCTTTGCCGCGAACGAAGAAGCCTTTGTCAACTTCGCCCACGCCTCATACAAGAAGGTGCGCGACGTCGCCGTCGAGCTGAT
This sequence comes from Rhizobacter sp., assembly GCA_031396305.1. Lineage (GTDB taxonomy): Bacteria > Pseudomonadota > Gammaproteobacteria > Burkholderiales > Burkholderiaceae_C > JAEMQF01. The sequence continues at coordinate 13,196 of JANNKM010000355.1, forward strand.
GAAGCGGCACTACGGCCGCGCGCCCGACAAGCTCTACTTCATGGGCAGCAGCGAAGGCGGGCGCGAGGCGTTGACGATGGCGCAGCGCTATCCGCGTGACTTCGACGGTGTCTTTGCGCGCGTCCCCGTCATCAATTGGGTAGGCCTGCAGCACGCCTACCTGCCGCCCAACCTGGCGATGATGGGCGGCGAAGGCTGGCTCATTCCGGCGCAGGTGAAGTTGCTGGGTGACGCGGTGCTCAAGAGCTGCGACGCCGCCGACGGTCTGGCCGACGGCATCGTCTCGAATGTCGAAGGCTGCCGTGCGCGCTTCAACGTCAACGATTTGCGCTGCGGGCCGGGGCAGGCCGCGACGACTTGCCTCAGCCATGCGCAGGTGCGAGCCGTGCAGGCGCACCACGCCGACTATCAGTTCGAGTTCACCTTGGCCAACGGCGTGCGCAGCTACCCGGGCCGGCCGCTCGGCGGCGAGGCGACGCCGGGCGCGGGTCCGGTGGGCGGCTGGGTCTCGTGGCTCACCGGCACCGAGGCACCGGCCTGGCCGGTCGCGCAGCGCAACAGCATCGGCTGGTCGTTCGGCAGCGGCACGATCGCGCATGTCATCGCGCGCGATGCCGGCATCGACATTCGCCAATACGACCCGAACCGCTACACGCAACGCATTCGCGAAGTGTCGGCCCTGATGGACGCCACGGACCCGGATTTGTCGGCATTCAACGCCCGCGGCGGCAAGGTGATCATCCTCGAATACATGGCCGACTATGCGCAAAGCCCGCACGCCGGAATCGAATACGTCAAGAGCGTTTCGCTGCGCCTGGGCGCGAACCCGGTTGACGGCTTCATGCGGCTCTACACCGCGCCGGGGGTGGACCATGTCGGCACCGGCGCGCCCGGCAACGTGGACATGCTCGACGTGCTCTCCGATTGGGTGGAACGTGGCAAGGCACCGGGCACGCTGGAGGTGGTGGCGCAGCCCAACGTCGCGCCGTTCGCCGTGACCTCCGCGCGGCCGCTGTGCCGCTGGCCGGCGTGGCCTCGCTACAAGGGCAGCGGCAGCACCGGCGCGGCGGACAGTTTCGAGTGCGTGAACCGCTAGCAGCCTGTCGGGCTTTGGGTCGGGCTCGCCTGCGCCCGGACCTCATGCATGGCCGCGCTCAAGTCACCCCATACCCCACCATCTGCGGCAGCCACAACACGATCTGCGGGAACAGCGTCATTGCCAGCAGCAGGGCCAGCAG
>JANNKM010000059.1:0-2706 GCA_031396305.1 Rhizobacter sp.
CCCGCGACCTGCGCCACCGGCGTCAGGCAGGCGCAGACCTGCTGCCCGTCGAGCAGCACGGTGCAGGCGCCGCAGTCGCCGGCGTGGCAGCCGATCTTCGTGCCGGTGAGTTTCAGGTCGTCGCGCAACACGTCGGACAGGCGCCGCGCCGGGTCGGCCGTCAGCTCGACCGGCGCGCGGTTCACGCGCAGGCGAATCACCTGCACCGGCGCCGCGTCGCGCGCCGTCACGACACTAGCTCCCGCAACGCACGCTGCAACAGTGTGGCGGTCGCGTCACGGCGGTAGGCGGCGCTGGCGCGAAGGTCGTCGATCGGCTGCAGCGGTGCCAGATCAGCGGGCGTGAGCGTCACATGCGCCAGTTGGGCGCGGGGCAAGCCGACGAGCCGGGCTTCCAGCCCGGCCAGGCGCTGCGCGCAGGCGGCGCAGCTGCCCACCGCCGCGCCGGCGCGCAGTACCCGCTGCTGCGCGTCGACGTCGATGACCAAGGCCAGCATCGTGATCGAGATCACCAGGTAGCGCCTGCCGCCGAGCTTGGCAAACACCGACCTCGCCGCGGCGCCGTGCCGCGGCACCCAGACGCCGGTGAGCAGCTCATCCGCTGCGAGCGCGGTGCGGCGGTTGCCGAGCACGAATTCGTGAACCGGCAGACGCCGCGTGCCGCGTGCCGATGCCAGATCGACCTGCGCGCCAAGAGCCAGCCACACCGGCGTACCGGCGTACCGTCGGCCGCGGGCGAGGCGTTGCACAGGTTGCCGCCCAGCGTCGCCATGTTCTGGATCTGCTCGCCCCCCACTTCGCGAGCGGCTTGCTTCAGGGCGTCGAAGAGCGGCGGCAATGGCGCGCGCAGCACGTCGGTCCAGGTGGTCGTGGCACCGAACCACCAGCCCGGTTCGTCTTGCCGGATGCCGCGCAGGCCAGCAATTCGCGTCAAGTCGAGCAGCGCCACGTCGAGCGCACGGCCGACAAACGCAGGGTAGAGGTCAGTCCCGCCGGCCAGCGGCCGATGCACACCGAGCGCCAGACTGCGCAGCGCGTCGGCCACGGTGGCGGGTTGCTCGAAGCGCGCAGAGTGCATCATTGCGGCTTCAATCTAGCATGAATAGCACCGAGTCCATCGTCAACGTCCGCGCCTGGGTCAGCGCCGCCCGGCGCATCGTCGTGCTCACCGGCGCGGGCATCTCCACCGACTCGGGCATCCCCGATTTTCGAGGGCCCCAGGGCGTGTGGACGCGCAACCCGGCCGCCGAAAAGCAGTCGACGCTGCAGAACTATCTGGCCGACCCGCAAGTGCGCCGGGCGGCCTGGCGTTCGCGCCTGGACCACGCGGCGTGGTCCGCGCAGCCGAACCGCGGCCATCTGGCGCTGGTCGCGCTCGAGCAGCGTGGCAAGCTGCACGCGCTGATCACGCAGAACATCGACGAGCTGCACCAGATCGCCGGCAACTCGCGCGAACTCACGATCGAGGTTCACGGCACGATGCGCCGCGTGATGTGCTGGGGCTGCGGCAATCGTGCGCCGATGCAGGAAGCCTTGAATCGCGTGCGCGCCGGCGAGGCCGACCCGGCGTGCCTGGCCTGTGGCGGCATCCTGAAAAGCGACACCGTGTCGTTCGGCCAGGCGCTGGTGCCCGAGGTGATCGCGCGGGCGATGCAGGTGGCGGGCGAGGCCGACCTGCTGCTCGCGATCGGCTCAACCTTGCAGGTCTATCCGGTGGCCGGCGTGGTGCCGCTGGCGAAAGACAGAGGCGCGAAGGTGGTCATCATGAACGACCAGCCGACGCCGCTGGACGAACTCGCCGACGCGCTGTTGCGCGGAGCGATCGGCGAGCTGTTGCCGCAGATTTGCGAGGTGTGAACCGGCATCGGCTGTCGCTGAGCGCCCCCAGGGCCGGGCCAGCCCGACCCGCCATTGGGGGTTCAAGCAAAGTGGCAAAGCCACATTTGCTTGAGAGCGCGGGCGGCGTGTCAGTCGCCCTGCTCAACGGCCCATGAGCGCCATGGTGCGTAGTCGACTTCCCTATTCTTGGGGGCTCACGAATTGCTGGCCAGCGCGCGCCCCTGGACGTGGATGGCGGCCTCCGAGTGGGCGGCACACAGCATCGACAAGGAATTCGGGTTCCCGTGGACATGGAGGTCCTGCTTCGAGTACGCGCAAAAAACCAATGCGGAATGCACAGCGCACAGCTTGCCCACCAAGGCTTCCAACGCCAGCGCGTCGTCCTCGTTGCCAGATGCAAGAAGCGTGGGCGCGGGGTCGCCGACCAGGCGCACCTGTGCGCTGCTACCGTGCGTTGCCGGGTTGAGCAGGGTGCCCAACGACTCGGCGGCCCGCTCCTTGTCGAGCCGACCGCCGACCATCAGGCCCGTCAGCGCTTCGTGCGTGTCCATCACCAGATACTGTCCCGCAGGGGGCTTGCTGAACAACCGGCGCGCTTCCAGGACTGGGTCGATTCCCTGCCGGTTCGCCTGGGTCAACATGACGATGCAGGTGTCGCCGACGCGCAGGCCGGCTTCGATGAAGTCGCAGGCTTCTTCAGCGGGGTATGCCCCGTCATAGAAATGGACAAGATGTCTGAACACTGAACGAACCCTCACGATGGAACCGCCGGCGCGGACAGGCCGAAGGCGGCCCAAGCGTGAAGTCTGGGCGGGATCGCCTTTGGCTGTCGGTACGGTGCCGCGCATACCGACGCTGAAGTCGCCAC
>JANNKM010000083.1:0-2288 GCA_031396305.1 Rhizobacter sp.
CCCCTTGAGGGGGAGCGCCGAATGCGCTTCGGGGGTGGTGCAATTTCACCAGCCGTCCTTCAATCCGGTGATCTTGTTGAACACCGGGTTCTGCGCCGAATGGTCGTGGCGGTCCGCCACGAAGTAGCCGTGCCGCTCGAACTGGAAACGCTCGTCGCGCTGCGCAGTGCGCAGCGTCGGCTCGACCCACGCCGGCACGACACGCTTGGACGCCGGATTCAGGCTCGCCAGCGGGTCGCGCCCGCTCGCATCGGGCTGCTCGGCAGTGAACAGACGCTCGTAGAGCCGCACTTCGGCGCGCATGGCGTCGTGCGCCGCAACCCAGGTGATGACGCCCTTGACCTTGATCGCGCTTGCCCCTGGCGTGCCGCTTTTCGTGTCGGCCACCAGTTCGGCCTGCACTTGAATGACCTTGCCGTCGGCGTCTTTCGTGCAACCGGTGCAAAGCACGACATGACCGTACTTGAGCCTGACCTTGTTGCCCGGGAACAGGCGAAAGTAGCCTTTCTCCGGCACTTCCTGGAAATCGTCGCGCTCGATCCAGAGTCTGGGTCCGAGGCCGAAGCTGCGCTGGCCGCGTTCGGGCGCTGCGGGGTGCACTGGTGCGTGGCAGGGGTCGCTGCTGGCCGGGCCCAGCACCGCGTCCCAGTTCGAGATCGACAGTTCCAGTGGGTCGAGCACGGCCATCGCTCGCGCGGCCTTGGGGTCGAGGTCTTCGCGCAGCGCCTGGTCCAGGCTCGCGTAGTCGGTCCAGCCGCCTGACTTGCTGGTGCCGGCGCGCTCGCACATCTGCCGAATCGCCTCGGGCGTGTAGCCGCGGCGACGCAGACCCACGAGGGTGGGCAAACGCGGGTCGTCCCAGCCCGACACGACAGCTTCGTCCACCAGGCCCTTCAGCTTGCGCTTGCTCGTGATCACGTGCGTCACGTTGAGGCGCGCGAATTCATGCTGATGCGGCAGCTTGAACACGTTGGGCTCGCGAACGTCGAGCGCGTGTTGCAGCAGCGGCGTGAACTGGGCCAAGTGCTTGTTCAGCAGCGCAAAAAACGGCGCCAGGTCGTGCAGCACGGCGTCAGGCCGGTGTTCCCAGCGCTTGAACATGGCGCGCATCTCGCCTTCGGGCGTGCTCGCGAACAACTTTTCGGCATGGTTGTGGCAGTGCAGCGCGAACTCCTTGCCGGCTTCGATGCCTTCACCTTCGATGTGCTCGATCAGCCGCTTCGCGTGTTCGAACTGCGGCGCGCGCAGGATCGGCACGATGCGCTCCAGCACCCAGTCGTAGAACGGCCGCTGGTCCTCGAATTCCAGCGTACAGATGCTGTGCGTGATTCCCTCCAGGGCGTCTTCGATCGGGTGCGCATAGGCGTACATCGGGTAGATGCACCACGAGTCGCCGGTGTTGTGGTGCGTCGCGCGCTTGATGCGGTACAGCGTGGGGTCGCGCAGGTTGATGTTCGGGCTGGCCATGTCGATCTTCGCGCGCAGCACCATCGCGCCATCGGCATGCCCACCGGCGCGCATCTCGCGCAGGCGCGCCAGGTTCTCGGCCGGGGTGCGCGTGCGAAACGGGCTGTCGCTGCCGGGCGCGCCGAAGTCGCCGCGGTTCGCACGCATGTCGTCCGCGTTTTGTTCATCCACATAGGCGTGGCCAGCCTCGACCAGCGCTTCGGCTGCGCGGTACATGAAGTCGAAATAGTCGCTGGCGAAGTAGAGATGGCTGCGCTGCGCGTCGGCGTCGCTTGCATTCCAGTCGAAGCCGAGCCACTGCACGGCGTCCTTGATCGCGTCGACGTACTCCTGCTCTTCCTTCTCCGGATTGGTGTCGTCGAAGCGTAGATGGCAGCGGCCGCCATAGTCGCGGGCCAAGCCAAAGTTGAGGCAGATCGACTTGGCGTGGCCGATATGCAGGTAGCCATTCGGTTCCGGCGGGAAACGCGTGCGGATCTTCGCCTGATCCGTCGCGCCGGCCGCATGCTCGGTGGCGAGCCCGGGTTTACCGGCCCATTTGCGCGAAGCGAATTTATTCGCGGCCAGGTCGGCCTCGACGATATTGCGGATGAAATTGGTGACGTGTGCGGCGTCGTTTGCGGGTAAATCGTTGCCGTTGGGCATGGTGGTGCTTTGCGAAGATGCGTGATCTGAAATTTTCTCATACACAGGGCCGCAATGCGACGCCTGCATATACTCGTTGCGGTGAGTTTTCTCGCGGGCTGCGCCCCGACCGTCGATATATCAGGCACATTGCTTTGAATCGCACCCGATGGCGGACGGAAAGTGGCTCGACTACG
>JANNKM010000117.1:0-3117 GCA_031396305.1 Rhizobacter sp.
GCACGCTGTCGATCAGTGCCAGCGTCACGCTGCTGTGCCTGGCCCTGGGCTTTCCGGTCGCGCTGCTGCTCACCCAGGTGCGCGAACGCACTGCCGATGTGTTGATGATCCTGGTGCTGCTGCCGTTCTGGACCTCGCTGCTGGTGCGCACTGCCGCCTGGGTGGTGGTGCTGCAGCGCGAGGGCATGGTGAACAGCCTGCTGGTCAAGCTCGGCCTGATCGCCGAGCCGCTGACGCTGATCTACAACCGCACCGGCGTGCTGATCGCGATGACGCATGTGCTGCTGCCGTTCATGATCCTGCCGCTGTACAGCGTGCTCAAGGGCATCCCGCCGCAATACATGCGCGCGGCAGGCAGCCTCGGCGCGCCGCCGCTGCAAGCCTTCGTGCGCGTCTACCTGCCCCTTGCCGCACCCGGCGTGGCTGCCGGTTCGCTGATGGTGTTCATCCTGGCGCTGGGCTACTACATCACGCCCGCGCTGGTGGGTGGCGGGTCGGACCAGATGCTGTCGAACTTCGTCGCCACCTACACCACCGACACGGGCAACTGGGGCCTGGCGGCAGCTCTCGGTTTGCTGATGCTTGCGAGCACGCTCGCGCTCTATGCGCTCGCGCATCGCCTGTCGGGCGGGCGTGTGATGGCAGTGGCTTGATGGCGCTTGCGATGAAACACGCCTGGACGGCGCTGCTGCGAACCTATTGCGCCGCGGTGCTGGCGTTCCTGCTCGTGCCGATCGCGGCGATCGTGCCGCTGTCGTTTTCCAGCGGTTCGTTCCTGACGTATCCGCTGCCGGGACTGTCGCTGCGTTGGTATGCGGAGGTGCTGGGTGGTGGCAAATGGCTCGCGGCGCTGGGCAACTCGTTGTTCGTGGGCAGTGTCGCCACGGCCTGCGCCGTGCTGCTCGGAACGCTCGCTGCGCTCGGCCTGGCGCGCTGGCGCGGCCGCAGCGCCGGGGCACTGAAGATGCTGATGCTCTCGCCGATGATCGTGCCGGTGATCCTGGTGGCGGTGGGTTGCTATTTCTTTCTCGCGCCGCTGTCGCTGACGAACACCTATACCGGGCTGATCCTCGCGCACACCGTGATTGCCGCACCCTTCGTCGTCGTGCCGGTGCTCACGGCGCTCGAACTGCAGGATCCCAATCTTGTGCGCGCCGCGGCGGCGTGCGGCGCCACGCCGCGCCAGACGTTTTTTCGGGTCACCTTGCCCGGCATCACGCCGGCCGTGGCCTCGGGTGCATTGTTTGCCTTCGCGGCATCGTTCGACGACGTCGTGATCGCACTGTTCATTGCCGGCCCGCAGCAGCGCACGCTGCCGCGCGAAATGTTCTCCGGCCTGCGTGACAGCATCACGCCCGCGCTCACCGCCGTGGCGACACTCATGATCGTGTTTTCGACCGCGCTCTTCCTGCTGATGCAGGCGCTGCAACGGCGTTCGCGGCGCGCTGCCGCATCGTCAAGGGATTGACCCATGAATTCCATCCCGCCTGCATGGCAGGAATGCGTCGCCTTCGCGAACGCGCATGAAGTGGCGTGGCCGCGTGACCCGCATGCTGACCCGGCGCACTGGGGCATCCACCACGACGACAAACCGCCCTGGAACCGGTTGCGCGGACCGGTGCATGCGCGCGGCGGCGTGTCAGGGGTTGTCTGGCGCAGCGGTGCCGAGATCGTCGCCTGGGGCGAGCCCGACCGTGCCGACCTGACCTTCAGCGTCGCCAAGACCTACCTCGCGCTGCTCGCCGGCGTGGCGCATGGCCAGGGCCTGCTGCCTGATCCGGACGAACCGGTGGTCAGGCGGTTGCCGGGAATCGGCTTCGATTCGGCGCATAACCGCGAAATCACATGGACGCACTTGCTCCAGCAGACGAGCGAATGGGAGGGCGAATGCTTCGGCCTGCCCGACACCGTGGACCGCTACCGCAAGGTCTCGCATGATCCGCGCCCGCAACTCGGCCGCAAGGGCGACGCCCGGCCGCTGCAGATGCCGGGCACGTTCTGGGAATACAACGACGTTCGCATCAACCAGTTGTCGCTCGCGCTGCTGTACTTGTTCGGCAAGCCGCTGCCCGAGGTGTTCGGGCAGTCGCTCCTGACCCCGCTCGGCGCCAGCGACACCTGGCGCTGGGCGGGTTACGACGACGCCTGGGTCCAGCTTGCGGGCACGAGTGTGCAAAGCGTTCCCGGCGGCACGCACTGGGGCGCGGGCGTGTCGATCTCGGCGCGCGACCAGGCGCGCGTCGGCCAGCTCGTGCTGGCAGGCGGGCGCCATGGCGCGCAGCAGTTGATTCCCGGGCAGTGGATCGCGCGCATGCACGAGCCCTGCGCCATCGCGCCGTTCTACGGCTGGTTGACGTGGCTGAACCCGCGAGGCCGAAGTTTCCCGCATGCGTCGCCGCGCAGCAGTTTCATGGTCGGCGCGGGCGGCCACTACGTGTGGATCGAGCCCGAACATGACGCCGTGGTCGTGGTGCGCTGGCTTGATTCGGCGCATGTCGATCGCTTCATGGCACTGGCCGCAAAGGCCTTGGAATCGACAACCAACGGTTGATGCATCGATAGGGAGTATGATCCGCCCCGCTAGTCATCCATAAGACCGTCGTTTTGTAGTCCTCCCCAGTGCTTGCCGGCATGCCCGGCAAGACAGGTTGAATCTCTGTTCGGTGATCTCGTGCGTGTCTTTGCACTGCGTGGGCATGTGCTCGCGCATCATCGTCATACTAGGAGAAATTTACATGGCGACAGGTACAGTGAAATGGTTCAACGAAGGCAAGGGTTTTGGTTTCATTGCTCCGGACGACGGCAGCAAGGATTTGTTTGCCCACTTCAGCGAAATCAAAGGCAGCGGCTTCAAGACGCTGGCTGAGAACCAGAAGGTGGAATTCGAAGTGACGCAGGGCCAGAAGGGTCTGCAAGCTTCCAACATTCGCCCGGTTTGAACGTTTGACGCCCTAGGCGTCTTTTGCGTGGACGCGCCGTGACGGCGCGTTGCCACCACGGCCTGCCTCCCGGGGCAGGCGCCGCAGCCTCGGCAAGACTTCGAATCATGCCCTTCAGGGTCGATCGAGTCGCGGGGCTGCTGCTCATTTCTCAAGCAAATGTGGCTTTGCCACTTTG
>JANNKM010000162.1:0-15325 GCA_031396305.1 Rhizobacter sp.
TGTAGGCGGTCTTGTCGTCCATGCTCTCGTGGACCACCAGGATGTTCATCACGGTGGCCTGCTTGTTGTCGGCGTCCATGCCGCGGTAGACGTCCTTGGTGATCACGTCCTCGACGTACAGGTTGCCGTACTTCTTGTTCATCGCCGCCACCGTGTCGGCATGGTCGATCAGCTTCAACTTGGTGTTGGGCGTGTTGGCCAGGTCGGTGACGCCAGCGGTGGGCAGGCCGCCGACCCAGAAGAAGGCGTCGATCTTGCCGTCCTTCATGGCGTTCACCGATTCCGCCACACCCAGCCGCTCGCGCTTCATGTCGCTGTCCTTGTCCAGACCGGCGGCTTCGATGACGCGAAACGCCATCACCTCCGTCGCGCTGCCGGGCGAGCCGGTGGAAACGCGCTTGCCTTTCAGGTCGGCCATCTTCGTCACGCCGCGGCCTTCGATGCTGACGACGTGCATGCGGTTCGGGTACAGGATCATCAGGGTGCGCACCGCCACCTTGTTGCCCTTGAACTTGTCTTCGCCGCGGTACGCGTCCAGCGTCGCGTCGGCCATCGTCAGCGCGATATAGGGCTTGCCGCTGCCCACCAACTTGAGGTTGTCCACCGAGCCGCCCGTCACTTCAGCCGTCGCCTGCATGCCGGGGACGTGTTTCGACAGGGCAGCCGCCATGCCGCCGCCGAGCGGGTAATACACGCCGCCGGTGCCGCCGGTGGCGATGGAAATGTTCTGGGCGTTCGCGCTCAGGGTCAGCACAAGACCCGCGAGGAGTGCGCTGAGGGATGGTTTGGTGAACTTCATGGTGACTCCGGAGAAGACAAGACAGGTGGCTCGGCACTCCAGTCGCATTCTGGCTCGTGGCGGCAGGTCGGACTCTACAGAGTTTCCAGCAGGCGGCGCCGCCAATCGCAAGTGCGCGCCGGCACCGGGCTGCCTGCCGGCAGGACCCCCCGGGAATGCACTCATGTAATTCAGATTTACGCGGGCGCGAAACCCCTCCAGAATGAAAACGACGCTGCATCCGCTTCCCGACCACACGGCACGCTCTGGACAAGGAGAACAAGATGTGCAGACTTTGTGATGAAGGCACTCTGCAGAACCACTCCGAATCGCGGCGCAAGTTCCTGAAGGCGACCACTGCCACCGGGTTCTCCGCCGCCGGCCTGAGCTTGCTCACACCGCGCCCCGCGGCGGCGCACGATCGCGAGCCCCCCGAAGACCACGGCCGGCGCGGCCGGCGCTACGTGATTCGCGGCGGCGCCGTGATGTCGATGGACCCGAAGGTGGGCGACTTCGCGCAAGCCGACGTGCTCGTCGAGGGCAGGAAGATCGTTGCCGTCGGGCCGAACCTGCACGCCGGCGGCGCCGCGGAAATCGACGCGGAAGGCCGCATCGTCATGCCCGGCTTCATCGACACGCACCATCATCAGTTCGAGACGGCGCTGCGCAGCTTTCTCGCCGACGGGGTGCTCATCAATGACGGGTCGGGCTCGCCGAGCGGAAGCACGACCTACTTCGAATTCATCCTGTCCAAGTTCGCGCCGGTGTACCGGCCGCAGGACGTGTACATCAACGAGTTGTTCGGCGGCCTGAGCCAGATCGACGCGGGCGTCACGACGGTGCACGACATCTCGCAGATCCACCACTCGCCGCAGCACTCCGACGCCGCGATCCAGGCCTTGTTCGATACCGGGCGGCGCGCCGCCTTCGGCTACTTCGAGAGCGCGGGCGGTGTCGCCGGCAACCAGTATCCGCTGGACGCCAAGCGCATCAAGAAGAAGTGGTTCTCGTCGAGCGACCAGCTCGTGCACATGATCATGGGCGGCGAGATCTATCTGCCGGAGTACGAGAAGGCCTGGAACATCGGTCGCGAGCTGGGCCTTCAGGTCGCTGCGCACATCCTCTCGCCATTCGGCATGCGGCCGACCTTTGATGCGCTCGCCGCGGGCCTCGGCGGCGACAGCAAGACCTTGAAGCTCGGGCCCGACAACCTGTTCGTCCACATGACGGGCATGTCCGAAGCGGGCTGGAAGGGAGTCAAGGACTCGGGCGCGCAGGTGTCGCTCGCCGTCCCGATCGAAATGAACATGCGGCACGGGATTCCGCCGATCATCGAGATGCAGCGCCTGGGGCTCGAACCGTCGTTGAGCACGGACGTCGAGTGCACGATGACGGCGGACTTCTTCACCCAGATGCGCGTGATGATGAACATGCAGCGCATGGTCGTGAACCAGATGATCCTCGAGCAGGGGGACTTTGTTTTCCCCAACCAGTGGCCGACTCCCGCGCCCGGTACGCCCGAGCTGCTGACGACGCGCGACGTGCTGCGTTACGCCACGATCAACGGCGCGGAGCACCTGCGGCTCGACAAGAAGACCGGCTCGCTCACGCCGGGCAAGGAAGCCGACATCATCATCCTGGACGCCGAGGCGATCAACGTTGCGCCGCTGAACCATGTGCCCGGTGCGGTGGTGTCGCTGATGGAACGCTCCAACGTCGAGACGGTGATCGTTGCCGGCAAGGTGCGCAAGTGGAAGGGGCGATTGGTCAATGCCGACGTGTCCCGGTTGCGCCGGCAGCTCGAGGAGTCGCGCGACTACATCTTCGGCGCGGCGGGAGTTGCGCAGGACTTGTTCCGCAAGAATTGAGCTGGCGGGGCGCTGCTTTCGTGGTGCGGGGCAATGCCCCGGTCATGGAGGACTGCCACGTTCACCCGTCGCAGCAGGCGTTGCGCCAACCCGGCACGTCCATCGCACACTTCAAGCGATGCTCAATCCGAGCGCCTGAAAACCAACCCGGCAGCTGCCCACCTCGATGTGCACCTTGCCTGTTCCCTGGGCCACCAGGGTGACGTAGCGCTCGTGTCCGTTGCCGCGCGTCCAGGGCGCGAAGACACTGGGGCCGCCGTACAGACCGGCACCCCATCCGTCGAGGTGTCCGATCTCGACAATCGCCTCGGCCGGCGCGAGCAGCGTCACGCCTTCGCCGCGCGTGGTCAGGCGCAGCGGCTCCGCATGCGGCAGCGCCTTCGCCGAAGGCAGACCGAAGGTCGACAGATAGCCGTGGTTGGCGATGCGAATGTCGATGCGCGTGTGGTCCGCGGTTCGCTCCTGCCGGACGACCTCGACGCTGACGCGCGGCACGAGCGCAGCAACGCGCAGAAACGCGGCGCTCTGCGCGTTGCAGGTATCGGCCAGGCGCTCGTACGGCGGGTTCCAGATTCCCACGCGCGGATCGAAACCGTTCAACTCCACCTCGCCCAGTTGCGGGTGCGTGATCTTCTTCCAACTGCCGAAGATTCGCCCGGCATTGTGCTGGCGGTCGAAGTCGGCAAGCGCGCGCATGTCCTTGCGCGCGAACTTCGAGTAGTGGTCGACAAAGGGCTTCTTGCGCTCGATGCCAAGTTGCCGGAACAAGTCCCACAGCTCCACCACGTACGCCAGCGCGCCGCGCTGGTGGTAAGCGTAATCGGAGAGATCGCCATGCAAGGGCTTCTCGGGTTCGTACAAGAACTCGTGAAAGCCGCTCACCGATGGGTAGCCGGTGTGCTCCGTCATCCACGCCTCGACCTGCTCGAAGACGGCCAGATCACCCGGGTTCATCTTGGCGTCGGGCTTGTCGCCCAGCGGCCGGATCAGCACACCGCCGAAGGTGTGCAGGTTCAGCCACACCATGATGTTGGGGTGGCGCGTCGCAAAGTCGAGCACGGCGCGCGTCTCCGGCGCGCTGCCGGGGTAGGGGCCGGCCCCCTCTTGCTGCGGCTCGGGTGCCCACGAGTACGGAAAGTTGCGGTTGAAGTCGTACGGGTTGTCGGCCAGGTAATGCGGCGCAGGGATCGCGCGGCCGTCGAAGTTGGCGATGCGCCCCTCGGGGTAGAGCTTGTAGTACGGGCCCGGATCCTCCGGCATGCGTGCCACCATCACCGCCGGCAGCAGCGGCTGGCCGCCGTCGCCGCGCAGTTCGATCAGTTCACCCGCGGGGTCGAGCTTGCGCATGTAACCGGCGATGCCGTCGCCGTCGACGTCACCCGCCTCCCAGCGTGCGTGGCCCTTGTTGACGCGGTCGTCCACCGGGCTCGAGCGCACGAAGCGGCCGCGCGTGAGCACTTCTTCGGCGCCGTCGGGCGACATACGCGGCACCACGTAGAAAAGCGTCTCGCGGATCGCCTGCGCCATGTGCGCGGGCAAGGGCTTGCCGCCCACCTCATTCGCGCCGTTGTGGATGGCCAGAACGTCCTCGGCGATCGCCAGTGCGACGCTCGAGCCGCAGACCTCGCTGGCGTGCATATTGCCGTCAACCCACACCGCCGGCCGCTTCTCGCTCGGATCCTGGCCAATCGTGAGCAGCGCGATGTCGCGGCCCGCTGCGCTCTTGCCGATGGCGCCGAGATGCGCGATCCGCGGGTACTGCTTGGCCCAGTTGCCGAGCTGGTCCACGATCTCAGTGTGGGAGAGGTACTTCTGGCGAAACATTCGGTCTCCTGAAGGGCGACATAGGCGAAGGCTCGATGTTGCCTGACTCAGCGGCGTCAGCCAGAAGCTTGCGTCAGCCGCTTCTGTTCCGCGGTTGGCCAACGGCCTGCGCTGTCCCTTTGGGACAAGCGACAATTCGGCCGCGCGCGACCCCCAACAATCATTCGAATTTGCAGTGCCCCGCCTGGCCTCCCGCAAGCTGGTGAATGAGAGACGCCTTCCGGATCGCATGACTAAACAGAAACTCGAACTCACTTGGATCGACAGGGACAAGCGGCCCAAGCTGGAGCCGCGCATCCTGCTCGAAGGTCCGGTGCTTTCGTACCACGCCAAACAGGCGAGAGTGATGGAGTGAGCGTATGTATATCGACAAGGTCCACTTGAAGAACATTCGAGGCTTTGAGAGCCTCGAGTTCGATTTGTGTCGCGGTAACGGCAAATACGCGGGGTGGACAGTCTTCACGGGCGACAACGGCGCCGGCAAGAGCACGCTGCTCAAAGCCATCGCCGTTGCCCTGACTGGCAGAGATATCGCGCGCTCGCTCCAGCCGAGTTTTCACCGCTGGATTCGCGAAGGCGCAGGTGGGCAGGAGGCGACGATCGAGCTGATGATCCTGCCTGAGAAGGGCGTCGATGAGTTCTCCGAAAAGGGCAACACCGCCTACAAGAAGTTCCCTGCCACGGTGATTCTGAAGAACGGTGGTAAGGACACTACCGTGGAGCTGCCGGCCAATGCCGGTACCAAGACAACGCTGGTTCAAAGAGGTCTTTGGTCAGCAGCTGCACGCGGTTGGTTCTCCTGCGGGTACGGGCCGTTTCGGCGCGTGTTCGGGGCCTCGCAAGAAGCGACGCGGCTGATGGTCAGCCCGACTACTGAGCGGTTCGTCACCATGTTTCAGGAGGCGGCCTCTCTGTATGAAGTTGATCAATGGTTACGCAACCTCAGCCACAAGAAGCTGGAGGGCCGATCACCCGAGAGTGGGCAGCAGTTGGATCTGCTGCTTGAAATCCTGCAAGATGATCTGATGCCCAACCAGATCACCGTTGACCGCGTTGACTCCGGCGGCCTTTGGCTCAGGGACCGAAACGGGCTGCAATTGGCCTGGGGCGAAATGAGTGACGGGTATCGAGCCGCGCTGGCGCTGCTGGCTGACATTCTTCGCCACCTGATCGCGGCATACGGCCTGGACGGGATGGCCGAGCGTGGCAACGACGGCAAACTTCGCATCGTGCGCAGCGGCGTGGTGATGATCGACGAAATCGATGCACACCTGCACCCGGAGTGGCAGCGAGAAATCGGGTTCTGGCTGAAGCGGCATTTTCCGAATATTCAGTTCCTCGTCACAACCCACAGTCCGATCATCTGCCAGGCGGCCGACGAAAACGGGCTGTTTGTATTGCCCGAACCCGGCAGCGGCGATGCGCCACGCGCGTTGACCACCGACGAGTACAAGAAGGTCATCAGCTCGAGGCCGGAC
The DNA here is from genome assembly GCA_031396305.1 of Rhizobacter sp. Classification (GTDB taxonomy): domain Bacteria; phylum Pseudomonadota; class Gammaproteobacteria; order Burkholderiales; family Burkholderiaceae_C; genus JAEMQF01. The sequence goes on from JANNKM010000162.1 coordinate 5,949, forward strand.
ACCATTTTGCTGACGCCGGCCTTCGGTCTTCAAAACACGCGCTCGCCGCGGGCGGTGGAAGGGCGAGCCGAGTACGCGAAGCTCATGGCGAAGAAGCGGGCAGGTGCGAAACTGACCAAGGACGAGCAAGGCAGGGCTGCCCAGCTCGAGATGTTTGCCCTCACTGGCGAGGAGCCGTGACCCATGCGGCGAGTCACTCGTCCGGAATTGCCCAAAGCAGCCCAGACCTACCTGGACAAACGGCAGTCCTCTTCGAATCGCGATCTTGGCCGCGGCACCTTGAACATCGAACGCGAGTGGAAGGCAGCCCGGCGGACAATGACTTTCGGGTCGGTGCTACAGGTGCTGCGGCAGATGATGGGCCCGCGCGAGCGCTGCATGTACTGTGTGGATTCGCATGGCTGCGACATCGAACATTTTCGCCCCAAGTCCAGCTTTCCAACGTATGCCTTTCGGTGGTCTAACCTGTTGTTGTGCTGTACCGAATGCGGTCGGTTCAAGGGGGTGCAGTTCCCTACCGCGCATGGGCAGCCGCTGTTGATCGACCCAACGGCGGAGGATCCGTGGCGGTTTCTTGACTTCGACCCGGACACCGGAGACCTGACCGCGCGGTTTGATGTCCAGGCCAACGATTGGTCACCCAAAGGAGCCAAGACAGTCGAGGTGCTTCGGCTCGACCGTCGCGAGGCGCTGGGAAACGTCTACAAGGCCACATTCAGGCGACTCTGCCGCGTCGTCCAGAGTTGGCTAGCGGCTGACGTGATCACGGCGCCTGCGCTGCTGGCAGAGTTGCGAGCCGCAGACGACCATGGTCTGCTGCCGTGGTGCTTCGGCCCGTCGGGACAGGCGGTGGCGCCCTTCGCTACCTTACGCCAGAGGCATCAAGCGGTTTGGGCAGCCTGTCTGCAGAGATTGCGATGATCCGCTCGTTCGCAAAATGACAAAGAAGCAAAGATTCGAATTCACGTGGTCATCATGCGGCCGCGGGTCAGGCGGCGCATCAACCCGTCTCCAACCCGAGATAAGCCCTGCGAATCTCCGGCCGATCCATCAATTCTGCGGCGGGCCCGGCGGCGACGATGCGGCCCTCCTCCATCACGTAGGCGCGCCCGGCGAGTTCCATCGCCATCGCGACGTTCTGTTCGACGAGCAATACCGAGGTGCCGGAGGCATTGATTTCGCGAATCGCGCGGAACATCTCAAACACGATCAGCGGCGCCAGGCCGAGCGACGGCTCGTCGAGCAGCAACAGCGTCGGGCAGGCCATCAGCGCGCGGGCGATCGCCACCATCTGCTGCTGCCCGCCCGAGAGCGCGCCGGCCGGGGCGTGCAGCTTCTGCTCGAGCATCGGGAACAGCGCGAGCACTTGCGCCAGCGTCTGCTCCCGCTTGCGCTTGGCGCGCGCCGTGAAGCTGCCGAGGATCAGGTTGTCCAGCACGCTCATCAACGTGAACAGGCGCCGCCCCTCGGGGACGATGGCGATTCCGGCGTCGCAGAACTTGTGGCTCGGCAGCCGCGTCACGTCGCGCCCGTCGAAGCGCAATGTGCCCGCGTGGGCGCGCAACAGGCCGGCGATCGTGTTGATCAGCGTCGACTTGCCCGCGCCGTTGGGCCCGACGACGCACACCAGCTCGCCGCGCTGCACGCTCAGCGTCACGCCGCGCAGCGCGGGCGCCTTGCCGTAGTTCACCTCGAGCGCGTCAAGCTCGAGCATGGGGTGTTCCCAGGTAGGCGCTGACCACGTCGGGGTTCTTCATCACCTCGGTCGCGGGCCCTTGGGCGATCAGCTTGCCGTGGTTGAGCACGACGATTCGATCCGTCAACGCCATCACGGCGTGCATCACGTGCTCGACGAACACGATCGTCGCGCCCTGCTCGCGAATTCTGCGGATGAGCGCGATCGCCTCGTCGATCTCCGCGGGACTCAAGCCTGACAGCACTTCGTCGAGCAGCACCAGGCGCGGCCTGGCCGCGAGCGCGCGCGCAAGCTCGAGGAACTTGCGCTGGTGCAGGTTCAGGTCGTCAGGCAGGGCGTCGGCCTTGTCGCGCAGGCCGGTGAATTCGAGCCACTTCCAGGCCTCGCGAAGCGCGTCTTGTCGCGCCAGCGCGGCAGCGCCAAACATCGCGACGAGCGCGACGTTGTGCAACACGCTCATGTGGGCGAACGGGCGTGGAATCTGGTAGGTGCGGGCGATGCCGGCCCCGGCGATGCGGTGCGCGGCCAGGCCGCTCAGCGCGCGCCCGTTGAATGCGATCTCGCCGCTGCTGGGCGCGTGATGGCCGCTGACGACGTTGATGAACGTCGACTTTCCGGAACCGTTCGGGCCGAGCAGGCCGAGGATCTCGCCATCGCGCACCTGCAGGCTCACGCCGTCGAGTGCCTGCACGCCCTTGAATGCCTTGCTCAGGTTGTGGACGTCGAGCAGCGGTTTCGACCGGTCGCCGCGGTGAGCTGCGCCGGCATCCACGGCCTGCTGCGCAGCCGGCACGTCGTCATCCCGGCGCACGCCGGGATCCACCGAGGGCCCAGCAATCCGCACGCCGTCATCCGGGCGCACGCCGGGATCCACCGCAGGCTCTGCGCCGTGGATCCCGGCGTGCGCCGGGATGACTGATGGTTTGGTGAATGAGGGCCTCCAGCGAAAGCCAAGAATCCCGTTGGGCATGAACAGGATCACCGACACCAGCACGCAACCCACCGCCGCCTTGCCGGCCACCGCGTAGTTGCCGGCCGTGAATGCGTACAGCAAACCGGTGATCGCCGCGGCGCCCACCGCCGGCCCGGCCCAGTGGCGCGTGCCGCCGAGCACACTCATAAGTACGACGGTCAGCGGCACCGTGATGTTGAACGTCTCGCCGACGGTGACGTAGGACACGAACAGGGCATGAATGCCGCCGGCCAGGCCGGCAAGGGCGCACGAGATGGCGAACGCGATGAGCTTGTAGGCGTAGGTCGGAACGCCCATCACCTCGGCGACGTCTTCGTCGTCGTGTATCGCAAACAGCCCCGTTCCGAGCTTGGCGTCGCGAATGCGATAAGCGATGTAGAGCGTCGCGAGCGCAACCACCAGTGCCATCAGATAGATCGACGCCGACGCGCTGGGCCCGAGTTTGGGAATCGCCACCGCGCCAAGCGAGATGCCGGGTCCGCCGTCGATGCGCGTGTTCAGCACGATCGTCGCGACGACAAACGTGACGGCCAGCGTCAACAGCGCGAACAGTTCGCCGCGCACCGCCTTGACGCGAAACACGACGCCACCGAGCGCCACGCCGAGCAGCGCCGCGGCGGCCGCTGCCAGCGGCAAGGTCCAGAGAAACGGCACGCCGAGGTTCGCCGACAGGCCCGCCGACGTGTACATGCCCACGCCGAAGAACGCGCCGTGGCCGAACGAAAAATAGCCCGAGTAGCCCGACAGGATGTTCCACGACAGCGCCAGGATCGCCCAGTGGCACACGAGGTAGAGGAACGATTCGTAAAACGGCGCGACGCCGAGCCACGGCACGCTGGCGAGCAGCGCGCCGACCGCGGCGATGCCGAGGGTGGTTCGATTCATTGGCGCACCCTCGCGCTTCGCGCGGGCCTTGCAGGCCGCGCCGGGCCTGTGGCCCGCCTCCTCGCCAGGCACGAACAGTCCACTGGACTGTTCGTGTCCGGGCTCGGCCCTCCAAGAGGGACGTCGCCTTTCTTGGGGCGGCCCGGCGAAAGGCTCACGCCCGGAACCGCCCGGGCCGAAACAGCAGCACCACGATCAACAGCGAGAACGACACGATCGGCGCCCAGGAGGGCGAGGTGATCGCCATCGTCACCGCTTCGCTGACGCCGATGATGATTCCGGCGACGAGCGGCCCGAGTGCGCTGCCCAGTCCACCCAGCATCACGGCGGCGAACACCACGCCGACCCAGGCGAAGATCTGCGACGGCGTGAGCGTGAATGTCAGCGCCAGACAGATCCCGGCGACGCCGGCGAGCGCAGCGCACACGCCGGCGAGCAGCAGCGACAGGGCTTTTTGATTGATGCCGAAGGCGGCGGCGATCGGCGCGTCTTCGGCACACGCGCGCAGCGCCTTGCCCAGGTCGGTGTAGCGCAGCGCCGCCCAGATCGCAAGTGACAGCGCGCTCGCCAGCGCCAGCGTCACGAGTTCGGGCACGGGAACGTAAAGCGTACCGACGACGAACTTCTGGCTGTTGTAGACAGATTCGAGGCGCCGGAAATCCGCCGTCCAGATGCCCTGGATCGCGCTTTCGATCACGACGGTGATGCCGAACGTCACGAGCAGCGAATTGAACGGCGAAATCGAAAACCGCGCGAGCAGCCACTGCACACCCGCGCCGATGGCGAAGAACAGCGGCGGGATGATCAGCAGCGAGAGCAGCGGATCGATGTGCGCGACTGCCAGTTGATAGCTGAGGTAGGCGCCGAGGAACACCAGGCCGAAATGTGCCAGGTTGATCTGGCGCAGCAAGCCCCACGTCAGGCCGAGGCCGAGGCCGATCAGGCCGTACAGGCTGCCGATGAAGATGCCGGAGAGGATCGACTGGGCGAGCAGGTTGAAGCTCGGGAAAGTCATCGCACAGCCGCCCCGGCGCAATCGGTCATCCCGGCGCAAGCGGTCATCCCGGCGCAGGCTGTCATCCCGGCGCAGGCGGTCATCCCGGCGCAAGCCGGGATCCACCGTTCGCCCAGCGCCCTGGATCCCGGCGTGCGCCGAGATGACCGGCCGGCCCTCACTGAACCTGCAGCTTCACCCCGGGCGGCGCGAACTGCGCCGGCCAGACCACGTTCCACTTGCCGTTTTGCACCTGCTTGAGCTTCATCAGGTCGTCGCCGTAGTTGCCGGTGCCGTCGAAGCGCAACTTGCCCTGGATCGTGTCGACGCGGTTCGCCTTCAGCCATTGCATGATCGCCTTGTCGTCCAGACTGTTCGCGCCGCGCACGCCGGCTTCCAGAATCTGCCACGCCGAGAACGACGCGGCGGCCTGCACTTCAACCGTGGTGTCGGGCAGGCCGGCCTTGGCAGCGCGGTCATTGAAGATCTTGATGAATTCGGCGGCGACCGGGTTGTTCGTGAACGGAGCGTGCTCTTCGAAGATCGTCAGCGACAACGCGTTCTTGCCGTCGGGCGACTTCGTCATCGGCCCCGGCGCCGGATAGGTATGGAAGTGCAGCGGCGGCACGTAGTCGATCTTCTTCATCGCATCCAACAACATGTTGCCCTCGAGCGCGATGTCACCCATCCACACCAGATCGGGCTTGGCGTCCTTGATGCGCGCGGCGATCAGGCCGAAATCGCGGTTGCCGAATTCCCACTCCAGAAACAGCACTTCGCTGAGGCCACGCTTCTTCGCGATTTCGCGCGCGCCAAGCGTCATGAAGTGGATCGACGGGAACTTGCTCGTCACGAACGCCACCGTCTTCGGCGGCCTGGGGGAGGCGGCGAGGGCATCGAACACCATGTTAGGCACGGTGGTGCCGGGGTCGGCACCGAGCGACCAGGCCGGGAACGCGCCCTCGTACTTCGCCAGCGACGGAATGCCGAAGGTGTGGTGCACCAGCACCTTGTTGTAGCGCTGCGCAACGCCCATCGCAGAGAGGATGGCGCCGGTGGCATAGGGGCCCATCAGCAGATCGACCTTGTCGGAGGTCACGAGCTGTTCGTACATCGTGCGCGCAATGTCGGGCTTGGACTGGTCGTCCTTCACCGTCCACTCCACCTTGCGCCCGAGCAGCCCGCCGCGCGCGTTGAGTTGCTCGACGTAGATTTCACCGACCAGCTTGTGCGTCATCGCGGTGGCCGAGAGCGGCCCGGTCAGCGCCAAGGTGCTGCCGATGCGGATCGGCGCCTGCGCGGCGGCGCCGCTGGCCCAAAGGGCCGTGGCGATGGCGCTGGCGCCAAGGATCAGGCTGCGACGCGAAGTATTCATTCTCTTGTCTCCTTGAAAAATGGCTTGGGACGCACTGGATTGCCTCTCACGCTCTCAGACCGAGGGCACGAGTTTGAAGTCGAAGCTCGTGCTGTAGTAGGGCTTGTTCAGCACGCGGCCGTCGGGCGCCTTGCCGGCCGGGTGCTTGGCGAAGTCGACGATCAGGCTGTTGCGCACGCCGAACACAGCGTCGGAATCGAGGTAGGGGCTATCGCGGTCGAACAGGTGCGTCGTCAGGCGCTGGTAGCCGTCGGCATACACCATCATGTGGATGTGGCCCGGGCGATTCGCGTGCCGCCCCATCGCTCGCAGCATGCCGCCCACCGGGCCGTCCACGGGTACCGGGTAGTACGCGGGTTTGATCGACCAGAAGCGGTAGCCGCCTTGCGCGTCGGTGCGGATGCGTCCACGCAGGCGCATGCCGGCATCGGGGCCGCGCTGCATGTCGTAGACGCCTTCGCCGTCGCCCGACCAGATGTCGAGGCAGCAATTCGGAATCGGTTTGCCGTTCGTCGCCTTCACGGTGCCGGTGTAGTACGCGGGCTCGCCGGGCGCGCCGGCCGTGACGTCGCCGCCGAGCGGAAATTCGGGCGAGCCTTCCCAGTAAAACGGCCCCTGCACCGTGGCCTCGGTGGGTGGTGCGTCGCCCGGCTGCGCCTTGGCGCGCACGGCGCGCGCGCCGCGCATCTGCTCCAGCGCCACCACGAGCATCGAGATGCCGAGCGTGTCGGACAGCAGAATGAACTCCTGGCGCTTGGCGTCGCAATTCTGGCCGGTGGCGGTGAGGAACTGGATGGCGGCCATCCATTCGTCGGGCGTCAGGTCGACTTCGCGCACGAACGCGTGCGCGTGCCCGATCAGCCCCGTCATCATCTGCTTGAAGCGCGGGTTCGGGCAGTCGGCCAAGCGGGCGATGACGGCTTGCGCGAGTTCGTCGGCTGAGTGTTGCGCCATGATGTTTCTCCCGTGAGTCGAGCGCTGCGCCGTGGACGGCCGGTGCGAACCGGACGCGCCATGGCGATCGAGTCTAAAACCAATGGACCGCGGTTTCGCTCTGCATAAACCCGCATCCGGACGGGTTGTCTACAGCACGCTGCAAGCCTGCTCGAACGAAAGCCGCGGGTTGCGCGGAAACAGCTTGCTCGGGTCACCGTAACCCAGATTGAGGATGAAGTTGGTCAGGAAGCGCCCGTCGGCGAAGAACTCGGCGTTCACCTTGGCCAGGTCCACGCCGCTCATTGGCCCGCAGTCCAGCCCCAAGGCCCGTGCCGCGATCATGAAGTAGGCGGCGCCCAGGGTACCGTTGCGGGTGGCCGTGGACTGCGCCAGCGCGGCGTTGCCGGCGAACATTTCTTGCGCGCCCGCTTCGTGCCAGACCTGGGGCATGTGTTCAAAGAACCTCGTGTCGGTGGCGATGATCACCGTGGCTGGCGCGCTGCGCGTCTTTTCGACGTTGCTGGGCGACATGGCAGGCAGCAACCGTGCGCGCGATTCGGCCGATAGCAGAAATACATAGCGCGTGGGCTGCGTGTTCATCGACGTCGCGCACATGCGCGCAACCTCGTGGACTTCGCGCAGCAGCGACAGCGGCACGGGGCGGTCGATGAAGCCGTTCGCGGTGCGCGCTTCGAGGAAGATCTGGTTCAGGCTGGTGGGGTCGATTCGCATGAGGATGCCCGGGTGAGCGGCCGAGGTGGCGCCCCTGCACTGTACGATGTCGCGCCACCCCTGATTCCCACGCAGCATCCGAGGCACCGCATGAAACTCTACTTCTCACCCACCTCTCCCTACGTGCGCAAGTGCCTGGTCGTCGCGCACGAACTCGGTCTCGTCGGCCGCATCGAGCTGCTGGCGGGCAATGCGCACCCGGTGCATCGCGATGCGACGATCGTCGCGGCCAATCCGCTGGGCAAGGTGCCCACGCTGATCTGCGACGACGGCCGCGTGCTCTACGACAGCCGGGTGATCTGCGAGTACCTCGATGACCTGGGCGGCGGTGCGCTGTTCCCGCGCTCGGGTACCGCGCGCTGGAGGGCGTTGACGCTGCAGGCGCTGGCCGACGGCATGTTGGATGCCGCGCTGCTCGCGCGCTATGAAGACGTGGCGCGGCCCGAGCCGTTGCGCTGGGCGGACTGGCGAGCCGGCCAGCTCGACAAGGTTGCCACCTCGATGGCGGCGCTCGACGCCGCGCCTGCACAACTGCAGGACCGGGTGGACATCGGCACGCTCGGGCTCGCGTGTGCTCTCGGCTACCTCGACCTGCGCTTTGCCGAGTTGAGCTGGCGCGAGCACTACCCCGCGGTCGCCCGGTGGCATGCGCAGTTCAGCCAACGCGCGTCGATGCAGGCGAGTTGGGTGCTTTGAGCTTGCGGTTCGGGTTTGCGGGCGCGGCTGCGCGACCCAGGCCGAGCAGCGCAGTGGAGTCGGCGCGCAGCGCCGACCGCCCCAGCATGAGCCCCCGCCGGGTGCCGCCTGCCGCGCCGTACCGCAAGTCGCGCGCAAAGCCCATTCGAAAGTCAGCACCGGGTCGATAAGAGCCCATCGGGCATTCGGCTTGTCTGCCCGCCAACTGACGCTCGTTGTCCGCAACGGCTTGTGGCGATCATCGTCGGGAGGAAGGCCTGGGCCGGGCGCTGGCCTGCCGCCTCATCGACACTTGGATAGGCATCAAGTGATGCTACATTTGATGCCAACACCAGGAGGCGAGCAAGTGCGCACGACGATCAATATCGATGACGAGTTGCTTGCGAAGGCCACCAAGCTGGCTGGCCCTTTGGATCGGACAGCCGTCGTGAGCGAGGCCTTGAAAGCGCTCATTGAACGCGAAAGTGCCAAGCGTCTCGCACGGCTGGGAGGTACGCAGCCCAAGCTGAAGGCCGCGCCTCGCAGACGCCAGGGGAGTCCAGGTTGATTCTGGTCGACACGTCCGTGTGGGTCGACCACCTTCGCCGGGGCGATCCAAGGCTTGTCGACCTGCTGGAGCGATCGATCGTCATCATGCATCCGTTTGTGGTTGGCGAGATTGCATGCGGAAGTTTGAACGACCGCGTGTCGATCCTTGAACTACTCCAGGATTTGCCGGCTGCTGCAGTGGCCGAGGGCGACGAGGTTCTGCGGTTCATCGAGCGCCACGCTCTGCATGGCAAGGGTATTGGGTATGTCGATGTTCATCTGCTGGCATCGATAGCGTTGACCGAGAGAGCGAAAATCTGGACCCGCGACAAGAAGTTGCTCTTGGTCGCAGAGAAACTTGGTTGCGTCTATCAAGACTCGACTCATTGAGGCTTGGTTCGCAGTCGTCCACAAAGAGTCGCGTAGGCCGTTGCCTCGGATGCCTGAGCAGCGCAGTCGCCAGGCGCTTACTCCACCATTGCTGCGTACACCATGTTTTTGAACAGCATCCGCGTGTGGATTCGCGTCGATGGGCCCTGCGCCATCAGAATTCCGACCAGGC